>CACZIV010000056.1 GCA_902781305.1 Pseudoselenomonas ruminantium
ATCGGCACAGTACTCGGCATCATCTTTCAAAAAGACATCCTGTTCCTGCAGCCTGTGGGCGATATCTTCCTGCGGCTGATTCAGATGATTGTCGTGCCCTTGATTTTCTTCTCCATCATCGGCGGCATTGCCAATATTGGGGACATTGGCAAACTGCGTCGCATCGGTTCCAAGGTTTTGGGCTTTTACGTCATCACCACGATTCTCTCCACCATCATCGGTCTGGCGGTTGCCAACTTCATGCAGCCGGGCAAGGGCTTCAGCGCCGACCAGATTATCGCGACAGGCGAGCCCATCAAGGAGGCCGCGCCCATGACCGTGGGCAGCACGATACTGGGCATGATTCCCGCAAACCCATTGCATGCACTCAGTGAGGGCAATATCATGCAGGTCATCATCTTTGCCGCTTTCCTGGGTATCGTCATGACCATGTTGGGCAGTAAGGTCAGCACCGTAAAAAAATTCGTCGCAGAGGGCACCATCATCATGTTCAAGCTCACCGACCTGGTCATGAAGGTTACGCCTCTGGGGGTACTGGCACTGGCGGCATGCAGTGTGGGCGAATACGGCACAGCCATGTTCAGTGCTTTGGGCATGTTTATCCTGACGCACTATGTGGGCGCCTTTTCCGTTATCGTGCTGCTGTATTTGTTCATCATCAAGGTCATTGCCAAAATTCCGCTTACGGAATTCTTCCGCAAGATTATCAGTGTATGGCTCGTAGCCTTCAGCACCACGAGCAGTTCCGGAACCCTGCCGGTCAGCCTCAAAGTCACGGAAGAGGATTTCCGCGTCAAGAGCGAACTGGCCTCCTTCTCCCTGCCACTGGGCGCCACTATCAACATGAACGGCATTGCGGTTTACTACGCCGTCACCATCATCTTTGTTTCCCAGATTTACGGCGTTGACCTCACGCTCGGACAGCAGGCCATGTTTATCTTCCTGACCACATTGATTTCCATTGGTACGCCGGGCATCCCCGCCAGCGGCATCGTGCTCGCCATCATGCTGCTGAACACCATGGGCCTGCCCACCGCCATCATGGGCATGATTGTGGGCATCTTCCGCCCCATCGACATGATTCACACCGCCCTCAACGTGACCGGCGATGTGGTCAGTACGCTGGCTGTTGCGCGTATGGAAAATATGTATGAAGACGATACAGCAGGCACAGACACAGAACTTATCGCCGAACCTGCATTCAATCACGAAAAATAAGAACCAACTCGAGCAAGAACGGCTGACCAGCCTTGGTCAGCTGTTCTTTTTTTGCCTAAAAGAGCAAAATCCAAAAAACTTTCCCCTCCGGCAGGAAAAGTCCATGGGGGGGGGGAATAATATACGTAATAAAGAAACAGATATCATGTATTCCTTTATTAAACCAGGTCAAGGAGTGGTAACATGAACGTCAACGATAATCAGCAGCTTCATTCAACTATTCTCCAATCATTAGCTGCACTTCGCGAATACGATAAAGTACAATATTGGGACGATGAAATGCAGGAAGAAGTCCAGATTTTACTACAAAGACTTGAACAATGCGTCGAAAAGGAACGGCTGTATTACGCCATGTATCGTAAAATAAAACTCACCGATGACTAAAACAGCCTTTGGACGCATAAATGCGCAACGGATATTCATAAAATATATCCCCAATGCCGATATCCAGATGTATGCAGGAGAGTTATATTCGTGAAATCAAACCGTAAAATGCTTGTATATGCGGGTGTACTCCTGACAGGAGTAATTATCTCCATCGGAATCGTCCTGTTGGCAGCATACGCCGCATATAGTTTCCGTTAGCCCGACTAGCCGAAATCATCACCCACAAACCAATACCGCGAAAGTGAGCGACTGTCCTAAATTGGTCAGCCGCTTTTTTGGCTTGCCCTCTTATAAAATTGCGCAAATATTCGATATACAGAAAGGATGATATATGATTGCATAAGGATATATTATTGTATTTTTTGTTTTGGAGGTGTACAAATGGGTATTTACATCAGCAAATTGACCGACTCCCCTTCGGCTGCGGTCAATACGCAATCACAGCCACAAACAAACGGTGAATTCAAAGCGCTTATGAACGAATTTTCGCCACCAGAAAATGAACCTGTGGCGCCTGTGACAGAAAAAAGTGACCCACTGCCCTTACCGCCTGTGGCCAATAAAGATACTGTGGAGAGTATCCAAAACCATGCGCAGGACAATTTAAACTGGCAGGCGTATTATCATTCCGGCGGGCACTTTAAGCTGGGCGAAAAATTCACCATGCCTGCGGTACTGCCCAGCTATGCCGAAGCCGCACGGGCAATCGGGCCGGGCGGCCCCTACTCCGTCGAGGCGGTAAGCAACTGCATTCTGAGCATGGCCGCACAGGTCGCTCAAGGCAATCCCGATAAAATTGCCGAAATCCGGCAGGAAATTGAAAAAACCGTAGCGATATTCCGCCGTGATTATCAGTCCGCCACCAAGGAAAAGGACTTGCCGCAAATCTGCCTGGACACTTACGATGCCATCATGTCCGGACTGGACAAACTCCAAGCCGAATATAAGGAACAGAACGCGGCAGCGGAAAAATCCGCATGATGCTTACAAGGAGGGAAAACCATGCTTATCGGACGAGCTGCGGATGGCAGCAACCTTAATGTTAGTGTTGCCATCGACACGAGCAAGGCAGTACAGCAGGCAAAAGAAAACGAAAAATTAACAGCAGAAGCCCCTGCCTATCAGGTGGAACTGAGCGGGGCAAAGGAAAGCTATAAGAGTCACTGGGTCGAGTTAAACCGCACCGCCTATCTCACCTATCGTGATGGGCAAAGCCAGACTGATGAGTTAGCCGAAATGCAGGCTGCCATAACCGATGTCATGGAACAGCGGGAACAAAACAAAAAACCCTTCAGCTGGACCCCCAATACAGATTTATCACGCATTGACTCCGGCATTGAACAGGTTAACCTGATGGACATCGCCAAGCCTGCTTCCCCGGAAACACTGGCTATAATCGAAAAAGTAAAAGAAGCCTCTAAGCCCCTCCCCATCTTAAACGTCTATGTACCACCGGAATTAGCCTATCGTTACCCGAATTCGATTGACACCATAAAAAGCCAGCACTACACTTGGACAGCCAAAGATGGTCTTGTCGAAAATACCGCCACTATTGACGGGAAAAACAAGGTAGAAGAAAGCGAAGCTAAACTGAAAAATACGCTAAAGCAGGATATTCACGACACCATCCGCGATATTTTGAAGCCTTATGCCAGCTACTCTGAAGCCTATGACCAGTTAAAAGACAAAAATATCTTTGTCGATACCTATGAACACGCAGGAGATGCTGTGCTGCGTTCCACCCAGGAAATCTCCGGCGGTCTTTTCGGCAAGCTTGCCAGCCAGCTCAACGATTATGTCAAAAACTTTGGCAAGGATGACCAATTCTTAGAAGACATCAAGACCGCCTTTGACGTAATCACTGGCGACAGCCCCGACAAAAATCCCCTGCTGCAACAGGTCGAAAAAATGGTGCGTTATGTGCAGGGCGGCGGCGAACTCGATATCAAGGATAAAAAATACGAGGAAGATGTCGAAACAGCTATCGCCAAGGCCTACAAAAAGAAAAACAAGGCCAAAAATGTAGAACCGGATAAACGGAAAACACCGGAAGCGGCCTTCAAGACCGATACCTCCTATCTCGACAACCTGCGCCAGCAGTTGGAGCAGACTTCGCAAATTCTGGATAAAATGACCGCTGACCCCGAAGACGAAAAAAAACACCAGACCAAAACAGCCCGTGATGTACTGGACAGCCGCCCGCCGGAGGACAGTTTTGATATGGACTTCCATCAGCAGCTTGCCCATGTGGATGACCGCAATCCCACCATCACCGACACCTCCCATGGCATTTTCAATCACAAAAAGCCAGTCGATGCGCTGTTGGAAGATGACACCAACGAACTTGCCACCTTGCAGGCAGGTTGGCTGGACTATGTCAAAAATCACAACCTTATTGATACGGGCAAAGTAACCCATAATTTCTAACCAACATAATAAGGCGGGCGGCTGACCGTTCAAATCAAATTGACCAGTCAAGCCGTCCGCGCTTGTCTTTATTCATGAATTTCTATGGGGAGTCCATCCGGATCATGGAAGAACGTCATCTTTTCCCCTGTAAAGGTATCACAGCGTATGGGTTCTGTCTCCATGCCCAAGGCATTTAATTTACGAACCGTATCGTCCACGGAATCCACACGAAAAGCCAAATGCCGCAATCCATAAGCCTCTTTGCCCGGCCAACCTGCCCTTGGCGGGCAGCCCTCTTTGATAAAGAGTTCTAATTCGGCATCCGCAAGCCGCAGGTCAATTTTCCAATCCTGCTGCTCCTCGCGGTAATTTTCCCGAATCACCGCAAAGCCCAGAATATCCACATAAAAATGCCTGCTCCGCTCATAGTTGCTGCCGATAATGGCCACATGATGGATATGCTGTAAGTTCAATTTATCGCACATAATGCACCCGCCCTTCATCATAGCGGTCCTGCTGGGGATTCTTCTTCGCCGGATAGCCGAAGGGAACTACGGTAAAGGGTGCCAAATGTTCCGGCAGGTTGATTGCCTTGGCGACCTTTTCCATGCGGTCAGCAAAGGGTGCCACGCCCAGCATAACGCCGCCCAAGCCCTGCGCCTCAATCTCCAGCAAAGCATTTTCCGTAGCCAGTGCCATATCGACTTCGATAAGCTCCGGCACGATGATGTTTTCCTTGCGGGAGCAAAACACCAGAGCCGCCGGAGCCTTAGCCGTCATAGCGGTATACGGGCTGGTTTCGGAAAGTTCCTGCAATACCGCTTTATTCGTAACCACATAAAACTCCCAAGGCTGCTGATTGACCGCCGAAGGAGCTGCCATCGCCGCGCGCAGAATCTTTTCGATTTTCTCTGCCTCCACCGGCCGTTCCTCATAGCTGCGCACACTGGTGCGGGTAAAAATTGCATCCATATCAACAAATCCTCTTTCACTAAATCCTAATTCCACATCGTGAGATAAATTTATTATAGACCTCCAAACTATATTTTGTCAAATATTATTTTCCTCTACCCTTATTGCATAACACACCTATCACGAAAAAAATAAGTTATACAGACAAATAAATTGCAGTTTATCGATGTTATTGCGAGCTTTATTTTGACTGTTACAGCTCAGTGGGGGGGGCGGAGGTGGTAATACTTTTCGCCGTTGCACGAAATGACCCACAAGTAAATGTAGGGGCTTTTTAGGCACCTGCGCCGGGCAAGACCGGCGGCGCGTATGTTCATATCAGTGTTTAGTTTATGCCGTTTGTGCGCCAGTCCTCACTGCGTTCGGACAGTCGTTCCACGGCGAAAAGCATCACCACCTCCGCCCTAAGCGATGTCCGTATAAGACGTCATTTTCGCAGTGACAAGCCGCAAGTACATCGATGTTCTTGTGACGGGAGTAACGATTTCTTGCCACTTGCATAGGTCGTAGCTTGGGGCGAACGGGGAGTGCTTTTTCTGTTAGGAGCGACTGCCTGAACGCAGTGAAGGCCGGCCCCTGTAGGAAGTTGCTAAGCAAATACGCTGAAAGAAGCGCCGTTGGCCTGCCCGGCGCGGGTAACTGGACAGCTCTATTTTGCGAGGGGGTCGTTTAGCGGGAAACAGAAAAAGTACTCCCCGTTCGCCCCTGACAACGTATGAACAGGATACCTTTACCACGAATTGAACTCCCGACAAACTGCAATTTACACAGGAAACTCCGTTGATGCATAGTTAATCATCAACGGAGTTTCCTGCCGATATTTAGCCAGTGTTCATCCACTGCCCTTTTATGCCGACTGGCTGATTGCCGTCGTAAAGATGGTTTCCAACAGCGTCAACGCGCCCCGGTAGCCAATATACGTTTTATTCAACACCACATCATAGGACACGGGATAGCTGACTTCCACGATATGTCCGTTCAATTCCTTGACGGTATCGCGTTCCCAGCTGGTGCCAAAGATGACCGGCGGTTTATGCCCGTAATCTTCCTGTTTCAACAGCTGATTGACGATATAACCATCCTCCACAAATTCCACCTCAGCTCCCACGTCTTCGGCGAGTTTCTGGTATTCTGCCCGAATGGCCTCATGATATTTTTCCGGCGTATGGTCGGTGATAATCTGCTTGCCCGGAATAAGCCCCAACTGATTGACCACGAATTTATTGATGGCCAGATTATAGGCAGCATCGCTGACCACGGAATAAACCGCAGGCAGGCCCCACCAGTATTCGGCGTAAAAGTCCGTGAAGTATTCCAGATAATAGTAGTATTCCTTTTCCTCCTGCTTGATAAAGCGCTCGGTCTGCACTTCATTTTCCTTGGCAAATTCAGCAATCGCCCGCAAAAATTCAGCCACCTGCTTGGCACCGATAGGCAGTACCGGCAGATGCAGATAGGGCTGGTCGTATTTGCGCTCCAACAGTTTGGCTGTCTTTAAGCCCAGCCAGGGGCCGACCACCAGATTGAACTCGGCATTGGGAATGGTCAGCCATTCTTTTACGCCCTTGGAACCATAGCCAAAGAGGATGTTAACCTCCCAGCCCGCCCCTTCCAGAATGCGCTTGAGTTCCGTCAAATCGCCGCGCCAAAAGGTATTTTGGAATGGCAGTTCCGACCAGACATTGATTAAGCCCTTCTTTTTCGTCTCTTTGTCCTGAGCATATTTATCCACATACTGCTCGATAATTGCTTCGGTGACGATTTCGTGGCCCGTGAAATTATTGCCCTTAAAGCCGCCTGTTTCAGCAGACACAATGGGCACGCCCTTTTCCTGATAACGCGCCACTACGGCTCCGATGTCATCGCCGACGATTTCGGGGATACAGCCGTTGAGCACGACGAACAAATCCCCCTCCAGTATTTTGAGCGATGCCTCAATCAGCTGGTCAAGGTGCTTGGCGCCGCCAAAGACGACGTCCTTTTCCTGCAGATTGGAGCTAGGCGGTACCGCACCGCCAGAATAGCCGCCGCCCTGATAACCGTTGTAAAACGACAGGCTCATGTACTGCTTGTCCACGCAGCCCGGGCCGCAATGGGTGATGGGAATGGCTCCCGGAATTGCGCTGACCGAATGCATCGCGCCCAGGGCACAGCCGTAGCGCACCTGATTGATGGAATTGGTCTGACCGTTCTTGTCCTTTTTTATCTTAGGCATGGGCTGCCTCCTTTCTTTCCTGCTCGGCACGATATTCGTCCGCGTCAAATTTCACCAGTTCGGGGTGCTTGGCGAGAATATAGGCATCTTTCTGTTCCAGCCACCACTTCTTATACGGCAGTTTGACGTGTTTTTTGATATCGTCATGGAACTTCTTGTGCGCCAAAATTTCCAAAATGGTTTCGCCCAGATTCACAATGCCGTCATAGCCCACGGCAATATGTTCATCCCCCAAAGGCGCGGCAGGAATCCCTAAACGTGAAGCAAGCGGTGCAAGTCCGTTATGGCGAATCAGCAGGAAGTCCGGCTTGTTTTCCTGTAAGAAGGCATAGAGCTGATACTGCTGGCGGTTGGACACATGGAAGTTTTTAACCTGCCCATAATGCTCATTCAGATGGCCCAGCGAATCCTCTCTTTGGTCGCCGCTGTCGTAAACGGGGTCATGATGGAAGGTCAGCGAGCCGTCCACTTCCACATCCAACTCCCGCAAGACCTGTATAAGCCCATGCGCATAGGCAGAACCCGTAGCGACAAAGCCCTTGACGCCTTTGAGCTTTTTCTTGAGTTCCTCAATCTTCGGCTTGACGCGGGCGTGTTCTTCGGCAATGAATTTTTCCACCAGATGTTCCCGATGGGTGACTTTCGCCAGTTCCCGCAACCACGCATCTGTCCCCGCAAAGCCATAGGGCATGGGCGCCTTGACCTCCGGCACGCCGAAATGCTGTTCCAAGGCTGCCGCCATATAGGAGGACAAGGTGTAGCAAAAGCCCACCGTAGCCGCCGCTTCGGACATCTGTGCCAATTCTTCCACCGAAGCCAAATCCACGACATAATTTACCCGCAGATTCAAGTGCGCCAGCATGGGCGAAAAGACATCCGAACCCCAAAGATTGATGACATTGACCAAATCCTCCTGTTTTTTCGTGGGATTCCTGCGTACAATCTGCCGCAAAATGCCATGCTGCGTGGCATCAAAGCCGGTACTCCAGTGCTTGGACCGGAAACCTTCGCAGGCGAGCGGCACCACGGGTATCCCCAGTTCTGCCTCCTTCTCGTCCGTAATGCTTTCGATATCCTCACCGATAATGCCCGTGGCGCAGGAGGAGGCGACAAAGATTGCCTGTGGCTGATAGCGCTCGAAGGCATCGTCAATGGACTGGCGTAGTTTGTCTGCCGCACCGAACACCATGTCGCTCTCAATCAGATTGGTGTTGATGATGCGCAGATTCTCGGCCTTATAGCCGCGCATGACCAGGCCATTGCGGTAAATGTTGTTGTAGACGGTCTGTCCGCCGCCGCAGCCAATGGGTGCATGCTGAATCAGCACCGCATCGCGGACATTGCCCGCCTGGCATTCCACCATCTGCTCACTGCAGACGGAGCCTTGCGTAAACGGCCCCGACAGTTCGCACAGGCGGCAGTTGCCGCCACAGCCTGCGCCCCGCTCCCGTTGTCCCCGCAGTTCATAACTGGACTGCTTGTGCAGTTCTTCGGTGGTGCCATCCCAGGCGATAATGGTACCTAAGCGCTGTTCCCGCTGCTCGACGGAGGCAATATCCAGATTGATTTTCTTTGGCATAAGCTCTCCCTCCCGTCAAATGCGATAATCGTCTTCCACGTTGTCCATCAAACCGTATTCGAGCAGGATTTCCTCCAAGCGGTCCTGCGTCATGGGTTTTGGAATGACGAACAGTTCATTTTCTTCAATTTTGCGCGCCAGCTCACGGTATTCGTCTGCCTGATGGGCCTTCGGCTTGTACTGGATGACCGTTTCCTTGTGGATTTCTGCATGCTGTACCACATTGTCACGCGGCACGAAGTGGATAAGCTGGGTCCCCAATTCCTCGGCAAAGGCACGCAATAGTTCCAGTTCCCGGTCTACATTGCGGCTGTTGCAGATGATGCCGCCCAGACGAACGCCGCCCTTCGCCGCATAGCGGGCAATCCCCTTGGAGATATTGTTCGCCGCATAGAGGGACATCATTTCGCCGCTCGCTACGATGTAGATTTCCTTGGCCTTGCCTTCGCGAATGGGCATGGCAAAGCCGCCGCAGACCACGTCCCCCAAAACGTCATAGAACACATAGTCCAAATCGTCCGTATAAGCGCCCAAACGCTCCAATAGCCCAATCGAGGTGATGATGCCACGTCCGGCACAGCCGACTCCCGGTTCCGGGCCGCCGGATTCCACACAGCGGGTGCCGCCAAAACCGGTTTTCAAAATGCTGTCCAGCTCCACTTCTTCCCCTTCATCGCGGAGCGTATCGAGTACCGTCTTTTGGGCAAGACCGCCCAACAGCAGGCGGGTGGAATCCGCCTTGGGGTCACAACCGACCACCATGACATTTTTCCCGAGTTCTGTAAGACCGGCGGTAAGGTTCTGCGTGGTCGTCGATTTACCGATACCCCCTTTGCCGTAAATTGCAATCTGACGT
The DNA here is from genome assembly GCA_902781305.1 of Pseudoselenomonas ruminantium. GTDB lineage: Bacteria > Bacillota > Negativicutes > Selenomonadales > Selenomonadaceae > Selenomonas_A > Selenomonas_A ruminantium_K. The sequence continues at coordinate 9,637 of CACZIV010000056.1, forward strand.
AAGCCTTCTTTTGCCATAATTCAAAACTCCCCTTCTACATAAACAACTTTTTTCTGACGTCTAATTCAACCGTGGGAAAAGGTTTCTTTCGCCTGCAAGAGCCCCTTATACACTTCCTGGCTAAAGTTATTTTTCCCCGGTACCCCCACGGCATCTGCGCGGCAGTGCTGGCAGTGGCGGAATACATCAATGTGTTTCCCTGCTTCTTTTCTCGCCACCGCCAAATCCACACAGCTCGGTGCCTCGCAATTTTTCAAATCATGCTGCGGAATCAGCGGAATGATGTTATAAATCGTTGCCCCTGCTTCCTTGACTGCCTTGGCAATCGCCCCGATATGGAAACGGTTGATTTCATTGACGAGCACGGTATTAACCTTGACCACCACACCGGCGGCGGCCACCTTGCGGATACCTGCGAGCTGATTTTGAATGATGAGCGCGCCGGCTTCCTCACCGGTATACCGCTTGCCATGATAGACCAGCCCATTAATCATCTGGGCTTCAATCGCCGGGTCTACGGCATTGACCGTGACCGTCAGCGTATCGATGCCCACATCAATGACGTCCTGCGCCCGCTCGCTTAAAAGCAGCCCATTGGTGCTCATGCACTTGAGCAGCTGCGGAAACTTATCCCCAATCAGGCGAAACGTCTCTAAGGCCCTGTCGGATGCCAGGGTATCCCCCGGCCCCGCAATGCCCACCACGCTGAGTTCCGGGCAGAACTGCAGCGCCCGCTTGATATACATGACCGCTTCATCCGGTTGAATAACCGCCGCCGTCACCCCCGGTCGGTTTTCCACATCGTTAATCTTGCGGTCGCAAAAACGGCATTCCAAATTACATCCGGGGCATACCGGCAAATGGATACGCCCCCTGTGCTGCTTTGCTCCAAAGCATGGGTGCAGCTCCCTGACCCGCTTTTCATCCATAGCGACAGCCCCTTTCGTTTAACTCCTCAATACGCTACACTTGCCTGTTGTTTCTTCACTTCATAATCATGGATTTTCGGCACAGCCGTATCCACCGTCTGCCCGTCAATCTCCAGTGGCAGGATGTCCTGCCGTTCGAGTGCTTTCTGTGCACCGGGGCCGATGGCCTCCGCCACCACATAGCGGCAGTCGCTTAATGCCTGCACGGCTTCCAGCATTGCCCCATTATCGTGATAGCCATGCTGACAGGGCGCTTTTACCTGCCGCCGTTCGACCTTCCCAAAGGTGCCATCTTGGGTCACCTCCACAATCAAAAAGCCATCGCTGGCGCCAAAGTGGCGGTCAATATGCAGGCCGTCACTGGACGCCAAGGCTATGCGATAGGACATCGTCATCCCTCCAAAATATGTTTGCTGAAGTAGCGCTCCGCGCGGTCGATAACCGGCAGGACGATATTGCCCTGAATGCCGGAATGCGCAAGTTTCAACGCCGCCGCCAAGGCTGCACCGCTCGAACTGCCCGCGAAGATTCCCTCCCGGCCCGCGAGCTGCCTTACGCCAGCCAAAGCTTCTTCATCTTTAATCTTATAGACCTTATCGATAAACGATGTGTCCATCGTTGCCGCAATAAAATCATTGCCAATCCCCTCAATTTCATAATCACCATGCTCCCCGCCACCAATAATGGAACCATATGGGTCCGCGAGTACCCCGGTAATCGCCGGATTCTGTTCTTTCAGGTAGCGCATAACGCCCGAAAACGTGCCGCCGCTGCCCGCCCCGGAGACGAAGTAATCCACCTGCCCGTCCAGGTCGGCATAGATTTCCGGCCCGGTCGTTTCGTAATGGGCACGGGGATTGGCGGGATTTTCAAACTGCTTCAGCGTGATGGCTCCGGGAATCTGCTGACGCAGTTCCTCTGCCTTTTCCGCCGCGCCGAGCATGCCGCCCGCTCTGGGGGTATGCACCAGTTCTGCGCCCAAAGCCTTCATCAAGGTCTGCTTTTCCACGGAAAATTTCTCCGGCACCACAAAGATTACACGATAGCCACGGTTCAGCGCGGCATAGGCAATGCCCAGCCCCGTATTGCCTGCCGTAGCCTCGATAATGGTTCCGTCAGGCTTTAACAGCCCCTTGGCCTCGGCATCGGCAATCATCGCCCTGCCTACGCGGTCCTTGGCACTGCCGCCGGGATTCCATAATTCTAATTTGGCAAACAGCCGGACGCCCTCCGGCAAATCGAAATGTGTCAGCTCAACGAGCGGCGTATGCCCGATGAGCTCCTGCATAGACTGATAATAGTGCATGCTTGCGCTCCCCCTGTTAAATACGGCTTTCCTCAATGGCCTGTTTCAAATCCGCCAGCAAATCGGCCTTATCCTCAATGCCAACCGACAGGCGGATAAGGTTATCCGTAATGCCGATTTTCTCCCGCGTTTCCCGCGGAATGGCGGCATGAGTCATGGTTGCCGGATGGCAGACGAGACTTTCCACGCCGCCCAGGCTTTCCGCCAAGGCGATAAGCTGCAGCGCCTTGAAGAACTTGCGGATATTATGCCCTTCTGCCAGTTCAAAAGAAATCATCGCGCCGCCGTTTTTCGCCTGCTGCTGATTGATTTCGTAGCCGATATGACTGGTCAGCCCCGGATAGTAAATCTTCTTCACCTCCAAATTGCCCGCCAGCCAGTCGGCCAGATAGGCGGCATTTTCCACATGACGGTCAAGGCGTACTGCCAAAGTCTTGATGCCCCGAATCAGCAGGAACGCATCCTGCGGCCCTAAGACCGCGCCTGTGGAATTCTGTACAAAGGCGAGCTTGTCGGCAAGCTCCCGTGTCTTGACCACCGCCAGCCCTGCGACCAAATCGCTGTGCCCGCCCAGATATTTCGTAGCGCTATGGACGACGATATCCGCGCCCAAAGCCAACGGCTGCTGCAGATAAGGCGTCATAAACGTGTTGTCTACAATCACGAGCGCCCCATGACGGTGCGCGATTTCCGCCACCGCCCGGATATCGGTGATGGTCAGCAAAGGATTAGCCGGACTTTCAATGATGATGGCCTTGACATTCGGCGTAAACTCCCTTTCGAGCGCCGCCAAATCCGTCGTATCTTCCAGCGAATACGTCAGATTGAACCGGCTGAACACCTTGTCCAGCACGCGAAAGGTGCCGCCATACACATTGCTCGACAGGAGAATTTTTACATTGCTTTGGAACAGGCTCAACACCGCCGTAATCGCCGCCATCCCCGATGCAAACGCAAAGCCCGCTTCGCCGCCTTCCAGCTGGGCAATCAGGGCTTCGAGCGCCGCTCTTGTCGGATTGCCCGTGCGGGAATACTCCCAAATCCCTTCCCGCAGTTCCCCTAAGCCGTCCTGCTTAAAAGTCGAAGTCTGATAAATGGGCACATTGACCGCGCCTGTCCGGCTGTCCCCATCAATCCCGCCGTGAATCAGGGCGGTGTTAAATTTCTGCTTACACATATTGATCATCCTTTATCAAGTTATTGTCGTCTTTTTTCCGCGAGGATAAAGTGTACATTCTCCATCGCCTGCTGATGGTCGGTACGGTCAGCGAAGAAATGCCGCTGAATATCCGCCGGTGATTCGTGATTGCGGATAACAAA
>CACZIV010000057.1 GCA_902781305.1 Pseudoselenomonas ruminantium
GACTGGAGAAACGGCTTCGGAGAGAGCAGAGGTGCCTTAGCCGTAAATATGAGTTTAGAAAAAAGAAAGGTGGTAAGACTGCTACTGCCTCTGCAAACATAGAAAAACAAAAGTTGAAGGTACAGAAACTTCATCAACGCATTGACAACATCCGTGAGGATTATGAGAACAAGACCGTTCACGAGGTAGTGAAGCAAAAACCACGCTTTATTACTACGGAAGACTTGAACGTCAAAGGCATGATGAAAAATAGGCATCTGGCAAAAGCTGTGGCAGCACAGAGATTTTTCTCCCTACTGTCTAAGCTGAAACGCAAAGCAGAAATCATCGGCATAGAGTTTAGAACTGTTGACAGGTTCTATCCAAGTTCCAAAACCTGCCATGCTTGCGGGTATATACATAAAGGTCTGAAACTCAAAGACAGAGTGTATGTTTGCCCAGAATGTAGCTATACAGCGGATAGGGATTTCAATGCTTCGCTTAATCTGAGAGATGCTAAAGAATATCGGGTAGCTTAATAACACAAGTTCCGATATATGTACCGATGGCTAGTCGGGAACAGACTTACCTCCTTGCGAAGCAAGGAGTGTGATGTCAACGCCTTCGGAGTGCTATACAAACGCTAGTAGCTTATCTTTCGGGATAGCGAAAACGGGCACGATGAACAAGGAATTTTTCTAAGACATATACACTTTTGTTTATGTTTTTAGTAGCAGGATTGACCATGCAGAATCAAACGCTTACCGAAAGTCTGGCGGCTTTCGACCCGGAAATATATGGTCTGCTGCAGGCGGAGATACAGAAGCAGCGCTTTACGCTGTCGCTTTTGCCCACCTCGAATGCGGTGTCGCCGTTTAGTGCCTATTTGAAAGGCAGTATTTTTGGCAATGGGCACTTAGACCATCATGCGGTGCAGAGTCATTTGAAATTGGAGGACATTGCCGCCAAGCGGGCCGAAAAACTCTTTGGTGCGGCTCATGCGATTGTGCGGATTGCCGATATTGCCGCCGCTTCGCGTGTAGTATTTCAAGCTTTGGCTGCGACAGGCGATACGATACTTTCGTTCAACCGTCGCAAATCGGAACATTGCACGGGGGAACATTTACAGTATGAGTTTGTTTCGTTCAGCATTGAGCCGGAAACGGAACAGATTGATTTGGACAGGGTCGCAAAACTGGCTAAAGCCCGTAAGCCACGGCTAATCATCTACTCGCCGGTAAATTATCCCCGGCCCATTGACTATGCCAAGTTCAAGGAGATTGCCGCAGGCGTGGGGGCGTATCTTTGGGTGGATATCGGCCAGAATGCAGGAGCTGTAGCCGCTGGCTGTGCACCGTCGCCGGTACCTCATGCGGATGTTGTAACCCTGCCTACGGGGGATTCCCTGCATGGCCCGCAAAGTGCGGTCATCCTTACGACGGCGGAATTGGCGGATAAAATGGACAATGCTGTATTAAATACCGGTCATTCCATGGTCAAAAAAAATGTGCTGGCCGCACTGGCAACGACATTTTTGGAGGCAGGCAGCAGCGCTTTTAAGGCTTACTGTGAGCAGGTATTGAAAAATACCAAGGCACTGGAAAAAGGCCTGCATGATGCGGGCATAAAGACGCTTTGTGGAAGTTCGGAGAGCCATCTGGTGCTGGCAGAATTGCCGGATGGCTGTGAGCCGGATGAACTGGCGGTAAATTTGCGGGACGCAGGTTTCCTCGTGAAGGGGGATAGAATGCTGACTTCCGATGAAAGCAAGACCTTCCCCATTCTGCGCCTGTCGGCATTAGACCCTACAACCAGGGCATTGAAGGAAACTTCCCTACAAACCATTGGTCATCTGCTGGGCGAATTCATTCAGACTGCTGGTTGTGAAAAGGCACAGGAAAAGGCAAGGACGCAAATTCGAGCCATCCTGATGGATAAGCCGCTGTTCTCTGATGAATGGCTGTCAAACGATATTCACCTCACACCGGGCTATGGGCAAAAGGATTTGAATATTGCGCAGGAGGTAGAGGCAGAAAAGAAGCAGGCACAGGCTGAGCGGATGTGGAGTTTTTGGGATAATTGATGTCAGTGGATTTTGGCCCTCCTTTTTGGGAGGGCTTTTGCTTTGTTTGTCGAAGATATCATTTGACTTGTAGTATACTTCAACTAGTATAATAATATAGGAATTGAGGTGACCGTATGAAGAAAGCAGATATAGCAAAACTTTTACAGGCATATAAGGATGGTACTCTGTCCGAAGATGAAGCGGTGGACAAAATTGCCGAAACGCCCTTTGAGGAGATGCAGTTTGCTGCCATTGACCATCATCGGGAACTGCGGCAGGGCATGCCGGAGGTGATTTACGCTGCGGGCAAGACCCCGGAACAAGTACGGGATATTTTTTATTCCCTGTATACGCACAGCCAGGGCAATATTTTGGCCACCCGAGCAAGGCGGGAGCACTACGAAAAGGTGCTGGAAAAAGTGCCCGAAGCGGAATATGATGAAACAGCAAGGGCTGTCTACCTTGACCGGGATGCGTCCAAGGTGCGGGATGAGCAGCATCAAATCCTGATTTTAACGGCGGGAACCAGCGATATCCCTGTGGCCGAGGAAGCAAGGCTGACGGCGTATCTCTTTGGCAATTGTGTAAAAACGTATTATGACTGCGGTGTGGCGGGGATACATCGGCTCTTTGCCCATTTGCCGGATATCGAGCAGGCAAATGTCATTATCGTCATTGCCGGTATGGAAGGGGCACTGGCCAGTGTGGTGGGCGGCCTTACGGATAAGCCGGTCATCGCAGTGCCGACCAGTGTGGGCTATGGTGCATCCTTTAATGGCGTAGCGGCCCTGCTTTCCATGCTGAACAGCTGTGCTACGGGCGTATCCGTAGTAAATATTGACAATGGTTTTGGCGCTGGTGCCTTGGCCAGCAAGATTAATAAATTGAGGTGACGGAATGCGCGCGCTATATTTGGACTGTTTTGCCGGCATCAGCGGCAATATGTTTTTGGGAGCAATGCTGCAGGCTGGTGTGCCCGTGGCTTATCTGGAAAAGGAATTAAACAAACTGCCTATGGCAAATGAATTTGCGCTGGACGTAAAGGAGACACAGCGCAAGGGCATACATTCTCTTTATGTGGAGGTAAATCTGCTGGCGCATGGGGAAAAACATCATGGTGAGGAACATCATCATGCACATCGCAGCATGAAGGATATCCGGGAACTGATTGAAAAATCTTCATTAAATATGGCGGTGAAACAGCAGGCACTAGCCATCTTTATGGAAATTGCCCAAGCCGAGGGCAAGGTGCATGGCAAACCGGCAGAGGAAGTATCTTTCCATGAAGTGGGGGCCGTGGATTCCATTGTCGATATCGTGGGTGCGGCTATCTGCCTGGATTATCTGGAAATCGAGCGCATATTTGTTTCGGAATTGACGGTGGGCAGTGGTTTTGTAAAATGTGCACATGGCCTTCTGCCTGTCCCGGCTCCGGCTGTGGCGGAATTGTTAATCGGCTGGCAGACCAAACGCGGTACAGAGGAAAAAGAGCTCGTGACGCCTACCGGTGCGGGTATTGTGCGGGCTTTGGGTGTTTATAGCGAAAGCCTGCCCAAAGGCTTTGTGACGGAGTGCATCGGTTATGGGGCCGGCAGTCATGAGCTTTCCATTCCCAATGTACTGCGGGTTTACTTGGGCGAATACAATGGCGCCGCAGAGAGCAGGCTGTCCATCATCGAAGCCAATATTGACGATATGAATCCGCAGATTTACGGCTATCTCTACGAAAAACTGCTTGCGGCAGGGGCCTTGGACGTTTGGACAACGCCTATCTTTATGAAGAAAAACCGCCCGGCACAGATGCTTTCGGTGTTGGTGGATGAGGCGCAGAAAAATGCCTGCGTGGGCATTATCTTTGCGGAAACCACCAGTATCGGCCTGCGCATTATGCCTGTAGGGGAGCGGTTGGAAGCAGCCCGCCATATCGCCAAGGTGGAGACCAAGTACGGCGTGGTAAATTGCAAGGTCAGTGCCTGGAATGGGAAGCTCTGCAGCGTTTCGCCGGAATACGAAGATTGCCGGAAACTGGCGGCAGAAAAGCAGGTGCCGCTGAAGATGGTGCAGCAGGAGGCACTGCGGGTGCTTAATGAACGGCTCGGTGTTTAGGCTACATTTACATCTATATGCTAAGACACCTGGTGACGGCTAATACTTTTCCTCTGCTTAGACAGGCTTGTCAAACGCGACGGAAAAGCATTAGCCGTCACCGGGCTTAGTACCATACATTACGCCATTAAGGCGCTGTGGGGGCAGATAATATTTTTCTACAATAATTCAAATTGTGTAGCAGATGTGCTACAATAAACACAGGGAGGTGTAGGCAATGTGTAAAGTTCAAGATGTTGCGGACTTTTTTGTTGATTCAGCTCTCAATGACCCTGACGACAATATGACCAATTTGCGTGTCAACAAACTGTTATTTTTTGCACAGGGCTGGAGTCTGGCAAGGCGCAATGGGAAACCTCTTTTTAATGATGACTTTTTTGCGTGGGACTTGGGGCCGGTGATTCCTGATGTTTACCATAGATTTAAGGTGGCAGGCAGGAATAAAATACAAGATGTGGACAACGAGAACTATGATGAAAATTTTTCGGAAGAAGAAGCACAGTTGCTGATTGATGTACTGCGGGCATATTCTAAATACTCTACCAGTGGCTTGGTGGATATGACGCATAGAAGTGGCACGCCGTGGAGCAAAGTCTATGAAGCCCATGTGAACAATGTGATACCGAAAAAAGATATTCAGGCGTATTTTGAGTCATTACCGGTTTTGGAAAGTTTTTCTATGCCTGTTTTATCGGAAAACGATTTTATCGGTCATAGGGATGAAGTCACTGGCCATTATGTTCTTCCGGAGGAATGGGCTGATGAGCGATAAAGACATAAAGCCATATGACCTATGGTTCGCAAGCGTTGCTTATGAGGATGACCCATCCAAGGCCGATGACAGACCCGTTTTGGTCATTGATGAAAAACGGGGAATTTATGCCGCATTAAAGATTACGAGAACCCCGCCAAGAGAGAGCTTTTGGGGCGAGTATCGCGTACAAAAGTGGCGGCAGGCTGGGTTGTCTGACCCGTCAACCATAAGAATATCAAAATTTTTGCGATTGGAGCCGAAGGACTTCCGCCGCAAAATAGGGACGCTGCGAATGGTGGATATAGCTGGCGTTCAAAACTATATCGACAGACTGTATAGGCATACCTTATAGGGAAATGTAAGATTCACAGATGTATTAAGATACCCGGTGTTTGATGTTTTTTAGAAAATCATCAAGCACCGGGTTATTTTTATATTATTTTACATTTATAGTGTTAAGTCTGAGTAGGAAATTTGGGGCTTAATTTTCATGATGAAACAACGATATATACTCTAAGAGGATTTTTCGGTGAAAATACATCGTTGTTTGCAAGGAGGCCAGAATTATGATGATAAAGTCCCCTCCTATAGGACAATGTTCCGTAAAATATAAACAGACAGAACTTCACTCTAGTTTAGGGGGGGAAGTCTGATGGCTATGACTATAATGAACAATACCAGTGCCATGCTGACACTAGGACAGTTGAATAAGAATATCAGCAAGGTAGGTAAGGAGTTGAAAAAAGTTTCCTCGGGTATGAAATTGAATAGTGCCGGGGATGATGCTTCTGCTTTTGCGATATCGGAAAAAATGCTGACCCAGATTCGCTCTTTGGAGCAGGATGAACGCAATGTAAAAAACGGCTCTTCCCTGGTCAAGGTGGCTGCAGGTGGCATTGATTCCATTGTGGACGAACTACGCAATCTGAAAGAACTAGCCCTAAACGCCGCCAACGATACCAATACCGATATGGACAGAGCCACCATGCAAAAGGAGTTCGACCAGCGGCGGGCCAATATCGACAGCATTACCATGGAAACCACTTACAATGGGAAAATTCTGCTGGATGGTACCTATAGCAAAAAGAGCATTGACATCATCACTACCACTGTAATTCCAGGAACACCACCAGGGCCTGATGATTCCTGGCTCAAGCCCACTCACCCCGACATTGTAGGGCCGGATACAGATGGCCCTACCGTTCATTCAGGAGTTATCGAGCCTACTGGGACTCCTATTATTGTTGGCGACCACGCTGTCATTACCCAGTCTGGTGTCTATGCCATCCAAAGTATCACTGGCAGCAAAGCTAGAATCACCATTGCTGAAGGTGTACACGATGTAAAATTCATCTCCGCTAACCCTGCTGGCGAGGCTCTTAGTAATATCCATATTACTGGCCCCGCCGATGGCAATGCCAATATCTGGATTGAGGATTTAACTATCCTGAATAAAGACAATTCTTCCTTTATCCAATTTTGCGGTGGAAACAATCACCTGAATTTCAAAGGCAGCAATACCTTGAACTTCAGTCAGCCATCTGCAGAATTTGCCACAGGTTTTGTGCTTGGATCATATGCGGCTATTCATGTGGGAGGCGGACTTACTGTTGAAGGCGGTATTGATGGCAGCGGCTCACTAACATTCAACCACAATACCTGGATGGACGGTGCTATGATTGGGTCAAATGGCTACAACGTAACCGGTAGTAGCGATAATATCTCCTCGCCAATTACTATCAATAGCGGTTCTTATACCTGTAACGTGGCACAGGTTCGCCATGGTGCTTTTATTGGTTCTGGCAGTGGCTCGGGAATCGGTAATATTACTGTTAATGGTGGAACTTTTGTCGATAACAGTTTTCATGATGTTACTTTTGGCAGTGGCTCCGGAGGTACATACGATGACCCTCTAAAAAGCTATTGCGGTGATATCAACATAAAAAACGCCACTATAACGGCATTAAATAAAGATTTTGACCCTGTTATTGGCAACGGTTACGAAAACGGCACCTGTGGGAATATTTATGTGTCTAATTGCAAAATCCATATTGAGAACAACAAAGGAGCCGGTATCGGCAGTTCCTATCAAGGAAAATGGCCCAGTAATATCACCGTGGAAAACACCGAGCTCATTGTCAAGAGCAAGACTGGTGCAGGCATCGGCACTGGAGAAAATGGACAAGTGGGCAATATCACCATCAAGAACTGCGACCTGACTCAGGTAGTAAGTGAAAAAGGTGAATATGTAGGCCGGGGGTTAATGGTATCTGTGGCATAGTGAAAATTAACGAGGTGGAAATCCCTGCTGATGACCCGGGGAATCAGCCCGGCGGTGGTGGCGTTCCAGGCATATACGATACCATTGTCACCAATGTCGAAACCCGCACCGTCTATAATCCATTGGTAATCCACGATGGTACAAAGGCCAATCAGGCCATCAACATATACATCAACGATATGCGCACGTCTGCTTTAAAAGGGAAAATTACCGATAGTGAGGGGAATTTCTCCAATCCTGAAGATTTGGATAGGTTGCAAAATTTAAGCGGTGATATTGCCGCCTATCAAGAATATGTGAAAGTTTTGCAGGAAGCTGATGGCAAAACTCTTGATGATGTATCCATCACCACTCAACACGGAGCCACGGTGGCTCTGCGTGTTATTGACGGCGCATTGGAATACGCTTTGAGCGAAGCCACTACTATGGGCGCGTACCTGTCCCGTTTGGAACACACTGCCAGCAATATCGTACTCGCTAACGAAAATACCATTTCCGCTGAAAGCACAATCCGTGATGCGGATATGGCCAAGTCCATGACCGAATACACCAAGAGTAATGTTTTAGCCCAAGCAAGCCAGTCCATGCTGGCACAGGCCAATCAAACTTCTGCCAGTGTATTGTCACTACTGCAGTAGAATAGATATGGAAAAAAAATTGAAATATCGAGCCTAAGGCGGGCGGGGAGGCAATGACTTTCGGGCGCGTTAGGCAAGCCTGCATAAGCAGACGAAAGTTATTGCCTCCCCGCCCGCCGTCTTGTGTCACGAACTTAATCCCTGAAAATATTGACAAATAAATACCCTCTCGCTACAATCATATTATCGTTAATGGATTGTAACGGGAGGTTTTTCGTATGAAAATTGCAATGGCTAACGACCATGCCGGTACGCGGCTCAAAGAGGAAATCAAGAAGTATCTGGAAAGCGAAGGCCATGAGGTCAAGGATTTCGGCACTTATGATGAAGAATCCTGCGACCTGTCGGATTTTGTACTGCCGGCAGCTACGGCTGTGGCCAAGGGCGAATGTGAGCGCGGTATTTTTGTGGACGGCGTAGGCTATGGCAGTGCCATGATTGCCAACAAACTGCGCGGTATCTTTGCCGTTGTCTGCCAGGACCCGTTCTGCGCAGCACTGGCGCGCCAGCATAATGACTCCAATGTACTGTGCCTGGGCGGCAAGATTATCGGCGGCGCTATCGCGATGGAAACGGTAAAGACCTGGATGCATACCGACCCGCTGACGGCTGAAAAATATGTGCGCCGCGTGGAGAAGGTCAAGAAGATTGACGAAGAGCATACGGTAGCCGTCAAGTAAATCCCATTGACAAACGGGGTAGCAGCTGTTAAAATAGTTCGAGGTTGATGCTGAAATGATGAATATTAATATTGCTGAATTACAAACTGATTTAGGCAGAGAGCTGCCCTTTTCTTTTGCGGTGACAGCGGCCGAGCTGGATGCCCTGAGTGATGACTATGCGTTCCAGGACCCTATAAAGGTCACGGGCACGGTAGTCTACACGGGGATGCGCTGGCGTGTCAGCGGCAAGATTGAAGTGGTCAAGACTTTCGTTTGCAATCGCTGCCTTACCGACTGCCGCGAGGAACAGGTACATGAGTTTTCCGAGGACTTCACCCGTGATGAAGGTGAGGACGATTCGGTAAATGTCTTTAGTGGAGATTTGCTGGATATTGAAGACATGGTGCGTGATACCCTGCTGGCGGCCCAGTCCCTCAGTAATATATGCAAGCCCGATTGCAAGGGGCTTTGTCCAAAGTGCGGGCATAACTTAAATGAAGGCGATTGCGGTTGTGACCGTTTTGTGCCTGACCCGCGTATGGCAGCATTACAGCAGTTATTGAACAAAGACTAAGAGAAATGGTTTCAAGGAGGTGTATCCGAAATGGCAGTTCCAAAGAGAAAAATGTCTAAGGCTCGTCGCGACAGCCGTCGTGCTAACTGGAAACTGGAGGCTCCGGGCTTCGTTGCATGCCCGCAGTGCCATGAACCGAAGATGCCCCATCACGTATGCCCGGAATGCGGCTACTATGATGGTAAAGAAGTTGTGGCAGCAGCTGAATAAGCGAAAAAGAAATAAGCAGGACGAGGTTTGTCCTGCTTATTTTATTTGCCCGCCGTGAATTTGTCGAAATAAATGTCATTTGTCTCTTGCATTTTTAGTACATACATCATATAATAGGCAATGTTATGAGATGGTAATAGCAGGTACTAATTTTGAAAGGAGGTGTACGAATGGCAAGAGTGAAGAAAAAGATTCGTCAGGAACAGCTGATTGAAAAGGTGAAAAGCAAACCCTTTCTGACCGATGAAGAACTGGCTAAGCAGCTGGATGTAAGCGTGCAGACCATTCGCCTTGACCGTCTGGAACTGGGAATTCCGGAACTGCGGGGACGCATTCGGAAGATGGCAGAAAATGCCCAGAACAAAGTCAAAGCGATACAGAGCAACGAAGTGGTCGGGGAGCTTATTGATTTGGAACTTGGCCGTTCGGGCATTTCCTTGCTGAAGATAACGGAGGACATGGTCTTTGGCAAGACACAGATTGCCAAGGGGCATTTCATGTTCTCGCAGGCTGATTCGCTGGCCATGGCCATTGTGGATGCGCCGATGGCGGTAACCGGTGTGGCCAATGTGAAGTACAAAGTACCTGTGCATGTAGGCGAAAAGCTGATTGCTAAAGCCGAAATCGTCAAGGTGCGCGGTAATAAATATTTTATATGGGTCAAGACCCATAATGAGACCCAAGAAGTTTTCCGAGCGAAATTCATCGTGGTTTCGTGGGGAGAAAAGTAAGGGGGAAATAGATTCGTGAAAATTGCAGTTGATGCAATGGGGGGCGACTTTGCTCCTGAACAGATTGTATTCGGTGCCGTGCGTGCGGCGAAGAAATACGGCTGTGAAATTGTACTGGTTGGTGATGAAGCTAAAATCCGCGAGGTATTGAAGCGGGAAACAGGTTGGGAAAAACTCGGCATTACGATTCATCATACGACGCAGGTTATTGAAATGGACGAGCATCCTGCTGATGCAGTGCGCTCGAAAAAAGATTCTTCTGTCGTGGTGGCGACCAAGCTGGTAAAAGACGGTGAGTGTGATGCGGTTCTTTCCGCAGGCAGCACCGGGGCAGCTGTTACGGCCGCGCAGCTTATCTTAAAGCGCATCAAGGGCATTGGCCGTCCGACCATTGCGACGCCGATTCCGACGACCAAGGGCGTAACGCTCATGCTCGATTCCGGCGCAAATGTGGATTCCAAGCCCATTCATCTGGTACAGAGCGGCATGATGGGCTCCATTTATGCTGAATATGTATTTGGGATAAAAAATCCCCGCGTTGGACTGTTAAATATCGGCGAGGAAGAAACCAAGGGCAATGAACAGGCCCGGGAAACCTATCCTTTGCTGAAAGAACTGCGCAGCATCAACTTCTGCGGCAATGCAGAAGGCCGGGATATTCCCAAGGGAAATTTTGATGTTGTAATTTGTGATGGATTTGTGGGCAATGTTGTGTTAAAATTTGCAGAGGGCTTAGCAAAGACCATCATGAAGCTGATAAAAGAAGCCATCAAAGATGGCGGGATTTTAGCAAAGCTTGGCGCACTACTCTTGATGCCTACGCTCAAGAAGCTGGGCAAGCGGCTCGATGCCTCTGAGTATGGCGGCGCACCGCTCTTAGGTGTCAATGGTGTATGTATCATCAGTCATGGTTCGTCAAATGCCAAGTCCATTTGCAGTGCTATCGGAGTCGCTAACGACTATGTAAACGGCAAGGTGCTGGAGCATATTCGGGAAACTCTGGAGCAGGAAGAAGTATTAATGAAAGAGTCTTAATCACTGGCATGGAAAATCCAGCGTTGAAAAGGCTAAGGAGGACGTATTTAATGTTTGAAAACAATGCAATCTGTAAGTTACTGAACATAAAGTACCCGATTTTCCAAGGCGGCATGGCCTGGATTGGTACAGCAGAACTGGCTTCGGCTGTGTCCAATGCCGGTGGTTTGGGCATTATTGGTGCCGGCCACATGCCGCCTGATATTTTGCGGGCAGAAATCCAGAAGTGCAAGGGCTGGACGGATAAGCCCTTCGGCGTGAACATCATGCTGATGAGCCCGTTTGTTAAGGAAGTTATGCAGGTTGTTATCGATGAACGCGTTCCGGTAATCACGACCGGCGCAGGCAACCCTGGCGAATACATGCCGGCACTCAAGGAAATCGGTACCAAGGTTATTCCGGTGGTGGCTTCCGTTGCGCTGGCTAAGCGTCTTGTTCGTGCCGGTGCGGATGCCGTTATCGCTGAAGGTACGGAATCCGGCGGTCATATCGGCGAAATCACGACCATGGCACTTTTGCCGCAGGTTGTGGACGCTGTTGATGTACCGGTAATCGGTGCCGGCGGTATCGGTGATTCCCGTGGTATGGCGGCAGCTTTTGCACTCGGCGCACAGGCTGTACAGATGGGTTCCCGCTTTGTACTCAGTGAGGAGTGCATTGCGCATGAGAACTACAAAAATCTCGTACTCAAGGCAAAGGATCGTTCCACGGTGGTTACGGGCAGAAGCCTTGGTCATCCGGCACGCATCATTGCCAACAAACTCTCCCGCAAGTACGAGGAGATGGAGGCAGCCGGTGCATCTGCTGAAGAACTGGAAAAGTTGGGCGCAGGCACGCTGCACCTCGCTACGCACAAAGGTGATGTGGAAAATGGTTCCGTCATGATTGGCGAGATTTCCGGTATGCTCAGCGATATTAAGCCCGTAAAACAGATTATTGAAGACATTGTTGGCGGTTTGCCAAATGTTATAGATGCTATTCAGGGGAATTGCAAGTAATTGGGGGTTATAGTCTTGAATAAATTAGCATTTGTATTCCCTGGTCAGGGTGCTCAGGCTGTAGGCATGGGCAAGGACTTCTGCGAGCAGTACGAAGTAGCAAAGAAGCTCTTTAAGGAAGCTGATGAAGCACTGGGGTATTCCATCAAGGATATGTGCTTTGAAGGCCCCGCTGAAGATTTGAAGCTGACGGCGAATACGCAGCCGGCAATCCTCACGATGAGCGTAATTGCCAATGAAATTCTGAAGGAACATGGCATTCAGCCGGATGTTGTCGGCGGTCACAGCCTGGGCGAGTATTCCGCTCTTGTTGCCGCTGATGTCATGAACTTCCAGGATGCAGTGCTGCTCGTGCATAAGCGCGGTCAGTTCATGCAGGAAGCTGTACCTGTCGGTCAGGGCGGCATGGCAGCTATCATTGGCCTTAGCGATGAAGTAATCGTAGATGCTTGTGCCAAGGCTACGGAAAAGGCTGGCGAAGTGCAGGCTGTTAACTTCAACTGCCCTGGCCAGACGGTTATCGCCGGTACGACGGCTGGCGTTGAAGCAGCAGTAGAAATGCTTAAGGAAGCTGGTGCCAAGAAGGCAGTTATCCTGCCGGTATCCGCTCCGTTCCATTCCACGCTGATGAAGCCGGCTGCTGTAAAACTGGCAGCAGAACTCGACAAGGTGGACATCCGCGATGCCAAGATTCCGGTGGTTTCCAACTACACGGGCAAGCTCGAAGAAAGCGCAGCCGACATCAAGGCTAACCTCGTGGCCCAGGCAGACCATCCGGTTAAATGGATTGACTGCGTGAAGACCATGCAGGAATTCGGCGCAGATACCTTCGTGGAAGCTGGCCCGGGCAAGACGCTCTGCGGCTTCAACCGTCGTATCGACAAGAGCCTTACCAGCATGAACGTGGAAAATATCGAATCCCTGCAAAAAACTCTTGACTATTTCAAGGAGGTTCGCTAATATGCTTTTAGACGGAAAAGTTGCCCTCGTTACGGGTGCTTCACTGGCCGCTGAAGGCGCCAAGGTTGCCATCAACTATGCAGGCAACACGGCCAAGGCTGAAGAAGTCAAGGCGGAAATTGAGAAGAATGGCGGGCAGGCCATTCTCGTGCAGGCTGATGTGGCAGACAGCGCCGCTGTTGAAGCCATGGTAAATGCCACGGTAGAAGCTTTTGGCCAAATTGATATTTTGGTCAACAATGCCGGCATCACGCGTGACGGTCTCATGATGCGCATGAAGGATGAGGATTTCGACGCAGTAATCAATACGAACCTCAAGGGCGTGTTCTACTGCACGAAGCTCGTTTCCAAGCTCATGATGAAGAAGCGCAGCGGCCGTATCATCAACATGGCTTCGGTAGTTGGTCTTATGGGTAATGCCGGTCAGACCAACTATGCAGCAGCTAAGGCTGGTGTAATCGGCTTTAGTAAATCGGCAGCCAAGGAACTTGCTGCCCGTGGCATTACGGTGAACATGGTAGCACCGGGCTTTATTGACACGGATATGACGGCAGCTATGACGGACAAGGCAAAGGAAATGACGCTTACGGGGATTCCCTTGAACCGCATGGGTACGCCGGAAGATGTGGCAAATGCCGTAGCTTTCCTGGTATCGGATAATGCATCCTATATCACCGGCCAGGTCATCAATGTAGACGGTGGCATGGTTATGTGATATAACTATATATGGACATCAATTTAAGGAGGTGAAACTTCATGACTTTTGATAAAGTAAGAGATATCGTTGTTGAGCAGTTAGGTGTTGAGGCTGACGAGGTTGCCCTCGAGTCCACTTTTCATGGCTTTCGAAGAAGAATTCAACATTGAAATTCCGGACGAAGCTGCTGAGAAGATCAAGAGCGTTCAGGACGTAGTTACCTACATAGACCAGAACAAATAAGTTTGAGCGTCTTACCTGTTTGAAAATCCCGTGAAACTTGTTTTCGCGGGATTTTTCAAGGTAGGTAAGCTTGATTGGAGGAGTAACATTGAAACTTCCAGAGCTGAAAATAGGCAATAAAGTCGCCCGCGTTCCCATTCAACAGGGCGGTATGGCGATTCGCTTGTCCACAGCCCGTCTGGCGGCAGCAGTTGCCAATGAAGGCGGTATCGGCCTCATTGCGGCATCGGGTATGAGCCATGACGAACTGCGGTATGAAATCCGGCTCGCACGTTCGCTTACGTCTGGTATCATCGGTATCAATATCATGGTAGCAGCTAACGACTTTGCCGAAGTGGTGAAGGTGGCTATTGATGAAGGCATTGACCTTGTCGTAGCCGGAGCTGGTTTTTCCCGTGATATGTTTGCACTGGGGAAGGAATCCGGAACGCCGATTGTTCCTATCGTTTCTTCCGTTAAATTAGCTAAAATTTCAGAGCGTCTTGGCGCAACAGCTATCGTGCTGGAAGGCAAGGAAGCTGGCGGCCATCTGGGAACCGATACGTCGGTGCGTGACCTCATCGCTGATGTCAGCTCCGCAGTAAAGATTCCTGTGATTGCAGCCGGTGGTGCACTTCATGGCCAGGACATCGTTGATTTTATAAAGCTGGGCGCAGCAGGCGTTCAGATGGGTTCCCGCTTCGCAGCCTGCGAGGAGAGCAATGCGGCGCCGGCCCTCAAAGAATATTATCTGAAATCCAAACCGGAGGATATTGTGGTTATTCATAGCCCTGTCGGCTTGCCCGGTCGTGCCGTGCGCACGCCGTTCTCGGCAAGGGTTATGGAGGGTCCTGTACCTCCGACGCAGTGTGATGCCTGCCTGAAGGCGTGCAAGCACAATTTCTGCATCATCCGTGCGCTGACTCGTGCACAGCAGGGCGATGTGGAAACGGGTCTGGTCTTTACGGGTGAATATATGCCCCGCATTGATAAGATTATGACCGCACATGAAATTTTTGAGCAGCTTATCGCTGAGGCTGAAGCTGCTGACTAAAGATGAGAACATCACTACTTAGTAGATGAGAGGAGTTATTCGTTTTGAGTAATCGCGTAGTTATCACTGGTGTAGGTGCCATTACCCCTATCGGTACGGGCAAAGATGAATTCTGGAAAGGCTTGATGGAAGGCCGTAACGGTATTGACAAGATCAGCCGTTTTGATGCAAGTGAATTCACGGCACAGATTGCCGGTGAGGTTAAGGATTTTGACCCGACCCAGTACATCGACAAGAAAGAATCCAAGCGCATGGATCGTTACACGCAGTTTGCTGTAGCAGCTGCAGATTTGGCCATCAAAGATGCCGGTCTTGACCTCGAAAAGGAAAATCTGGACCGCGTTGGTACCTTTATCGGTACGGGCATCGGTGGTATCGAAACCATGCATGGCCAGTACGAGAAGTTCTTCGCTAAAGGACCTTCCCGTATCAGCCCGTTCTTCGTGCCGATGATGATTGCGAACATGGCTGCGGGGCAGGTGGCTATCACCTACAAGCTCCATGGTCCGTCCAGCTGCACGGTTACGGCTTGCGCTACGGGTTCCAACTGCATCGGTGATGCTTTCCGTGTGATTCAGCGCGGCGATGCGGATGTAATGGTAGCCGGCGGTACGGAAGCTGCTGTTTCCGAAGCTGCTGTAGCAGGTTTTGCAGCGATGAAGGCTCTCTGCATGGACCACAACGATGACCCGGCTCATGCTTCCCGTCCGTTCGACAAGAATCGCAGTGGTTTCGTTATGGGCGAAGGCGCTGGCCTCGTGATTCTCGAAAGCCTCGACCATGCAAAAGCACGCGGCGCACATATCTACGCTGAAGTAGTCGGCTATGGTGCAAACTCCGATGCTTATCACATGACGAGCCCAGCACCCCATGGTGAATTCCAGGCTAAGTGCATGCAGCTGGCTCTTGATGATGCCGGCATGAAGGCTGAAGAAGTGGATTATGTAAACGCACATGGTACGTCCACGCACCTCAACGACCAGGGCGAAACCGAAGCCATCAAGGCTGTATGGGGCGAAGCAGCAAAGAATGTTTCCGTTTCCTCCATCAAGTCCATGACGGGCCATATGCTCGGTGCTGCCGGTGGCGTTGAAGCAATCGCTACGGCTATGGCTATCGAAAACGATATGCTCCCGCCGACCATCAACTACGAAACGCCGGACGAAGGCCTCGACCTCGACTATGTGCCCAACAAGGCCAAAGCTAAGACGGTTCGTGCCGCTATGTCCAACTCCTTCGGTTTCGGCGGCCACAATGCCTGCCTGCTGCTGAAGAAGTACGCTGAATAAGAGGATAGCGGGCGATGGGAGATACACTAACGGCTAAACGCAAGGGAGAGCTTTTGGAGCTTTCGGCACGTTTGGGTGTGGAGTTTAAGGACTTAACCCTGCTGCACAAGGCACTGATTCATTCTTCCTATGCCAATGAAGCCAAAGAAAAAAACATCGTCCATAATGAACGTCTCGAATTTTTGGGAGATGCGGTGCTGGAGCTTGCCTCCAGCACCTATCTTTATATGCAGTTTCCGCAGATGCCCGAAGGTCAGCTGACCAAGACCAGAGCCAGCATCGTCTGCTCCAGCAGTCTTGCGGAACTTGCGCGGACGCTTCATTTGGGCGACTATCTGCTCCTGGGGCACGGCGAAGAAATGAGCGGCGGCAGAGATAGGCAAACCAATCTGGAAGACGTATTCGAGGCGGTAATCGGTGCCATTTACTTAGACCAGGGTTGGGAAGCCGCCAAGGACTATGTCGTGCGCCAGCTTATGCCGCTCTTTGCCAAAGTAGAGCAGGGGGGCATACTCAAAGACTACAAGACCATCCTGCAGGAAGTGGTCTATCAGGAAGCCCAGCAGACGGTAAGTTATGAACTCGTAAGCACTTCCGGCCCTGACCATGACAAGACCTTTACGTTCAACGTACTCGTTACCGGCAAGGTCATGGGTACCGGCACCGGCAGAAGCAAAAAAGAGGCCGAACAAAAAGCTGCCCGTCAGGCTTTGGAAAAATTGACAAACAAGAAATAAGGAGAGATTGTTATGCGCAAACTGGTTATCTTAGGCACTGGCTTTGCCATGGCCACGAAATGCTTTAACACCTGTTTCTTTTTGGAGTTGGAGGACGGCAGTCTGTTCCTGACTGATGCTGGCGGCGGCAATGGCATCCTGCGCCAGCTTGAAGTCACGAACTTTGACTACAATAAATGCCACCATATGTTCGTAACCCACGGCCATACGGACCATGTACTTGGTGTAGTCTGGATTATCCGCAAGGTGGCTGACCTCATGAATAAGGGCAAGTTTGAGGGCCAGTTCCATATTTACTGTCATGATGTGGTCAAGGATATGCTCGAAAAGATGTCCGCTATGACGCTAAAGAAAAAAGATTTTGCGCGAGTCGGCACGGATATCCTGCTGCATGAAGTGACGGATGGCCAGAGCGTTGACCTGCCACAGTTCCGCATGACGGCTTTCGATATCATGTCCACCAAGGCCAAGCAGTTCGGCTATGAACTCAAATTTGCTGATGGGCTGAAGTTCACCTGCCTGGGGGATGAACCCTACAACGAACATGCCAGACAGTATGCGGAAAAGGCTGACTGGCTGCTGGCCGAAGCCTTCTGCCAGTACAAGGACAGGGATATCTTCAAGCCCTATGAGAAAAACCACAGCACCGTAAAAGAAGCCAGCGAACTGGCTGAGGAACTGGCGGTGAAAAATCTCGTGCTCTACCATACCGAGGACAAGCATATTGATACGCGCAAGGCCGATTATACGGCCGAAGCCAAAGAATATTATCACGGCAATATCTTTGTGCCGGACGATTTGGATGTAATAGAACTGTAAAATAAAGCCGGCGAGGGGCTGACCTGTCAAGTTTTGACAAGTCAGCTCCTTTTTTTGTCCCTCCCCGGATAACGGGCAGGAGATTTCTGTTCGTTCATGGAATATATGCTGTTAAGAGGGTTGCAACTTAGTTGTGTTCAAGGAGAAATTGCGATGTCGATTAAAAATGCCAAAAGGGTGGCAGCATGTCTGCCTGTATTTGCAGGGATGGCAATGGTGTTTTCGGGGGGAATAGGTGAAGCCGCGAATGTGACTGTCCGTAGTATTGCGGATGCGAACAAGTATATGGAGCATATCTATGATGGGTATGATTATTATTATGTAACAGGCAGCAACAATGTACTGAATATCCGGATGAACGATCTTGGCAACTATGCCAGTTATACCTTTTCGGCAGGACCAAAAGGAGGCGGCAGTGGACATACGCTGAATATGTATAGCGGAGGAGGCAAATATTTTTCGCTTATAGGCAGTACGCTCAATAACAATTCGATTGTGATGACCGGTGGGCGTGTGTACGAGGCGGTTGGTGCCAAGCAAACGACGGGAAATCAGGCCATGTCCGGCAATTCCGTTTCCATCAGCGGTGGTTCTGTGGATTTTGTTTACGGCGCATACGCCACATCATCGGCCAGCACCAATATACAGAACAATCATGTCACCATCAGCGGTGGTACAATCGGCAGCAGTGTTTATGGTGCATCCGGTGTGGGAACGGTAAACAACAACGGGGTAACCGTGACCGGTGGCAGCTTCGACAGGCTGATGCTTTGGGGCGGATACAGCGCTTACCGTGAGAACGTGCCGCAAAATGAAGCCTCGGAAAATACGATAAGCGTCAGCGGTTTTACGGCTAACAGCATACAGATTATAAGTGGTGAAGCCAATGGTGTATCTGTGGCGACCGCAAACAAAAATAAGGTGATTCTTGGTGAAGGGATTTATACGGGCAATTCGGTTACAGGTGGTGAAGCCCGGGCTGTTTCGGCAACGGCGGATGGCAATGTGGTGCAGGTAAATGGCGGCACGCATAGTGAGCGCATCTATACGGGTTATGCTGTCGGTAAAGATACAGGAACCGCTATTGCCGGCAACAATAAATTGGAAATCAATAACGGCAGTTTGGGCGGATTTAAGATTTATGGCGGCTATGCAACCGATGGCACGACGAATATTGCCCGGGGAAATCAAATCATCATCAATGGCGGAACCATGACCTCTACTGCCTCGGAAATAATCGGCGCCTTGGCCTATAATGGACTGGTGGAGGATAATGCCGTAATCATCAACGGCGGTACTCTTGCCGGGAGCATATATGCTGCTGATGGCGAATATCGTGGCAAGGAAAAGAATAATTCCATCTCCATTTACCAAAAAGCAGCGCTGGATATGAGCAAGGCGACGCTTTACGGCACACGCTGGCGGTATAGTGGTGATGAGGTGAAGGAAATAAATGCTACGCTGAATGTCTATGGCTCCGGTATTACGTTGAAGGATGTTAAGTATTTTGCCAACCTCAACTACTATTTGCCTGCCACGGTGAAGAACGGCGATACCATTATCACCGCCACATCGACGATGTCTACGGATTTGGAAAAAACCAAAGTGTCGGTATATGTTCCCGGCAACACGGCTTTGCACTATGGTGATACGGTGAATTTGTTTACCAATAAGAAGCGCATTTGGTGGGATGGCGAAGTCGGTGAAGCCACGATGACCGAAGGCGTATCGATTGACTATCCCATTACAATCGGTCTTAATGGTGACCATACCAGCTTGCAGGCTGCCATCGGTTCAGACCTCGATGGTGCCGCTGGTGAGGCAGACATCAAACTTAAAGACCAGACAAAATCCTTGGTGGAAACGGCTTCTGCCGGCATGGCGGCGCTGAACTCCGGCATTGATTTTGTTTCCTCCAAGGGCTTTTCCTCCGCCAAGGAAGCCGCCGCAGGAAGTGTGGGCAGCTATGCACCTTTCTTTGCCATGGGCGGTTCCAATATGCGTTATGAGACAGGCTCCCATGTGGACAGCAAAGGGTATAATTTTGCCCTGGGGATGGCCAGGGAGATTCGCGGGAATCACCATACCTTGCTGACCGGGCCTTTTGTGGAATACGGCAGGGCTTCCTATGACAGCTATCTGGATGATGGCACCCATGGCAACGGCCATAACCGCTTTACCGGTGTGGGGTGGTTCCTGCGGAATGAAATGAAAAGCGGCCTGTTCTACGAGGCCTCCCTGCGCTATGGTCAGTTGAAAAATGATTATTCCGGCAGTGGACTCATGAATACCAGTTACGACAGCCGCAGCGATTATTTTGGCGTTCATACAGGTGTAGGCAAGCGCTGGACGGTAGGACGGCAGGATAATATTGAACTCTATGGCAAGTTTTTCCATACGCATCAGCAGGCGGATGATGTAAAGCTTTCCACCGGCGAGCAGTATCATTTTTCGGCAATCAATTCCAACCGTACCCGTTTAGGGCTGCGCTATACCCATCAGGCATCTGCTCTTTGTGAAGTGTATAGCGGACTGGCTTGGGATTATGAATTTGGCTCGGAAGCCCGGGCAAGTTATCGTGGCTTGAGCACTCCTGCAACATCAATGAAGGGGTCCAGTGGCATGATGGAACTGGGGGTCAAATTTAAGCCAACGAAAACGACCCCGCTGAGCATGGATGTTTCTTTGCAGGGCTGGACCGGCAAACAAAGGGGCTTTGCTGCCAATGCCGCATTCCGCTGGAATTTCTGAACAGAAGGAGGTTTTTTGTGATGTATAGCTTAAAACATGGACAGGGCTGGCAAAAAATTATTCTTTTGCTGTGTATACTCTTTTTGCCTGCATTATCTGTCAGTGCGGAAAAAACCAACTGGGTCGATAAGGATTATGACTTTCACAAGATTCAAAAGGCCCTGATTTATGATGTGGTGCTCACCGATACGGCAGAGATGGATAACGACCTGTTGGAGCAGGTATTGCGGGAGGATTACCTGAAAAATGCTATGCGGCCAAAGTATAAGGTTATCCGTCCGGATAAAGCCGCGGTACTTTCGCCGGACAATCCCAACGAAGCAGCAGATGTTTATATCAAGGCGGAGCTTTTGAAGTGGCATGATGATTCCTACATTAAAGAAGCATATACATCCTGGGAGACCAGACATGCCAAACGGACGAAAAAACTGCCCAATGGGTCCAAGGTGGAGGAAGACTATAGCTATACCGTTCCGGTTCATCATCCGGCCAGAACCATCTATACATCTACTGTCCGCCTGCGTTTCGAGGTTTTTGATTCCAAGACCAATAAGCGGGTAATGGCCCGCGACGAGCTGCGGCTCCGTGATGATTCCCATCATGGCCAGCAGGGCATTTTTGGTCGTATCAGCAAATCCTTTTTTGATGATTTAGGAAAACAAATAAGACAATAGAATAAGGGACGGCCTGATGATTGATACATCAGGCCGTCCTTTTTCATTCGTTTTTACAAAAACATCTTGTTGATCAGTTCGTAATATCTGCGCAAAATACTGGCTAGTTCCTGTCGTTCATCAGTGGTTAAATTCCGGGCATGAATTTCAAAGCGCTGCCGAAACTGTTCCATATGGTCCGCAAGTAATTTTTCGCCTTTATCGCTGATGGTAACGACAAAACGGCGGCGGTCCTTGGGGTCAGGATTTTTGCTTACATAACCAGACGTGAGCAGCTTTTCAATGACATTGGTCATCTGCTGTTTGGAAATATTAAGCTGGCGGCTGAGGTCGATGATGGCCATTCCCTGCGTATCCATCAGGGCGCAGAGTACACCAAATTGATTGAGCGGCAGGGGAACCTGTGTTTGCCTGCCGAAATTATTATGCAAGAGCACCATGATTTCCACAAATTGCTGGGATAAACTGGGGGATGCTTGGGCTTCCATGATATGACTCCTTTATACCTTGACTTTTACCTAAATATAATATACTATAGATAACACAAATAGTAAACATTTATTTACTATTCCTCAGGGGATAAGAAATGAATTGCGGTCATAAGCATGGGAGGGGAGCAGTGCGCTCTTTTCTTTGTGTTTAGGCTAAAAAAGGAGGTTCATAAATTGTTTTTGTCCAAAAACAAGAAGACTAAAGCATTGCT
>CACZIV010000058.1 GCA_902781305.1 Pseudoselenomonas ruminantium
CCACTCCTATCCCAATTTCTCAGGGTTTGCGGAGTGACTCCGATGATTTTAGCAAACTTGTTGATAGTATAGTATTCCAAGTTCATCACCTCAATACTACTATATCAATAAGTTGTAATATAATCAAGAATATTTTATAACTATTTATAACTTTATTTTATCTGTTAAAAGCCTCCTTATTTTCCATACTCCGCACTACGCAGGAACAACAGGCCCAAAATTCCATCAATCACGACCAGCAGCATGATATTGACTGCAAAAAAGAAATTGGCCACAAAGGTTCCGGCAATAATCGCCAAGGGCCAAAGAAGTCTTTTCTTCCACTGTTTCTGCAACAGGTCAATCGCCACATTGACAATCAATGCCGTAGCTCCGCACTGCATCCCCTTCAGGGCATAGCGCACATAAGAATTGGCCGCAAACCAATCATAGGCACAGGAAATGGCCGACAGCGTGATAAGCGGTGGCAAAATTGTCGCGGCCAAAGCCGTCAACGCACCTGGAATGCCCGCCATGCGATAGCCCAATATAATGGACGCATTGACCGCCACCACACCGGGCATGGACTGGGCAATGGATACCAAATTCAATGTTTCCTTGTCGCTCAGCCAGCCATACTCATCCACATACTTAGCCCGCAGCAGCGGAATGATCACAAAGCCGCCACCTACGGTAAAGGCACTGATGAGAAAAGTCGATTGAAAGAGTTTCCAATAAAAATTTGGACAGGCTGCCGCCACGTTTTTCATTTCTTCATTGGACATTTATTTTCCCTCCTGATTCGTATCCATATCGCTTGCAACATTCAGCCCGCAAAGAGCCGTTAAAAATTCCCGGCCAATTCTGGACAGACTCGTATGCTGCCGCCAAACAGCTGCAATTTGCGTTTCCAATGCCGGTTCATCAATAATCTTGATATGCAGCTGATCATGGGCAGCCAATTCCACGGCTGAAAGCGGCGCGATGCCAATCCCCAGACCGGCATTAGCCCAAAGGATGGTCGTACGGGCATCATCATTGCGGCAGTATATCTCCGGTGCTGCCTGTTTTTGCGCAAAGACATCCTGAAGCAGCTGCTGAAAGCGCCGGTAAATAATCAGCGGACGCTTGTTTAGTTCTGCCACAGTAATTCGCTCCCGCTGAGGACACCAGTCCAAATCAGCCGTCATAACCGCAGCCATAGGTTCTGTATTCAGAAACTGGCAATTGAACGAACTGGTATTGAAGGGGGTACGCACAATGCCGATTTCAATGATGCCTTTCTCCAGCTCCTCAATCAGCTGGTATGTATTGGCATCGTGTATTTCAAAATGGACGCCGCTATACTCCCGGTGGAATTTTTGCATGCCAGGGCTGAGCAGAATACTGCCGGACGAAGATATTGTTCCAATCGACAGCGTTCCCTGCAGGCTTTGACCGAGTTCATCGATCTCCCGAATGGTATTCTCGGCCATATCCAATAGCTGCTGTGCCCGCCGCACCAGCAGGCGGCCTGCCTCTGTAAGCTCGATACACTGCGAACCGCGTTTGAACAGCTGGCTGCCCAGTTCCTTTTCCAACAGCTTCATCTGATGCGATAATGGCGGCTGGGTCATATTCAGTTTCCTGGCGGCAGCGGTAATCTGCTGTTCCTCGACAATGGTCATAAAATAATGCAACTGTTTCAAGTCCAATTTTTTGCACCCCTTTATATCTTTTTTATATATTAACAGTTTTTATATATGTTTTTTATATCTTTTATCATACCGCTGCCTCCTGCATTTTGCAAGACTTTCTAAAAAAATCCCTTTAAGCAAGCCCCAAAAACGCTCACTTAAAGGGATTTCCATCTTTACAGCAGGAATTTTTTTCGCCATCGCGAAATTATGCGGAAACGAATCGTTTAAAATTTGGTAAAATTTCACCTAAGGAGGATTGCCTATGAACACCCTCAAAACCATCGCAGCCAATATCTTTGATTTGGAAAAGGACCGCGCTCCTTTGGAAGAAATTGCCGAGCGCATCTATAGCGGTGGCACCCTCAAAGGCACGAATATGTGCATCTTGATTCTTGCCATCTTCATTGCCTCAATTGGCCTGAATATGAACAGCACCGCCGTCATCATCGGCGCGATGCTGATTTCTCCCTTGATGGGCGTAATCATGTCCATAGGCTATGGCATGGCTACCTATGACAGCGCCTATGTCCGGGAATCTTTCCTGAAGCTCGTGTTTCAGGTCAGCCTATCTATTCTGACTTCGGCACTATATTTTGCACTCTCCCCGATAGATACTGCTTCCACGGAGCTTTTAGCCCGCACGGAACCAACCATTTGGGACGTTCTTATCGCCATCTTTGGTGGTCTGGCCGGCATTATCGGCAGCACCCGCATTGAAAAGAGCAATGTGATTCCCGGTGTAGCCATCGCCACTGCCCTGATGCCACCATTGTGCACAGCAGGTTATGGCCTTGCCACCTATTCGCCAAAATTCTTCTTTGGCGCGCTCTATCTTTTCTTTATCAACAGCTTTTTCATCTGTCTGACCACCTTTATCGTGTTGAAATTCATCCACATTCCTGCCAAGACCTATGTCTCCGAGCAGGTTTTCCGCCGCCAGCGCTGGTTTCTCTCCCTGTTGGGCATACTCATCATCCTGCCCAGTATGTACATGGCCTATCAGAGTATCCGCAACAATCTGGAACAGGCTCAGGTCAAATCATATATCGAAAGCAATTTCCAGCAGGGCAATCCACAAGTCGTGGCCTTCCATCTGACTCCTGCGGAAAAAGAACTGGCTCTGACCATTATCGGCCGTACCATTACTGCCGAGGAACAAAATGAACTGGAAAAAAAGCTGCATACGTATTCCCATTTTACCGATTGGAGCCTGCAAATCATTCAAAATGATTTGTC
This sequence comes from Pseudoselenomonas ruminantium, assembly GCA_902781305.1. GTDB lineage: Bacteria > Bacillota > Negativicutes > Selenomonadales > Selenomonadaceae > Selenomonas_A > Selenomonas_A ruminantium_K. The sequence continues at coordinate 2,895 of CACZIV010000058.1, forward strand.
CGGAACTGTCCGCGCGGAAGATGTGCAAAACCTCATCAGCACCCAGTGGAATGCGGCCGGTGGCGCCAGCCTTACAAAAGCTCAGGAAGATTTGCGCAAGTACAAAGAACTGAGCATGCGTTACAGCCCCGCCTACCAACGATTCGAGGCCGACCAAAAACTGCTAGATAGCATCCGGGAAAAAGCCCCCATTCTTTTCCCCTCTTTCGCTGGCATTGAAGGCGCTGCCATCGCCACAGAAAATAAGGACGGCCAAATTGTCTATACCGGCTTTTTGGCCATCATCACTTGCAAGCCCCCCCTTGACGAAAGCGAACAAGCCCGCCTGCAAAAATGGCTCAATGCCGAAGCCGAACTCCCCGTAACCTTTATCTTAAAACTTGCCCCCGAAGCGAAGTAAACCACGTCAGTGCCTAAGTCAAATCCCGACTGCCTTGTCAACAGTCGGGATTTGACGTTTTTATTCTTATCAGCTGCCCAGCAAATTTTTCCCCAATTCATAAGCCGCTGCACATTGCTTGGGGAACATCTCCTCACGATAGGCCGCTTTGGCCTTGGGGTCGAAGATTGAGGACTCATATTTATCATAATCGGTAAACTGTGTCGTATTATACGCATAAAGCGTCTTGGTTTCTGCCTGCAAAAGTTTGCTGACAAAGCGATTTACTTTGTCAGGCCATTATTTAGCGCTTAATTTCCTGATATTCTGCCACCCGACCTACGCTGAAGTGAAGAATCCATTCCGGACGTTCCGTAATCGGCGTCCAAAAGCCATAGGCTTTGCCCTGTGGGCCTTCATAAGCCACATGTACGGACTTGTTTTCATCAATCGCCTTGTTGCATAGGCAGCCTTTATGGTCTTCGGGCTTGCCGATGGAGGAACACTTAATCCCTGCCGTTAAGCCCAACTCTGCTGCTTTCTTATTCACAGCAATGATTTCCCTGCTTCGCTGGGTGATGGTCACCGGTTCGGGAAAATTATCCCACATAATATGAAACGCCTGAATTACTTCCTGGTCTGTCATGTTCAAAAGTCCCCTCAATCCTTCAATTTGAATACTTTCTTCGGTTGGCCGCAGAGCGGGCAGGCAAAATCATCCGGTTCTGCATTAAGGTCACCGACATGCTCATAACCGCAGACTGAGCAGACATAGATTTTCTTACCGGCAGCTTCCAAAAGGCCCGGGCAATGCTTTTCCAAAATCTTCGCCAAAACAACGCCATGATGGCCTTCCTGCTTGGCAAAGATTTCCATTTCATCAGCAGCTTCGGCAAAACCTGCTTCGCGGAATTTATCGGCCATAGCTTTGACCTTCTTTTCACCGCTGGTTTCTGCGCTCATCAGACCGCGCACGAGCTGCCAGAAATCCTTGGGCAACATGCCGTTTACCGTTGCATAGAAACCGGCATGAACAGCCTCCTGATTGGCCGCTTCGATAAACTGCTCAGCCACGTCATCAAGCCCCTGCTCCTTGGCCAGACGCGCCAGCGTGTAATACATCATCGTGCCCTTGGCTTCGCCCAAAGCCATCATTTCTGCCATTTTCTCCAGCGGGGTTCCCTTCGTAATACCATGTAAGCTCATGTCTATCTCTCCTTTATCTACATAATACACATTACACAAATTTATAACAGCTTTTCGATTGCTGCCGTCATCGCAGACGGGCTCGTGGTCGGTTCAAAACGCTCTACCACATTGCCTTCTCTGTCAATGAGGAACTTGGTGAAGTTCCATTTAATGCCATCATCTTCGAGATATTCCGGATAGTTTTTCTTAAGTGCATCCATGAGGATAGCCGACAATTCATGGTCCTTGTCAAAGCCCTTGAAGCCCTTTTCGGCAATCAGATACTTAAAGAGCGGCTGAGCGGTTTCACCGCGTACATCGCCTTTCTCGAAAATCTGGAAGCTTACGCCGTAATTACGGTGGCAGAACTGTTGTACTTCGCTGTTGCTGCCCGGTTCCTGCGCACCAAACTGGTTGCAGGGAAAGCCCAGAATTTCCAATCCTTTATCTTTGTAATTATCGTAAAGTTCCTGCAATTCCTTGTACTGCGGAGTGAAGCCGCACTTGCTGGCGGTATTGACAATAATCAGTACCTTGCCTGCATAATCCCTGAGGGACTTTTCCTCACCACGGTTGGTCTTGGCCGAAAATTCATAAACACCCATTATTGTTCTCCTCTCCTGTCCTAAAAAACTTTATCCATTAAAACCCTAACAAAGCGTCAATCTTTGCCTTGTCAAAGCCCAGTACATACTCTTTGCCGTCTGCAGTAATCACGGGAACGACCTCATCATTGGTCAATGCCTTGCATTCTGCCAAGGCTGCTTCATCCATTTCGATATTGCATTCCACGTATTCCACCTGCCGTGATTGCAAATACTTTTTTGCCTTGTCACACCAAGGACAGTTGTTGATGGAATAAACCTTAACCATGTTCATTTCCCCTTTCTGATTTGCGCTAAATATTTCTCCGCTAAAATTGCGGCAGTCGTACCATCTGCGGTGGCTGTTGTCAGCTGCCGTACTTCTTTGTGCCGGACATCACCGGCGGCAAAAACGCCCGGGATATTGGTGCGGCAATCTTCCCCTGCCGCAATGCGGCCATCTTCGGCCAGCTCAATATCCGTCTGGAACAGCGCCGTATTGGGTGTAACACCGATATTGACGAAAATGCCCTCTATGGCTAATTCTTTTTTGGTGTTTGTCGCTTTATCCAAAACTTCAACGCTTTCTAAGCGCTTTTCACCCTTCAAGGCTGTCACTTCGGTTTCAAGCAGGATTTCTACTTTTTCATTGCTGCGCAGCTTTTCCTGCGCGGTTTCATCGGCACGCAGCTGGGAACGATGCAGCAGATATAGCTTCTTGGCGTATTTGGTCAGGAAGTTGGCTGCATCCACAGCGGCATTGCCGCCACCCATAACAGCGATTATTTTATCTTGATACAAATGACCGTCACACAGCTCACAATAGTGCACGCCCTTGCCGGCGTATTTACGTTCTTCGGGAAGCGGCAGCTTGCGCCGTTCCATCCCCGAGGCGATAATGACGCTGCCGGCTTCGTAAATGCAGGACTCGGTTTCCACGATTTTCCTGTCCTTCTGCAGGCTGACTTTTTCAATCATGTCAAATTCATCAACCACAGCGCCAAAGCTCTCCGCCTGCTGCTGTACGGTTGCGATTAAATCCTTGCCTGCCACATTGGGCAGCCCCGGATAATTTTCAATTCCGGCAGCATTGGCAATCTGACCGCCTACCAGTGCATTTTCCAGCACCAGTACCGACAGATTCATACGCCCTGCATAAAGAGCGGCGGTAAGTCCGGCCATGCCGGCGCCGATGATGACGATATCCTTTTGTATGCGTTTCTTTTCCGTTGGCATCATTATCTCCTTTCCGGACCTCATCTCTACTACGCTTATGATTATAGAGGCCAATTGTGACCTCTATGTGACTTTTATTTGGTTTTTTACAATCTTTTTGTGAAAAATCTTTATTTCTTTGGTATCGCGAGCAAACAGCTTTTGCTGCTGTCCAGCGGCAAGGCTACGACCATTTCCGTTCCCTTGCCTAACTGGCTCCGGCAGTCAATCTGACCGCCCAATAATTCCAGTATCCGTTTGACAATGGAAAGTCCCAGCCCATGCCCTTTTTCCTGATGGGATTCGTCACATTGATAGAACCGGTCAAAGATATGCGCCTGCTTATCTGCGGGAATGCCAATGCCCTCGTCACGAATACGCACACAGATGGAACTTGCGATAAGCTCGCCTGTGATATGAATTGTACTGCCTGCCTCCGAATACTTCACCGCATTGTCGATAAGGTTCAGCCAAACCTGCTTGGTCATATCCGGGTCACTTTCAATCGGCAGGGCAGGCAAATCCAGGGAAAACGAAATATCCTTCGCTTCCCAGCGCTCAGCTAAAAGAATCACACATTGGCGTATCTGCTCATCCACCACAATATCCTCATGGCGCATAACAATGGCCTGTGCATCGAGCCGCGATAAACGCAAAAGATTTTCCGCCAGCCGCGAAAGCCTTAGGGCCTCCTCATGGACAAGCCCCGTATACTCCCGCCGTTCTTCCTCGCTTAACCCGCCTTCGAGCAGGATTTCCGAAAAGCCGACAATGGAAGAAAGCGGCGTCTTGAATTCATGGGATACGCTGCCGGTAAAGCCCTTTTGCATATGGTCAATACTTTGCAGTTCCTTGGCCATGCGGTTAAAATTCTCAATCAGCTGCACGCCTTCCTCCGTACTGACCAGATTTTCCGGCCGGGGCACACGCACGGCAAAATCCCCCTTGGCGATGCGTCCCGTGGCCTCGACCACAGACTGCGCCGGGCGGATGTAATACCCGGCCTCCCAGGCAAGCAACACCCCCCCGGAAACAATAGTGAGCAAACTGCAGATAATCAGCGCCACCGACAGTTCCAATTGCAGCCCGGTCAGGCTGTCCAACAAATAGACCAACAGGCTGGACGCACCACAGCACAGCGCCAATGTGAGCAAGGTGGTCAGACTGTGATAGAGCCACAAGGGCAGGATAATTTGCTTTTTCATGACGTTTCTTCCTTAAACACCGCCTTATAGCCCAAGCCCCGCACGGTTTCAATGGCAAAGTCGGGATTGTCGGCAAAGCGGTGGCGCAGTTTCTTGATATGGGCATCCACATTGCGGCTATCCGTGTCCTTATCTACGCCCCAAATTTCGTCCAACAGCTCCTGCCGGGTAAAAATCTTGCCCGGCTGGTTGAGCAGCTTGAACAGCAGGTAAAACTCCTTGGGCGGCAAAGTATCGGTCTGCCCGCCTGTCTGTACCGTCAATGATGCGTAATCAAGCACCGTACCGCGGATGGTCAGCCGTTTTTCACTCATCAGCTGCGCCCGGCGCAATAACGCGCCCACGCGCAGCATGAGTTCCCAGAGCTGAATCGGCTTAACCATATAATCGTCCGTTCCCGCCCGGAAGCCCCGCTCCATATCCTCCATCTGCCCCTTGGCAGTAATGATTAAGATAGGCAAATCCATCTTTGCCCCACGCAGGGCACGCGTCAGCTCCAAACCGTCCATACGGGGCATCATCACATCGCTGATAACGAGGTCAATATGCTCCCGCTCCATAATATCGAGTGCCTCCTGCCCATCATAGGCCGAAAAAACATGATACTGCTCCTGTTTCAGCTTCGCACAAATCATGCGGTTGAGATTACGGTCATCCTCCGCTACCAATATTGAAAACATAGGCGCCCCCTTCACATAGAAAATCAATTATACGCCTCAATTTTATTCGCCCTATGTGACTTGTATATGACTTTATTTCGCCCCATCAACATAAAATCCTTTATCCCCTCTATATAAAAAATCCACGGAAGTTCCCTGAAGAAACTCCCGTGGATTTTCCGGTCATTTATTTGCAGCCGATACCGGCCAAACGGCTTTCCAACACCAACACGCCATGACGCACACAGTCATCACAGGCGCAGAGCACTTTTCCGGTGCCTATGCCCTTTAAGTCGCGGCAGATTGTCGCCCCGCCGGACATTTCCTTGAACTTCTGCAGCATATCTTTCGCAATCATCTTGCTGGGCGTATCGGATTTATTGAGCAGGCCCAATGCCATGACCGCCCCACATAACGCGCCACAGGTTCCTTCCATACCGCCCATACCTGAGCCAAAACCGGAACCCATCGCCAGGATATCCTCTGCGGGCCTGCCCAGTTCCTTTTCATAGGCCATCAAAACTGCCTGCGCACAATTGCAACGGTTGTGCTTGTACTCCACGGCTTTTTCTGCCCTTGCATTTACTGCTTCCATCTTTCCTACCTCCAAAATATAATCACCGTTATTACTTGGCTATTTATTGGTTTTTTCCTCTTTTTTCAAGGGGGAACCCTCCATCGACAGATTTTCCTTGGCATATGCCTGCAAATCGTCGGTGTTTTCCACCACATCTTTTACATAGGATTTAATATCCTGTTTCAAGCCTTCCGTATCGGCTGCGGACATTTCACCGAGCTTATGGAAATCCTTTTTGTGCTTTGCCGTAAACTCATAATCATCATCATACTTGCGGAACAGGAGCCGCATCATCTTACGGCGCAGGAATTTTTCCCGGACGATGTTTTCCCGTTCTTCAAACCAGGCTACGGTCAGCACCACCAAGAGCAAAATCCCCATATAGCCAAGCAGCGGGTACATATAGGAAACAAGTGTGGTAAAGCCGCCGAAGCTGCACACATAACCAAGTGCCGTAATGCCAATCAGGATTTTGCGCTTTTTGCCCAGGTCATCACCGGCAAAGCGGCAAGCCGTGGCGTAGTAAAGGCTGAATGCGGTATTGAAAATCAGCGCAAAGATTACCACCGCATAGACAAAGGCAAAAGCGGGATGAATGTGATTGACAATCATTAACATAGGGATTTCTGCATCTTTAATTTTATCGAGATTGGCAAAGAGCGTCATGGCCGCACAGGTGACAATCACGCCGATAATGGTGCCGCCTAAAGCGCCGCCCTTCTCCGCATCGCCGATGCGCACCACCGAGCCGCCCAGCACAAACGCCATCGACACGCCGTTCATCGCACAGAGGGCAAAATAGTTAATTACCGCCAGCCATACATTAGGCATAACCGGCTGCATGGTGCCCGCTACTAAATCAAGCGCCTCATAATCATAGGTTTTACCAATAAAGGTATAGCCGGCCACCGCTAAAATCATCACAACAATGACCGGTGTAAATACGCCGAGCACGCGGGTAATCTTGTCAAAATCCAAAAAGGCAATGACAATGACGAGCAACGAACAAAAAAGCGCCCCCAACCAACTGGGCAGACCAAACTGCTGCTGCAGATTGGCGCCGGCACCAGCCACCATGACAAAGCCAACCACAAAACAGGAAATAATCAAAGTGATATCAATAATCCGATTGATTACCGGATGGGCAATCTGCTCCAACACTTCCTGATGGTTGCTCGATTGATAATGTGACCCCAAGGTCACAATGATTCTTCCGAATACAACATTCAGTACACCGAGCAGGACTACGCCTACCAAACCAATTTTACCGAAACTCAAAAAATACTGCAGCATATCCTGCCCGGAGGAAAGCCCCGCACCGACCAATACGCCTACATAAGCCATCGCCAGTGACAGTGCTTCCTTACTTATGCGTAAAAAGTTCATAAAAAGCCCCCTCTAAAAAACATAAATTGTCTATGATAAAATTATATCATGTTTAATATTTTACGGCAAATCTCCTTGATATTACCACCAAAGTAGTATTAAGCAAACAATTTCATACTTAGGTGGTATTGCCCCCACCAGTATCGAATCGTATAATAGCTTTTGTCACTTGGGGAAGTGATGACACATACACATGCCTTCAAGAGTGGGGAAGCTTTACAGGTAAAGGAATTATATGATAAAAGCCGCAGGTCTAGTGCCTGCGGCTTTTCGTATGCGCAATCTACTTTGCGATATTTATTTTTCCGGAACGACCGGTACTAACAGATAGCTGTCATATTTGCCACCAACATGGATGATGTGTTTTCCTTTGTTGCGGGTTGCCGGTGCTTTGACCGCCAATTCCGGATGGGCGACTTCGGTATGGTTGCCGCCTAAAGTTTTCATGGCCGTTTTTTCGCCCGGCATAAAGGTATAACCCTCGGCGAGGACGGCAATCTTCGCTATGCCAAAGGGCGGTACGCTGTCAGCCTTGGGCGGCCGGTAGGCGGCTATGGTCAGCTGCAGTTTTTCACCGGCATGGTATTTCATGCCCATCGGCCAGATGCCAATATCCACGGGCACAATCTCGCCTTTTTTCAGCAAATCTTCATGCGTATGTTTTAAGACCGGTTCGGCAGGCGTGGATTTTTCCTGATCCAACGCCCGCTGGGATACGCGCAGATAGCCCTCAGAAAAGACCGGCATATGCGTCATGGGGTCAGTGATAACCTTGCCATCCTTATCGAGTTTTTGCACAATGACCTGCAGTTCCATATCATCAGCACCATCAGCTTCCACATAGGTATGCAGGTTCATATAACCGGTCAGTTCCGTATCCTTGTCAAAAGTCAATACAAAATTGACCGCCGGCTGTTCTGCCTGCGTATCGTAGCTGATGGTCTGTTCCTGCGCTTCGTTTGCCCCAGCCAATGTCTTTTGACTGGTCAAATACAGCTTTTTATACTGCGTTCTGGCCAACGGAAATTCCTGCTCGACTCTGTCCACGACGTCTTTATGGCCGGGGTCAAGAACCGACAGGCGCACGCGCGGCGTCTTTTCCCAGTCATTGGCCACGCCTTTTAAGTAATGGTCAAAGAACTTGCGCAAGTCCTCCACATGTTCGGGCTGGTAGTAATCGGCCCATTCATTGGTATTGTGGACGCGCAGCCATTTATCTTTGCTGGGAATCTGACGGAAACCAGCGAAGGTGCCATGCGTATGCACCGGATTGGTGAAGCTGGCCACGACATAAGCCGGAATGTGGATGTTTTGCAGCTTGGCAATCTTATCCTGCCAGTAGGCGTCTAGCAAAGTATGTGTCACGACCATGCGCGGCTGGTCTTCAATATAATTCTTGCTGGCAAAGGTTTCAAAAATCCCCTCTGGGAATACGGGATTTGGAATGCCGCCGCGATTGGCTGTTTCACGGAAATGGTCGACAAAGCCTTCCCACGGGGCAATCGCCGCTAGATGCGGCGGCTGTTCGCCGGCGATAAACCACTGCGAAACCGTCAACCAGGAATTGCCGGACATGCCGATTTTGCCATTTGACCAGGGCTGCTTGGCCGCCCACTCAATCGTATCATAGCCATCTTTAGAATTCTGACTGCCCCAGTAGTTTAAGTTGCCTTCCGAATGGTATGCCCCGCGGCTGTCGGGATTGATGATGACATAGCCCTGCGCCACCCAATATGCCGGGTCTGGCGCTTCGAATTTTTCCAAGCCGGAAGTCGCCGCCTGTGGAACGCCCGCCCTTCCCGGCACATCATCGAGCCACTGGCCGCCGATTTCCTTGCCATAAGGACTCCACGCCATAATCGCCGGGTGTTTTTCCTCGTCTACCGGCCGGAAAATATCCGTATAGATAACCGTGCCGTCACGCAGAGTTACGGGCACATCTTTTTCAAACAAAATGTCGCAGGTCAGCGGCTTGGAACCTTCACGACGGATGGAGCCCGCTTTAAGTACCATCTTTTCCTGTTTCAGTTCTGCAGCACGGGCGCGCGCCGCTGTAAGCGGCAGTCCCTTACGGTAATAGACCTCGACCGTTTCACCATTGTCCATCTTTTGCGGCAGGGCAACCGCCGCCTTTTCTGCAGCCATTGCTCCCGGCATCATTACGCCCATGGACAGCGCCGCCAGCCCTAAACAAAGCATTCTTCGCATAGACCCTTTCATCAGATAGCCTCCCTATACAAAATATTTATCTTTTTCCCCTGCTATATTATAATACTTTTATATTGATTTGTTAAATTTTCTATTGAAAGGACAGAATTATGGTTACATACGCCTTTTACCCAAGCCCCTTCGGCCTGCTGAAAATCGGCGCTGCTGATGGAAAAGTTATCCTTGTCGGTATTGTATCCAAACAGAACGAGCCAAATCAGCCTACGGCCCTTAGCGCGGAAGTCTATCGCCAGCTGCAGGAATACTTTGCTGGCAAGCGCACAGTGTTTACCGTGCCTTATGCCCTCAACGGAACCAGCTTCCAACAGGCAGTTTGGACGCAAATCGCAAAAATCCCCTACGGCCAGACCGCTGCCTACAAGGACATCGCACAGGCTATTGATAAACCGCGCGCCTTTCAGGCAACAGGCCGGGCCGTAGGGGCTAATCCGCTAGCTATCCTCATCCCCTGCCACCGCGTTGTCGGCAGCAATGGAGAACTGACCGGCTATGCGTTTGGGCTGGAGATGAAAAAAGCTTTACTCAACTTAGAATGCCAAACACTGAACTCTTGATGCTGTATTTATAAGCAATCTTAACAAATATTGTTAAAGATTTTTACAAATTTTATTGTTCATTAACTGCTCTCGACAAGCCGAGTATTGGATAAGTCCGCACCAGGCAAGCGGTCTACGCAGCAACTACCA
>CACZIV010000059.1 GCA_902781305.1 Pseudoselenomonas ruminantium
TAATTATACTAAATTGGTGCAGTTCATGCTATTTATTTTGCTACAAACATAGATTTCACAAGGCTTTACGGGTGCTCAGCACCTGCGAAGTTTGAGTTATATACTTGTTTCGTGACCACGTTTTGACCACAAAAATGTTCAAAAAGCGATTTTTCGTCCTTTTGCAAACCATTGGAAACCCGCATAAAATAAGGCATTGTGAGGCGTAATTATTTCGGCTGAATAGTACCGTTAATAGATGTGATATTCTTTCCATGGTATCTGGTCAAGCCGCACGGTTTTCAAAAATTCCACGATATCCTTGCGGCCATAGTAGTGGGGCGTACCGCTGTTATCCTGACTCATGAGGATAATGGGCATATTAGGGAAGAACTGCGCCAGTTCATGGCGGGTCTGTACCATTCTGGCGGTATACATGGTGACGGACTGTTTCACCGCAATAATAGCGAAGGTAACTCCCTGCTCAATAATAACTGCTCCGTGTATGGTCATGGCAAACACCTCTAACATCTTTCTTTGCTAATATTTTAGCAGAGAGCCTGCACGCGGGCAAGGTTTATGTTATACTAAAGGATAATCGTTTTGCATTAGGAAGGAATTTATTTATGGAAGCAGCAAGCAATATCGAATTTGCCCACCTCCATGTTCATACGGAGTTCAGTTTGTTGGATGGTGCCGCCCGCATCAAGGATTTGGTGGCCCGCGCCAAGGAATTGGGCATGAAACATCTGGCCATTACCGACCATGGCGTCATGTATGGCACGATTGATTTTTATAAAGAATGCAAGAAGCAGGGCATTAAGCCCATTATTGGCTGCGAGGTTTATCTTGCTCCCGGCTCCCGCAAGGAACGTCAGGAAGTCAATGGAACCAAGTATTACCATTTGATTTTGCTGGCTGAAAATCAGACCGGCTATAAGAATCTGGTAAAGCTGGTGTCGCTGGCCAATATCGAAGGCATGTACTATAAGCCGCGTGTGGACAAGGAACTTCTGCGGCAATACCATGAGGGGATTATCTGCCTGTCTGCCTGTATTGCTGGTGATGTGCCGCGGGCATTGATTCAAGACAACAAGGATAAGGCTGACCGGCTGGTACAGGAGTATATTGACATCTTCGGCAAGGATAATTACTTCTTGGAAATTCAGAATCACGGCCTGCCAGAAGAACGCGTTGCCAATGAAGGTCTTATTGAATTAGCGAATAAATACGGCGTCGGTTTGGTTGCGACCAACGATAGCCATTATGTGCGCCGGGAGGACAGCGAATTCCACGATATCCTGCTCTGTATTCAGATGAGCAAGACCGTGGATGACCCGGATAGAATGCGCTTTAACAGCGATGATTATTACTTGAAATCCCCCGAAGAAATGGCGGGGCTGTTTTCTGCCTATCCGGAAGCCCTTAGCAATACCGTAAAAATTGCCAAGCGCTGTCAGGTGGATTTTGAGTTTGGCCATATTCAGCTGCCGTATTATCCCATTCCTGAAGCCTACAAAGATGATGAAGCTTATTTGCGGGCTCTCTGCGAAAAGGCACTGACTTCCCGCTATCTGGAAATCACGCAGGAAGTGCGGGAGCGCTTGGATTACGAGCTTTCCATTATCCACCGTATGGGTTATGACAGTTACTTTTTGATTGTATGGGATTTTATCAACCATTCCCGCGAACAGGGCATTTCCGTTGGTCCAGGGCGCGGTTCGGCGGCAGGCAGTATCGTATCCTATCTGTTGGGCATTACCAACCTTGACCCGCTCAAATATGACCTGCTCTTTGAACGATTCCTGAATCCGGAGCGCGTGACCATGCCGGATATTGATATTGACTTCTGTTATATCCGCCGCGAAGAAGTTATCGACTATGTAAAGGAACGCTATGGCTATGACCATGTAGCGCAGATTGTCACCTTTGGTACAATGGCGGCTAAAGGCGCTGTACGTGATGTCGGCCGGGCACTGGGCATGACTTATGCCCAGGTGGATGCCATTGCCAAGCTGATTCCCAACGAACTGAAAATGACCCTGGACAAGGCCATGAAAGCCTCCACGGAATTCCGTAATATCTATGAGTCATCGGAAGAAGCCAAGCGGCTTATCGACTTTGCCCGCAAAGTCGAGGGACTGCCTCGCCATTCGTCTACCCATGCGGCAGGCGTGGTTATTGCTAAACACCCGCTGACCGACTATCTGCCGGTGTCCGTTTCGGAAGGCACGCTGGTTACGGAGTTTGACAAAGACCATGTGGAGGAACTGGGGCTGCTGAAAATGGACTTTTTGGGCCTGCGGACCTTGACGGTAATCAGTGATACACTGAATAATATCGAGCAGACCCGCGGGGAAAAGGTGGATATCAATGCCATTCCCTTAGAGGACGAGTTAACGGCAAAAATGCTCTGTGAGGGACGTACAGGGGCGGTGTTCCAGATGGAATCGTCTGGCATGACCAATCTCGTGAAGGATTTGGCGCCGAAAAACTTTGCCGACCTAATTCCGACTGTAGCTCTTTACCGCCCCGGCCCCTTGGGCAGCGGCATGGTGGATGATTTTATCGGCGGGCGCCATGGGCACAAAGAAGTCACCTATATGCACCCACTTTTGGAGCCGATTCTCAAAGAAACCTTTGGTGTGGTGCTCTATCAGGAGCAGGTTATGCAGATTGTGCAAGTTTTGGCTGGATTCTCCTTGGGACAGGCCGATTTATTGCGCCGTGCTATGGGAAAGAAAAAGCATGAAATCCTGATGGCGCAGAAGGAAAACTTCCTCAAAGGCTGTGCAGGCAACAACATTGATGCAGAGCTTGCCAATACCATCTTTGACCTCCTGACTCATTTTGCCGACTACGGCTTCAACAAGTCGCATAGTGCCGCCTATGCGCTGGTAGCGTGGCAGACAGCTTACCTCAAAGCCCATTATCCGGCTGAATTTATGGCAGCTATGCTCACCAGTGTTATGGATAACGCCAACAAAGTGCCTGTTTATATCGAATTGGCTCACCGCATGGGCATTAAGATTCTGCCACCGGATATCAATGCCAGCGATATCATGTTTGGTGTGGATAAGCAAGATATCCGCTTTGGGTTGGCGGCAGTGCGCAATGTAGGCGAAAACGCCATCAAAGCCATTATGGCAGCGCGGAAACAGGATGGTCCATTCACTTCGCTATTGGATTTTTGCACACGGATTGATATGACTACGGTCAACAAGCGGGTATTGGAAAGTCTGATAAAATGCGGTGCCTTTGACTCTTTGGGTGCCAAGCGCAGTCAGCTGCTCCATGTACTCGAACCGACGGTAGGTGAGGCACAGCGGCGGCAGAAGGACTTTGCCCATGGCCAGTTGGGGCTCTTTGGCGATGTGATGCAGGATGATGCGGCAGATATGAAACTGCCGGATATGGATGAAGTCCCTAAGCGCACCATGTTAGGATGGGAAAAGGAAAACACCGGTTTTTACATCACGGGTCATCCTTTGGACGAATACAAGGATAAAATTGGTCACTTGCCTAGCATTGAAACCCTGAGTGGGAGCGTCAAGGATAAGCAGGTTGTCCGCATTGCCGGTCTAGTTGCGGAAAGCAGGCGCATCACCACGAAAAAAGGGGACACCATGTGCTTTATCAAAGTGGAAGATTACACAGAACAGCTGGAAGCAACGATTTTCCCGCGCGCCTTTTATCAGTATGTGAATCTGCTGACACCGGATACACCAATCGTTTTACAGGGGAAGGTTGACCTGCGGGATGGCGAGGTCAAATTGCTGGTGGATAAGATATGGTCTATGGACGAATATCAGCCGGAATATTATCTGCTGCCCGCGGCGGAGGGCGGCGAGCAGCTCATCAAGGAATTGAAGGAACTCATGGCCAAGCATCACGGCAGCCACGTTGTCTATCTCTATCGCGGCAGCTGGCAAAAGCTGGGAGAAAGCTATTGGCTGGACAATGCGCCGGAAACCCTGGCCGAGCTGGAAGCTCTTTTAGGACCCAAAGGCGTTAAAAAACGCTGACCAGATAAACGCATAAGGATGACCGGTTGACAAGCAGGCATGACCTATTGACTTGTCAATCGGTCTTTTATTATGTCCTGCCCCCCTGTTCAATGGCAGGAAATAAAACCATTTTGGGCGAAATAGTAATTAACTATTTGCGAGGGGGACTTTTGATGTTTAATACGTTTTTAGCAGAACAGGATAAATTTAACCATACAGAAAACAGTTTTCCTTTTGTCCCTGTTTCCGTACAAATCCATCAACAGGCATTGAAATCTCCGGATAAGACAGCGGTGATTTCAGCGGGCAGAAGAATGTCCTATGGTGAGTTGGATATGCAGTCTAACGCTGTGGCTAATTTCCTGCGGCAAAAATTGTCCCATTTGAAAAAAACGCAGGATATAATCATTGGTTTGGTGTTGGAACGCTCGGAATATGCTTATGTAGCAGAACAGGGCATTTTAAAAGCCGGGGCGGCGTTCCTTCCCTTCGTGACCTCATATCCAGATGAACGCATTAATTTTTGTTTAGCGGATGCAAATGCACCGCTGCTGATTACTTCCGCTGCTTTGCAACAGGCAAGGAACTTTGACGGAGCTTATGAGGTTATCACCATAGAGGAGATATTGGCAGATAAGGATATTTCTTATCCGGAAGCCGTTAGCATTACACCGGATGATTTAGCATATGTGATTTATACTTCGGGCTCCACGGGAAAGCCCAAGGGCGTTATGATTGAACAGCACAGTCTGGCTAATTATGTACAACGTGATGAGAAATCTCTAGAAATCATGCATTATGTGCGTGAGGGGCGAGTTTCCCTAGCTTTGGCAGCATTTTCCTTTGATGTTTCGCTAGTGGAAGAATTTGTCCCCTTGGCTAATGGTTGTACGGTCTGTATTGCCACAGAAGCGGAAATCCGTGATCCCTTTCTGCTGGCCAAGGCCATGCTGGATGCGGAAGTAAATGGCATAACTTGTACGCCGACCTTCCTGCTCAGTATTCTGAATATCCCCGAATGTGCAGCAGCCCTGAAAAATGTCGATTTTTACGATGTGGGTGCAGAAGCATTTCCTGCAGGTCTCTTTACCAAGCTCAGAAACCTGCGTCAGGATAGCGTAATCCTAAATGTCTATGGACCAACGGAATGCACCATGGGTTGCTCGGCGGCTCTTATGGAAGATGAAGGGGAAATTGTGGTCGGCGGGCCGATGGTGAATACAAAATTCTATATCGTCGACCAGCAAGGCGAATTTCTTCCTGTAGGCGAAAAGGGTGAACTGATTATCTGCGGTGATTGTGTCGGGCGTGGTTATATCAATCTGCCAAACAAGACGGCCAAGGCCTTTTTTACTTGCAATGGTCTGCGCGCCTATCATAGCGGGGACTTGGCCTCGTGGACAGAGCAGGGGACTATCCGTATTCATGGACGTATTGACAATCAGATAAAATTGCGTGGCTTCCGCATTGAGCTGGATGAAATCGAGAAAGTGATGGCTGAATTTCCTCAGGTGGAGTCCTGTGCGGTAAAGGTTTTGAGCCATTCCGGAAAATCGGATTATCTGGCAGGGTACTTCACGTCGGCTCCGGGCACCAATCCTATGATACAGGATATCACCGCTTTTATGAAGAACCATCTCCCTGAGTATATGATTCCCACCGTAATGTTGCGGGTGGATAGTATGCCGCAAACGGTAAATGGAAAAATCGATAGAACACAACTTCCCTATATTGAGCCGGTTCCGAGTACGGAAAATTATGTGGCGCCAAGAAATGAAAGCGAAGCATATGTTTGCAAAGCCTTTGCGGATGTGCTGCATTTGGAGGAAGAAAGCATCAGCGTTGAGGATGATTTTTTCCAACTAGGTGGGGACTCACTTTCCAGTATGATGTTGGTTTCGCAATTGATGGACAAGGGGATTTCCAGTGCGGATGTATTTTCTTTAAGGACAGTGGAGCGGCTGGCGGCATTGCTCGATGAACGCAGCAATACGGTATCTTTGGAAGCTGTCGATGACTACGAACGTCAGCGGCCGCACAAACTTTCTCCCATGCAGGTAGAGATGGTGGATAATCAATTGATGATGCCGAAGTCTACCATGTTCAACAATATGTCCTATTTCTTCCGCTTTTCCAAGAACATAGACCCGCAGAAACTGCAGCGGGCGGTTAATGCTGCCATAAGCAATCATCCGGCATTGGCCATGAAGATTATCTTTGATGATGACAATGAATTGGTGCAAATCTATTCGCCGGAAAGCCTGCCGGAAGTTCAGATTGAATACATGTGTGATCTGGATATCATCAAATTATCCAACAATCTGGTAAAACCCTTCAAGATATTTAACTCGCCGCTGCTAAATGTACGTTTATTCAAGTCCGATAGGTACACCTATTTGTTCTTTGACGTTCACCATCTGGCTATGGATGGTTCATCGCTTGGCATTGTCCTGGCGGATATTATGCGGGCATATCATGGGGAGGAATTGCCACGGGATTATTATTGCACTTATCTGGCGAATGAAGAAAAAATACGTCAATCATGCCAATATGATGAAGATAAGGAATATTTTCAAACGACCTATGGTGGGTATGATTGGTGTAAAATACCTGAACCAGATAAAGATGACCCATATAAGCTGGAGGCAGAACAGCGCAAACTTCATCTTCCCTTTGATGAGGAAGATATGGCGGAAGCAGAGCAACGACTGCATGCATCCAGAAGCGTCATTGCCATTGCCGCAGCGATTCAGGCCCTGCATGAGTTTTCTGGCCAAAACGATATTATGACCAACTGGATTTTCAATAATCGCTTGGGAAGCTATGCGTCTAATTCCGTGGGCATGCTGATAAAAAATCTTCCCGTAGGCATACATATGGACAGGATAGATAATACAAGTTCACTTTTGGCAGAGGTAAAACGGCAGGTGATAGATGGAATTGCGCATTCAAGTTATGATTATTTTGTGGCTAATGACCAACCTTTCCTGGATGACCCAATGGAAGTCAACTATCAGCTGAATATCAATGCAGGTGAGCTTGGAGAGCTTCGTCCGTTCTATCTGCCTTTGCCCAATCATTATTCTGCACCTGGGGCAAGACTGGAACTGGAGTTTTTGGAGAACGACAACAATTCAGGCTGCTTCGAATCGGAATTCGAATGGGCGGGAAATTTCTTCTCCCGGCAAAAGATGGCAGCATTCCAGCAACTGTATATCGAAAAGTTTATTGACCTTGTGTTTGGTTAAAGGAAGTATGGCTTATGAATATCAAGTTATCCGACCATTTTACCTATAAGAAATTGCTGCTTTTCGTTGCGCCGACCATAGGCACAGTGATGATTGCCATTACTTATGATGCGATTGACGGGTATTTCGTTTCCAACTATATTGGCAAGACAGCATTTGCAGCAGTTAATCTCATCTATCCGTTTCAATTATTGCTTTCCATTGTAGGCTATATGTTTGGTACGGGCGGCAGTGCATTGATTGCCTCTGAATTAGGAAATGCGCAGACCGAGAGGGCAAATCAGCTTTTTACCATGATAATTCGGACAGCCCTCTATGTTGGTGTGGCTTTAGCGGTATTGGGCATCATTTTCTTGCCGGATATTGCCTGCCTGCTAGGGGCAACTCCGGATATCATGGTTTACGGTCTTCCCTATGGGCGGGTGCTGTTTCTTTTCCTGCCCATCATGATTGTCGGTTATGCATTCCAAAGCATATTGATTACTGCCGAAAAACCACATTTGGGATTGTATTTGTCGATTGCCAATATGTTCAGCAACCTCATCTTTGATTATCTGTTTATTGTGATGTTTGACTGGGGAATGGTAGGCGCAGCTGTGGCCACGGGGATTGGCGCTTGCCTGAATGGGATTATTCCCTGGATTTACTTTTCCCGGCCCAATTCCAGTACCTTGCGTTTCCACCCCTATAAACTGGAAATAAAACCATTGCTGGCTGTTTGCAGCAATGGTCTGTCGGAAATGGTAGATGATATGTCTTATTCGTTGATTTTCGTATTTTATAATATTCAGTTATTGCGGTTTTTAGGCGAGGATGGTGTAGCTGCTTTTGGTGTGGTGGTATTCATTGAAGGAGTTTTTGCTTCTGTCTTTACCGGGCTGGCACTGGAGGCAAATTCACTGGTTGGCTATCATTTTGGGGCAAGGAACTATGAGGAGCTGAAAAGCCTGTTAAAAAAAGGCATCGTGCTCAATTTGGCGTTCGGCTTGCTCATGTTCTTTTTGGCCCGTTATTTGGCAGCTTATATAGCAGAACTTTATGTAGGTTACGATTCAGAGGTCTGTGCGTTAGCGGAACACGCCTTGTATATCTTTGCGTTTGCCTTCGTCTTTCAAGGTTTTAACGTCTATGCCTCTGCTTACTTCACCGGGCTCAATAATGGTAAAATCTCTGGAATTATTGCGCTCATGCGCTCCTTTGTTATTCAAACAATAGCTATATTCGGGCTGCCCTTGCTTATGGGGGCAGAGGGATTGTGGATATCTCAGGCAGCAGCGGAGTTTATATCGGTTTTTATCGCGGCCGCTTTGCTGTTCAAATATCGCCAGGACTACTGCGGTGACAATGTAAATCGGTTTTAGTAGTTTGTCAGGTAGAGAACATCCCTTATGTGGTGTATAATAGATACTGAAAAATTTGAAGCAAGAATAGAAGCTTTGTAATTGAAGATACTGTCGGATTTGAAGATGAAATGAGGCCACTATATGAGGTGATAGCATGAAAAAGGCATGACAGCGGCGGATATGGGTGCTGATGCGATATTGATGGCTGCCGGGGCTTACGCTCCTATTATAAAGCGAGTACATTGCCAATGAAATCAAGGCTGACAATGTAGGTGATTCTACTAGGGTGCCCATGACAAAGATTTTACGGCCAGCATTATGTTGCGCCGTGTTTGGTAGAGGGACATGGAAATGAGGAGAGCAAAGTTTATGATAAGAAAGACATTATTTCTGCTATTGGGTTCACTTTTCCTTATGACCGAAACTTTTGCTGGTGAATTACAGATCATTGATAAGCCAATACTATGGTCTGATGTTAGAGAACAGCTTATTCGTGAGTATGCCGCAACACACTACAACTTGAATCAAATAGATATCATCCCAAAAGCTGTTGTTGTGCATTGGACAGCCTCTAGTACTTGGGAATCCGCTTATAACCATTTTTACCATGAGGCACGCGCTGATGGGACGCTGAATGTTGCCTCCCATTTTCTTGTGTCACGGGATGGGAAAATATACAGACTCACACCTGAAACAGCGCTTAATAGACATATTATAGGCTATAACTGGTGTGCAATTGGCATAGAAAATGTAGGTGGAGTCAATGGCGTGGAAGATTTAACGGACGCGCAATTGGAAGCAAATGTTGAGCTAATCAAATATTTACATAAAAAATATGCTACAATTTCCTATGTCTTTGGTCACTATCAGCAGGACGCAGCCCGAAGCAGTGGATTATACATAGAAAATGTACCGAACTATCGTTCAGAAAAAATAGATCCGGGCTATATTTTCATGACTGCTTTGAAAAATCGCTTGCAAGATGAAGGGCTTATATTTTATGATAACTAGGATAATGCTGTAGGAGGAGATGAGTTGATTTGTTGAAAAGAATATTTATGCTCTTATTGACTGCGCTTTTATTGCCTTGGTGCACTGCCCAGGCGGGAGGCAGGATACTGTTTATTCCCCATGATGACAGGCCGATTTCCTATCATCAGACAGTAGAAGTGGTGGAGGCAGCCGGCTATGAGTTGGTGTTGCCGCCCAAGGAGCTTTTGAGCAATGCTACCAACATGGGGCATCCGCAGGAACTATGGCAATGGCTGCGGGAAAATGCCCCCAAAGCAAAGTCGGCTGTTATAGCGTCGGATTCGATGCTTTATGGAGGGTTGATACCTTCACGAAAGCACGAGGTCAGTCAGGCAGAGATTACGGAACGCTTGGAGAATTTCAAACGACTGCGGCAGGATAACCCCCGTCTGCATATCTACGTCTTTGATTCCCTTATGCGCACACCGTATCAGGGGTGGGCAGGAAATATCGAGGAGCCTGCCTATTATGAGCAGTACGGCGCGGATATCTTCCAGTACACCAAGCTGCTGGATAAGGGGGAGACAGGCAAGCTTTCCGCTGCAGAAAAACAGGCCTTGCAGGCATACGAAAAAGCGATTCCTCAGGAGTGTCAAAAGGATTGGTTTGGCAGACGAGCAAAAAATCTGGCTGCCACCAAAGCGTTGATGGATATGACAGCATTGGGCACCATCGACTATCTGATCTTGGGCAGAGATGACAATGCCCCCTTGTGTCAAACCCATCGGGAAAACCGGGAGATTCTGGCCTATGCAGAGCAGCAGAATCTGCCCAAGAGCAAATTTCAATCCATGCCGGGGATTGATGAATTCAACATTTTGCTTTTGAACCGGGCCATCAATGATATGACGTCTAATATACCTTTCGTTTGTGTTCGCTACGCTTCGGGCAGGGGCGGGGATACCGTTCCGGATTTTTCCGATGAGAAGATTTCCAAATCGGTAGAAGCAGCGCTGAAAATTGCCGGGGGACTGCAGGTGAGAACCCCCAAGCGGGCAGACCTGCTGCTGCTTGTCAATACAGAGGAAAAAGGCAGAACCATTCAAACCCATAACGGCTTACCTACGGAGGCGGATTTTGTGCCGGATTTGAAGGCGGATAAAGGTACAAAAACCTTCGCCAAAATGGTGGAAGATGCTGTAAATGCCGGCTATCCCGTAGGTGTGGCGGATATAAAGTATGCCAACGGCGCAGACAATGCCTTGCTGAATCTTTTGGAACAAAAGAATCTACTGTTCAAACTCAAGACGTATTCCGGCTGGAATACGGCCACCAATTCAACGGGATTTGCTCTGGGCACGGGGATGCTGACAGGGAAAATGACCAATACGGCCAAAGATTACCTGCTTGCGGTGCGTTATCTTGATGACTGGGCTTATCAGGCCAATGTGCGCTCACAGGTGGGCACGGAACTGGTGCGGAATTTCGGCAACTATAAGTATTACTACAAATTGGAGGACAAGCTCGCTTTTGCGGAAAAGCGCGACACAGAGCTTATGCGGGATTTCGCCAGGAAGCATATGCCCAATATTTCTGTAGATTTTACTGTAAAGAATCCATGGCTTAGGATGTTTGAATGTGATGTGGTCTTTCGATAAAAACAAATGAATAAAAAGCCGCTGAATTAACGGGCCGTGCCCGGTTAATTCAGCGGTTTTTTCTATTTTCTTAATGGCTTTTGCATACCCGCTTCCTTGGTATTTTGGAACTGTGGCGATGCTTTTTATTTCAAGTACGCCTTGTCCTTCATCCGTAATGATACATTCGCATTTTATCCCATTATCATCAAGGATGTAGAGCAGTCTTTTTGTTCTTTGCATATAGAGAACTGCCTCGTAGTGGTGTATAATGATTATGTAAAATTCTAAGAATGGATAGGAGATTTAGGTTGAAGGTATTAAATTTTTATGGCGGTGCAGGCATTGGCAAGAGCACTATCGCCGCAGATATTTTTTCGAAGCTGAAGCGCAAGGGGCATAAGACGGAGCTGGTGGGCGAGTACGCCAAGTGGCTTTGGTATCAGAATGCTACGGACATCGTACAGGATCAGCTGTATCTATTTGCCGAACAGGTGCACAGGCTGAAGACTCTGGAGCGGTATGGCGTGGAATATGCGGTTTGCGATTCGCCCCTGCCGCTGAACATCATCTATAACAATACGCCGGATGAACTCTTTGATCAGTTGGTGATGCATGAGCATGCCAAATTTGACAATGTGGAATACCTCCTGCGGCGCAATGATGAATTCATCAGCATAGATGGCCGTAAGGAAACGAATTTGGAACGAGCCAAGGTAAAGGATGAAGAAATCAAGGCTGTTCTGGAGGGGGCAGGTATCAACTATACGGTCATATCGCCGTGGGAAACCGATAAGGTACTGTTAGATTTAAAGATGAAATGAGGCTGAAACGATGAAGGTATATTTCGCAGGCTCCATTCGTGGCGGCAGACAAGATGCGGAACTCTACCGTAAGGTCATAGCTGCCTTGAAGGAAAAACATCAAGTGCTTACTGAGCATGTAGGTGACTTGAGTTTATCTACGGTAGAAGATAAAGGTGACAAAACTATCTATGAACAGGATACGACTTGGCTGCGTGAATGCGATGTTGTGGTGGCAGAATGCACGCAAGTATCATTAGGCGTTGGATATGAGCTGGCTTACGCTGAAGCACATGGCAAGGAAGTACATATTTTCTACCGACCAAGGGAAACGCAGCTTTCTGCTATGCTGGCCGGAAATGAACGCTTCCATATACATCGCTATACGGATGAAGCCGAGATATTGGCTCAGGTAAGAAATATCCAATGAAGATTTACGTTGATGCAGATGCGGTTGACCTGGCACTTATAAATCTTTGCCAAGCTGGTGATATCGTAGTGACTCAGGATTATGGCGTGGCAGCAATGGCTCTGGGGAAGAAGGATTTTAACAGTCAAGCATAACTTATAAAAAGTTGATAAAAACCGATAAAAAATCTAAGCAACCTAAGCAAACTTACTTTCCGATACAGAAATAGTACCATGCCCATCAAGGCATGGTATAATTATTCGTATAGGGGAGGTGAATGCGATGATAAGGTCAGTCAGGATACGATTGCTGCCAAACAACAAGCAGAGAACTAAACTTTTTCAGTTCGCAGGTGCTTCAAGATTTGCCTATAACTGGGCTTTAGATAAGCAGATGGATAATTTCAGA
>CACZIV010000060.1 GCA_902781305.1 Pseudoselenomonas ruminantium
CAAAACACGGGTAATCCGTGCTCCGTCCACTTCTTCCACGTAGAAAAGGTTGCCCTGCGCTGCGGCCATCTGTCCGACCTTCGGCTCGCTGCCAATCTGATCATAGAGCCAGCCCCCTACGCTGTCCACATCTTCGTCTTCAATGGTGAGTTCCAATATATCTTCGAGTTCTTCCAACAGCATCTTGGCATCCACCGAGTAAACATTATTTCCCCGCGCTTCTGCCGTAGGCCGTTCCTCGTCAAATTCGTCCTGAATATCACCGACGATTTCTTCCATGATATCCTCAATCGTGACCATGCCCGCCGTGCCACCGTACTCGTCCACCACAATCGCCATCTGACTGTGACTGCCCTGCATGGTCTTCAAAAGAACGTTGACATCCATGCTCTCCGGCACCACGAGCGCCTTGCGTGCCAGCTTGCGGAAGTTGGGCCGCTTGCCACTGGCCATAGCCTTCATGAGGTCTTTTACATGGAGGAAACCGATAATATGGTCTTTATCCTCCTTGCAGATGGGATAACGGGTCATTTGCTCCGAGAGAATGACATCCATATTGTCCTGCCAACTGTCTTCGAGATAAATGACCACCATATCCGTGCGGGGCGTCATGATTTCCCGCACATTGAGTTCCGTGAAGTCAAAGACATTGTCCACAAAGTCCGCTTCGGTATCGTCAATCAGCCCCTGCCGGTGGCTTTCCTCCATGAGCAGACGGATTTCTTCTTCGGTATGCGCCGACTCGCTTTCGCTAGCGGCCTTAAAGCCCATACGCGCCGTCACCCAATTGGCCACATGATTTAAGAGCCAGACAAAGGGGTACATGATTTTATGAAAAATCAGCATGGGCAGAGCCACGGAAAGCATGATTTTTTCCACATTCTGGATGGCCATAGTCTTCGGCGTAAGTTCGCCCAGCACGATATGTCCCGCCGTGATGATGGAAAACGCCAGCACCAGCGACAAGGTATGTCCAACCATATCATCAAGACCAACTAAGTGCGTCACAGGTAGAATAAGCTGCGCCACCACGGGTTCGCCGACCCAGCCCAGGCCCAGCGACGCCAGTGTTATGCCCAACTGCGTGACCGACAGCGACGCATCCAGATGGTCGGTGAGCCGCTTAGCATAAACCGCCCGCCGGCTGCCCTCCGCAATCAGGGTTTCCAGTCGGGAGGAACGGATTTTCACGCAGGCAAACTCTGCCGCCACAAAAAAGCCGTTCATAAAGATTAAAAACGCGACCAGTACTAACTGCAATAGTATCGGCACAATGTCCAAAAGTTATTCCCTCCAAATTTTTTCGTTTACTTGCTTTATTTACCTAGTCTACTTCGCCGTTGCCTTGCGTTTTCCCTGCCGGTTAGTGTGTTTCTTGCTTTTATTTGCCGTCTTTTTTTGCCCGCTTCCGGTGCCCTGTTTTACCGAAGGTTTCTTTTTCGACGGTGCAGGCTTGTCGCCGCCCTTTACGGGCTTAAAGGCTATGCCCAGTTTCTTTTCGAGCTGTTCCAGCTTGTAGGCTTCCTTGTTGTCAGCCAAAGTGATAACCGTGCCCTTAGCACCGGCACGGGCCGTACGCCCTGCCCGATGCAGATAAATTTCACTGCTTTCCGGCAGGTCGAGGTTAAAGACATAATCCACCTCCGGAATATCGAGGCCGCGAGCCGCTAAATCCGTGGACAGCAGGAGCTTAATGCGCCCGGCCTTAAAATCGGCAATCGCCTTCTGGCGAGCCTGTTTGTTATTGTGTCCCAAAAGCGTGCCCACCATAAAGCCTTCATAACGCAGCTGCGCCAAAATACGCTCGGCATCAAAGACCTTATTGATAAAGACCAGACCGCGCTTCACGGCCAGACGGCGGGCCAAATGGCGCACCGTTTCCACCTTGCTGCGGAACGGCGTCATACGATAGAGGTCTTCCCGCAAAGCCTGCACCGCAGGGTCTGCCTCGACCTTAATCACTTCCGGATGCTGCAGGAAATCCGCCCGCTCCAACGCCTTTTTCGGGGCGGTTGCCGAAACCATCACCACCTGACGGTCTTCAGGCAGCAGACGCACAACATCTGCCGTGTTGGTCATATTCTGGTCATCAAACAGCCGGTCAAATTCGTCCAGTACCAGCATTTTAACCTTGTGCAGCTTCAATTTATTCTTTTGCGCCAGCTCGATAATCCGCCCCGCAGAGCCCACAATCAGTTGTGGCTTGTCTTTCAGCTTATCCATTTGGCGGGCGATATTGGCCCCACCGATGAGCCCCTGCACCTTGATTCCAAGATTTGCCCCCTGCGCGAGGTCGCGGGCCACATTTGTAATCTGCATGGCCAGCTCATAGGTCGGCGCCAGAATAACGGCCTGTACATCGCGGGAGTCCGCATCAATTTTCTGCAGAACCGGCAGCAGATAGGCCAGCGTTTTGCCTGTGCCGGTGGGTGCCTGCGCCACCAGATTGCCACCACCCATTACTTTGGGAATGACCGCCTCCTGCACCTGCATGGGGGATTCGATATTCTGCTTTGTTAAAACTGCGGCTAACGCTTCGCTGATGCCTAATTCTATAAAATTGCTCATTTTTTGATTACCTTTCTCTTGTTCGTGCTCGTTGTTAATGCGTGGCAAGAGCGGGGGCATAATTGGCGGGCTGCGCTAAATGTCTGGCATGATGAGTTCGTTAAATCCATTTACCTGCGCCGGTCACCACGGCGCATTAACATCGTTTTGTCCAGTTTTTTAATCTTGCCAGCCAGCAAAGCAATCGCTCCGCCCGCCAATCATGCCCCCGCTCCTGCCGCTTTTGCGGCCGTTGCTTATTTTTTTCGCATCCAACAGCTGCTATTGTTTTGGAATGTGCTTTCCTTTCCAAAAGCACTTCAAACACGCTCTATAGATTATGAAAGCATTATACCATAAAAGAAGGACTTGCGCATAAAACTTCGTACGGAAAAAACAAGCAGCGACTTGGGGGAGGGGGCATATTTTGTTCATGCCAGACATTTAGTGGAACCCGCAAAATATGCCCCCTCCCCCAGTACAAACTTACTCAAAAAGCAGGAATACAAACCTTTCACCACGAATAGGAATATAGTATTTTATATATGCAACAAAGGAGGTCTCTCGAATTGAAAAAAATATTTATGCTACTTTCCATTGCCCTATGCCTGACCCTGCTGCCCGGCAATTTAACCCCCGCAGCAGCCGCCCCGGCAGTTCAAGGCAAGAAAATCATCTTTATTCCGCTCGACAACCGTCCCATCACGGATAAGGAAACCCGTGAGGTTGCCGAAAAGGCCGGCTATAACATCGTCGTTCCGCCCGAAACCTTGCTTGGTACCCGTGACCAGCATGGCGACCCGGACGGACTTTGGCAGTGGCTGCGGGAAAATGCCCCCGGAGCAAAGGCCGCTGTTGTTTCCACCGACGCCATGCTCTACGGCAGTCTCGTCGGCTCCCGCAACCATGAACTGACACAGGAACAAATCACCGAACGGGTGAACCGCTTCCAAAAACTCCATCAGGATTTTCCCCGCCTGCCCGTCTACGGCTTTGGCACCATTTTGCGCACCCTCTTAACTGCGACCCATTCCGGCGCGGGCATGGAACCGGCAATTTATCAGCAGAATGCGGTAAAAATCCGCGACTACAGTGCTCTCCGCGATAAAACCGAAATGGGGCTGGCCTCCAAAAAAGAACAGCGTGCCATGCAGAAGCTGGAAAAGGAAATCGCTCCGACTGTCATGGAGGACTGGACGCACCGTCATAACCTCAACTACAATGCCAACAAAGCGCTGATGGACCTCACCAGACAGAACAACCTGTCCTTCCTGCTGCTCGGCGGTGATGACGGCGCATTATATTCCCAGACCCATTACGAAATCCGCCACCTGCAGGAATATGGCCAGAATATCGGCAAGACGAAATTTCAGGTAACCTCCGGCGCCGATGAGCTCGCCATGGTCATGCTCTGCCGGGCTATCCTTGACGACAAGCGGGATATCCCCTTTGTCTACACGGCTTACAATATCGGCAAAGGCCGCGACACCATCCCCGCTTATTGCAACGAAAAAATCGGCGACGATATGGATAACACCATTATCGCCGCCGGCGGCATGCAGATTCCAGCACCGGAACGCGCAGAACTGATCCTGGCCATCAACACGAATCCAGATGGCAAAACCGGCAGTGCCAATAACCCGGACAACACCATTGTCCCCCGCAAAGGCACCATGCCCTTTGTCCATATGGTCAAGGATTTTGTAAGCAAAGGCTATCCCACAGCCGTAGCCGATATCGCCTATGGCAACGGTGCGGACAACGCCCTGATGAACGAACTGCACAAAGCCGATTTGCAGTTCAAACTCTTGGCTTACGGCGGCTGGAACACCGCCACCAACACCACGGGCTTCCTGCTCGGCACAGGAATGCTTGCCAAATGGATGGACAGACAGGCACAGGAAGAATTGATGCTTACCCGCTATTTGGAGGATTGGGGTTATCAGGCCAATGTGCGCCAGAGCCTTGGCAGTGCCGTATGGAGCCAGCCCGGCTACAATCAAACCACCGGCAACCTGGACGGCGCCCGCGACTTTGCCGCAACGCAGGGCACGATACTCTTAACGGATTTTGCCCAGCAAAACATCAACCTGCCCGCAGGGCTTTCGTTGGAAAAACTCCATATCACCCATCCCTGGAACCGCCTGTTTGAATGTGCGATTTACTTCTAACATTTTGAGTTCGAGGCAAAAGCCGGAGGGGCGGGGAGGCAATAACTTTCGTCTGCTTAGACAACCTTGTCAAACGCGACCGAAAGCCATTGCCTCCCCGCCCCTCCTTAATTTTGGCACTTAATGACGTGGGCAAAATATATCATCATTTTTCCTGCAAAACAGCCCTGTGACTGATAATGCTTTCCCGTCGCGTTAGGCAAGCCTGCATAAGCAGAGGGAAAGTATTATCAGCCACAGGGCATCTTAATACTACCTTGTAATGCCAAAACTAAGCCCGTGGGGGCTGGTGATGTTTTCCGCAACTTTTGACAAGCCTGTCTATGGCGAAGGAAAATATTACCAGCCCCCACGGGCGTCTTTGTATATCAAGGTTCTACGAATCCATAAGCGGCATTCCTTTGCTATCATCGAACGTCGCCGTACATCGCGGATAATTCGTGCACCCCCAAAAGCTGCCGTTCTTTCCGCGAATCAGCCGCAAGTGCCCTTCCCGGCATTTCGGACATAAATATTTATCATCAGCCGCCTTATTTTCCTTGGCGGCTTTTTCGAGCGGACTTGCCGAATACTTGGGCTTATCGCCCCAGTTCTGCCACTGGCGCGGGGCAGGACGGCTGGCCTTGTAACTGGCCATATCCGCCGCCATCTGCGCTTCGTAATCAGCCGCGGCAAACAGAGAATTCAAGTCCGCCATATCCTGTGCACTCGGGCCTGCGCCTGTTTGGGCATACGCCATCGTTTGGGCAGGTCTTGGCGCCGTCCGCACTGCCCCGCCGCTTTGCCGTGCCAGCTGGCTGGCCGATACTGCCGCGGGGGCTGTACTGCGGAAACTGCGTGCCATTCTGGCCCTGGCATCCTCCAAATCCGGCTGCCCGTCTTTGTCGTTGCAGGTCATACGGCATTTCGGGTAGTTGGAACAGCCCCAGAACAGACCGTTCTTGCCTTTGCGCTGGGTCAGCACACCGCTATGGCAACGTGGGCAGACATTATCTCCCGTGACTTCCATCTGGGCATTGCCCGCCTTGGCACAGAGTTTTTTGGTAAATTCAATCTGACCGGTCAAAAATTCCGCTAAGGTGCCATCCCCTTCGGACATGGAATGGAGCTTATCCTCCCAAATGGCCGTGGAATCGGGATAGGTCATTTCATCGGGCAGGGCATCAACCAAAAGATAGGCCGCCGGCGTGGGCACGAGGTATTTTTTCTTGCCCTGCTTCTGCATGAACTTGCGCTTGACCAAATCCTCGATAATGGTCGCGCGCGTAGCTTCGGTGCCGATACCGT
The DNA here is from genome assembly GCA_902781305.1 of Pseudoselenomonas ruminantium. Lineage (GTDB taxonomy): Bacteria > Bacillota > Negativicutes > Selenomonadales > Selenomonadaceae > Selenomonas_A > Selenomonas_A ruminantium_K. The sequence continues at coordinate 6,006 of CACZIV010000060.1, forward strand.
AGACGTCCTTTAACTGTTTTTTAGCTTCGGGATTCTTCACATATTTGTGGATTTCCTTCATGCCCGCGAGCAGCGTGGACTCGGTAAAGCGCACGGGCGGCTTGGTGGCCCGCTGGGTAATATCGCCTTTTTCATAGGTGACATGATCCTTTTTCTTCATTACGGGCAGGGTGCCGTCGCTTTCCTCACTGTCGTTTTCGTTATCGCTGTCCTCATCAGCCGCCTTTTTCTTCGCGGACTGGTACATGATTTTCCAGCCCAAATCCCGCTCCGTGCGACCGCTGGCGGTGAAGAGTTCATCCTTATAGGTAACCTCCACCTTGGTCTGGTCATAAAGATGCACCGGATAGAACTGCGCCATGTAGCCACGAGCAATCAAAAAGTAAAGATTGCGCTCCTCGGTGGTCATGGTCTGCATATTGGCCTTGACCGTGGTTGGAATGATGGCATGATGGGCAGAAATCTTCTTGTCATTCCAGGCCCGGCTTTTCGTCTTTGTATCTACGCCGTTCGTCCAGCCGGCCAGCCGCTCGTCTCCGGCCTGTGCCAGATTGGTGATGATTTTCACCGCATCCCCAAACTGATTGGTGGGCAGATATTCACAATCCGAACGCGGATAGGTGGTAAGTTTTTTCTCGTAAAGCTTTTGCGCAGTGTCCAAAACCACCTGCGGAGCATAGCCAAACATCTTGCCCGCCAAGACCTGCAAGGAGGACAGGGAAAAGGGCAGGGGCTGCGGCTCCTGCTTTTTCGTCTTTTGGTAGGCCGAGATTACACCTTCGCGCGGCTCCTGCTGAAATTCTGCGAGCTTCGCCTCGGCGATTTTCTTGTCAATCAAGCGGTTTTCGCTGTCCAGCCCCGCCATGGTATCCTTAGGCTTCCACTGCGCGGCGAAGCGGCCATTCTCGTGGGCAAACTCCGCCTTAATCGTATAGTAATCGACGGGCTTAAAATTCTCAATTTCCCGTTCCCGGCGTACGACGAGCGACAGGGTCGGCGTTTTAACCCGGCCGATGGGCAGTACCAATTTGTCATGTCCTGCCCGCCGGGCCGCCAGCGTATAGGCCCGCGAAAGGTTCATGCCGATAAGCCAGTCCGCCCGCGCCCGCGCCAGTGCCGACTGCTTGAGATTGAAGAACTCGCTGTTCTCCCGCAAATTGGCATTGGCCTTCTTAATGCTCACCTCGTCCAAGGCGTTCAGCAGGATACGTTTGACCGGCTTTTTATTGCCGAGATAGTCAAGCACCTCGTCTACCAAAAGCTGTCCTTCACGGTCAGGGTCCCCGCCATGGACGATTTCATCGCAGCGCTCAATGAGCCCTTTAACGATGGCGAACTGCTTTTCGCAGGATTTATCGACAAAGAGCTTCCACTGCTGCGGGATAATCGGCAGGTCTTCGGCCCGCCATCTTTTATACTTCGGGTCGTATTCATCCGGCTCTGCCTGGCGCAGAATATGGCCAAAGAGCCAGGTCACGACCCCTTCCCCAGTTTCCAGATAGCCGTCACAGCGGCGCACAGGCCCCTTTAAGCATTTGGCGATTTCCCGCCCCATGCTGGGTTTTTCGGCAATATATAAACGCAATTTTCCTTACTCCTCAAAAAATCAAGCGATACAAACCATAGATAACCAATCCTAGCCAACAGACAACAAAGAGCGTTGCCGTAAACAAAATGGCCGGCATATAGCGCAGCATTTTCCCAGCCTGTGCCTCTGCCTGATAGCGCACATGGGAAGGCAGCATATTCGTGAGCCCCATAACCGCCGCCGGCACAATCACCGCATCATCAATAACCCCCGCCAAGGGAATGGCATCGGGGATAAGGTCAATCGGACTGACCAAATATATAATCGCCGCTATGAGCAGCCCCTTCACATTTCGGGGCGTATCCCGATGCTTAAGCGCCACCAGCATCACGAGCAAATCATAGCGGAACAGCTTCAAAAACGTAAGAATTCTGCGCATATCATCCATCCCTTCCGTAATCTATTTCTAATGTTACCACATTTGCAGAGCAAAATCGAGCCGGAGGCTATGGCCCTGCTTCGATTCGTTATCGCCCGCAGGCATTTCTTCAGCTTGACATAAATGCCCCTTGATAAGTATACTTCAATAAGTAACTACTATGGTGGGAAGCATATTGAACCGTCAGGCACGGCTGTCTGCCCATGCAATCCCGCCAAAGGAGGAACTCTATGCTTCTACATGAACATTCTATCGTGGAAAAGGTGTTTCTGCAATCCATTCAGGCGACCATTGCCAACAAATTCACGCGAGCTGCCGGTGTGGCTGTGGATGGCGTTGTGGTCGGCATGTTTTTGGGCGTGGAATCCTTGGCAGCATACGGCCTGGCATGGCCGCTGGCCATGATATATGCGCTCCCCGGTTCGACGCTTTCGGGCGGCACGCGCAACCTGTACAGTAAGTATCTCGGCCAGGGGGAAACGGAAACAGCGGCCAATGTATTTACGTTGGGACTGCTGCTGTCTGCCGGCTTTTCCCTTGCCCTGGCTGCTATAACCTTTATTTTTTGGGAGCCTTTGGGGGTGCTTTTAGGCGCCAGTGGCGAAAATGCCGGCTTGCTGCTGCTGGTCTGTCAGTATCTGCTGGGACTTATCATTGGTCTGCCTTTTGACAATATGGCCAAGTATATCGCCGGTTTTCTTGGCATGGACTCAAACTACAGGCTGGTAGTGACTGGCATGACCGTAGCTACCGTTACCAATATCGCCGGTGACATTATCGTAGTTGCTTTATTAGGCGGTGATATGTTCATGCTGGGACTTACTACCTCTATCAGCCGTATGATGTACTTTGCTGCCATAGCTGCCCATTTCCTGCGTAAGGAAAGAATGCTCCGCTTTAACCTGACAGGCATTACCGGTGTACGCGAAAAGATTGACGTCATATTTGCCAACAGTACGCCTGCGGTATGTGACCGCATCTTTTCTTCCTTGGGAGCTGTTATCTCTAACTGCATCCTGTCCGCTGCGTCAGGCGGTATCTATCTGGCTGCTTACAGCGTACATAAATCCCTGACCAGTTTTATCGGCTCACTGTATTATGGTATCGGGGATACGGTCTGGACCTTGGCCAGTGTGTATAATGGCGAGGAAGACAAAAAAGCCCTTGACGAATTGCAAAAGGTGACGCTGAAAATCGGCATGGGGATAGCCGTAGGTACGGCAGTATTGTTATGGCTGTTTTCTCCTGGTATTGCCGATATCTATATGGATATTGGCGACACCAAGACCTTTGGCCTGACGATAGAAGCGATACAGATGTTTGCACTGTCTGTACCGCTGTACTTGTTGTTTTTTTCCTTCGTTAATTACACGGCAGGCATAGGAAGAATAAAAGCGGCCAATAACTTTTATTTCATGGCAAATTTTGGGGCAATCGTTCCTGTAGTATGGGTGATGGTGGATATTTTTGGTGGACGTGGCGCATGGCTGGCCACACCGGTTATCCAGCTGCTGATACTGGCCGGCGCCGCCGGCTACATTTATTTTCGCCGGTCTGGCGACCAGTATAGCGCCAAACGCTTGCTGCTGCCGTCGGATTTTGGCACAGCTTTGGGCAAAGAGCTCACCATCACCGCTGACAGTATGTTGGAGGTAATGGGCATGTCCCGTATCGTTACGCTGTTTTGTCAGGAAAACGATATCAACAGGAAAAGCGCCGGGGCTGCGGCGCACTGCATAGAGGAATTGGGCGTAAATATTATCGAGCATGGCTTTAACGATGGCAGGCCTCATGCTATAGATGTACGCATTCTGGCCAAAGAGAATGAACTCATTTTGCGGATAAGAGATGATTGCAGGCCGTTTAACCCTCTGAGTTATTACCAGATATATGGGCATGATGGCAATCCGGAAAAGAATATCGGCCTCCGCATGGTAATAAACATGACCAAAAGCATAAACTATGTAAGCACAATGGGAACAAACAATCTGATTATAAAGATTTAACCATTAGAATGCGCCATGCCGGGCGCACAACAACAAAGCACCCCTTCGCATGAGCAGTACGAAGGGGTGCTTTGCTGTGTATTATATTTTAGGAGAGCTTGCGGAGTCATTCAGAAATAAACTACACAGCATGCTTGCTGAAATCCGCCTATCCTGCGTTGTCGTCAGTCGACATAGCAATTGCTATGCCTCCTTCCTCCGCCTTGGCTATACGAATTTCATCTGCGCCTTCTGCGCATTTTATTTCTTGCTGACTCCTTAACGAAAGCCTGTATATAATATAGCATTATTGAGAATGAAAATCAATAGGTAATTGAGATTTTTTTCAAAATCTTTTACATGAGCAATGCCTGGATTTTTTTATCCAAAATATCCAGATTATTGCTGGAAATAATGAGTATCTCCGTACCCCTGTCCACTTCGCCCTTGGCCTTCTGCGTGCAGGCATGGGATACGGCATTGGTATTGATGACGAGAATATCCGTACCGGCAAGTTTATCCCGGTCAAAATTCTTGCTGCTGCCAATAATCTTGAAGCCGGGATGGCGCTCCGCCACTTTTGTCTGCCAGGCATCCGTACCTCCGATGACCGCCACCTTGAGTGGCAGGTCAGCAAAGCAGTCCGCGGGAACATCCTCGAATTCTTCCTCTGCTGCTTCTTCGGCAATTTCTTCCACCACCTGCGGCTCTAGCGGCTCATGCCGCCGCAGACGTTCCCGAATTTCTTTTAAGCTATCCTGCAGACGAATATTTTCCAGCAAAATATCTTCGTACTTTTCCTTATAATTGTTGCGTTCAGCCTGCACGACAGCCAGCTGATTTTCCAAGTCCAGACATTTACCTTCCAGCTCTGCCAGCCGCTTCAACGCACTTTTGGGCGGCTTTGTCTGCGCCATATTCTTCACCTCTGCTCACTTTTTTGACGCCATATTCAACCAACGTCAATCACTCGACCGATTTTCTTTCCCATGCGCCAGACAAAAGCACTGCCCAAATAAGCGACCACCACGCCAGCCAGCACATCCGTAGGGTAATGCGCGCCCAGATAAAGGCGGGAAAAAGCCATCACAATCGCCAAGGCCATGACCAAAATACGCCCCCAGCCGCGGTACAGGCGCCAAACGATAAAGGCCAGCGCAAAGGCACAGATTGTATGCCCGGAAGGAAAGGAAAACGAACGGGGCAAAGGCCCTAACAATATAAGGTCGGGAATTTGCAAAAAAGGCCGTGGCCGCATGACCATATGCTTTATGCACTCGCCCACACCACCGCTGAACAGTATCACGATAAGCAACAGAATTCCCTGTCCCCGGCTGCTCCGCCGAAAGGTCAGCAGCATCGCCATAAACAGCCATACGGCGCCAAAACTGCCGATAGCACTGACAAACAACATGACCGGCGTCAGATAATCGTTGCGTATATATTCCTGTATTCCGATAAGTATTGCTTTATCCATCAAAAAACCTCCATTGCCCTAGTATAACATAACCAGACCGGATTCTCCTAATCAAGCCCATATTTTCTTATAACAGAGTGTATATAATAATTGACAATAGTATACCTCCCTGTTATAATAAGTTACAAATTTACAGTTAATAATCATTCTCTCTATCACAAGGAGGAAAGCAATGAGTAAAAAATATTTCCCTTTGTCCGCTGACAAACTACACGAAGTCATTCAGAAATTCCCTACTCCCTTCCATATATACGAAGAAAAAGCCATTCGCGAAAACATCCGTGCCTTGCAGGCAGCCTTCAGCTGGGCACCAGCCTTTCACGAGCAGTTCGCCGTCAAAGCCCTGCCCAATCCCCGCATTGTGCAGATTCTGCACGAGGAAGGCGCCGGCACCGACTGCAGCAGTCTGGCCGAGCTCCTGATTTCCGAGGCTGCAGGACTAAAGGGCGAGGAAATCCTGCTGACATCCAACGACACCCCCGCCGACGAATTCCAAAAGGCCGTCGAGCTTGGTGCCATCATCAACTTGGACGATATCACCCATCTGGACTATCTGGAAAAGCATGCCGGACTCCCCAAGGTGCTCTGCTTCCGCTACAATCCCGGCGACGAGGTGGATGGCAACGATATCATCGGTAAGCCCACTGAAGCAAAATACGGCCTGACCCACGAGCAGATGCTTGAAGGCTACCGCCGTGCCAAGGAAAAGGGCGTCAAACGCTTCGGCCTGCACACGATGGTCGCTTCCAATGAGCGCCGTACCGAGGCCTTCCTGCTCACGGCCCGCCTGATGTTTGAACTGGCCATTGAGCTCAAGGAAAAACTGGACATCACGGTTGAATTTGTCAATCTCGGCGGCGGCTTTGGCATTCCCTATCGCCCGGAAGAAGAACCGCTGAACCTGCAGGAAATCGGCGAAGGTATCCATCAGCTTTATAACAAGATGATGGTCCCTCACGGCCTTGATAACGTAGCTATTATGACAGAAAGCGGCCGCGCCATGACCGGCCCTGCCGGCTGGCTGGTATCCACCGCCATCCATGAGAAACATACCTACAAGGACTATATCGGCCTGGATTCCTGCATGGCCAACCTTATGCGCCCGGCACTCTATGGAGCATATCATCACATAACGGTTGCGGGCAAAGAAAATACTCCTTGCGACCATGTATATGATATAACCGGTTCCCTCTGCGAGAACAACGACAAGTTTGCTATCGACCGTAAGCTGCCAGAAATCAACATTGGCGATATCGTGATTATCCACGACACAGGCGCCCATGGCAGTGCAATGGGCTTTAACTACAATGGCAAGCTCTGGTGCGCTGAACTCCTGCTGCGGGAAGACGGCTCCATCGAACTCATCCGCCG
>CACZIV010000061.1 GCA_902781305.1 Pseudoselenomonas ruminantium
GTTATACATGATTTGCATTAACTTTCCTAAGTCGATTGATTCTTCTTTCTGTACATTATTTTCCATGTATTATTTCTCCGTCTTCATATTATTTAGTGCGTATTCACAGCACTGCCGTACCAAATTGTTCACAGACACTTTCTCGTGCTCGGCAATCCTTGCCAGCTCGTCCAGCAGGCTGGCTGGCAGCCGGAACGTCTTATTGAGCATTTCCTCGGTCTGTTTGACCTCGAACATTTCGTAATCACCCCTAATATTTTTTACATGCATATTTGCAATAGCATAAGTCTCAAAACTACAGTCTCAAAAAGTGTACTTTTTGAGACTGTAGTGAAATATTGCAAAAGATGCCTTTTTAGAGCTAAAAAGTCTCAAAAGGTCCCTGCAAAATGAAAAAATTAGAAAAAAGTTGGACTTTGTAAAAGTCCTTTGCTATAATGTAATTTGTAAATTCAACAGTCTCAAAAAGTACACGTTTTGAGACTCTTTGATTTTGTACAATTATTTGCACTAAAAAAGAACTCCCAATGCAACGATTTTCATATCGTATGCATTGGGAGTTCCCTTTTATCGCTATATGTTTTTCAGTTTAGATATAGGTTACTTCATTTCCCTTGATTGTCGTGATATTCCGGTTAGGCAGACCATCGGGCATATCCGGATACCCTAGGCTAACGGACGCACACACCCATTCGTCTTCTTTCATGCCTAAGCTGTGGAGATAGTCTACCAGCACAGGGTTATCCCGCAGCCACCGCAGCTGATTGATCCAGCAGGCGCCCAGATCCAGGGCATTGGCGGCCAGCAGCATATTTTCCACTGCCGCACAGGCATCGGCCATGTTGTTGTCATAGTTCTTTTTATTCGCCACGACAATCAGCACAGGGGCGTTGTACTTAAATACGTAGTTTCCCTTCTTGGACAGTTTTATCGCGCCACCAAAATTATCCTGATTTTCCGGTGTAATGTCCATCTTAGCAAACTCAGATTGCACCAGGTCCACCAATTTTTCCAGTACAGCGGCATCGCAAATAACCAAAAAATGATTGGTATTCTTGCTCTTGCCGCTGGGTGCGCGGCGACCTGCCTCAATCACTTTTTCGAGCAGGGCATCTTCGACCATTTCCGGCTTGAATTTGCGCGTGCTGTGCCGGGTAGCCATTACGGTTAAAGCATCTTTTTCCATATTATATCTCCTCACTCCGGGAATTTACGGACATTGTAGGATTCCTTAATTTTTACCGTCAAGTCCTCCAAGCTGATGCCGCCGGTCGATTCTACCGCAGCCAGGACTGCTCCCTCGACCAAGGGACAATCCAGCATTCTCACCTTGCTGTCCTCTTTATCTTCAATAACGATTTCTGTAGTCATTACAGCACTGCCCATATCCATAAGCACGACCACGCCATCTTCAGAATATACCTCATCGATGGCCGCACTGATTTTGTTGTAGCTGGTGCCCAGTTCCCCATCTTCCAGACCGCCTGCGGCAGCCAATGGCGCATGCGGGGCCATCATTTTGGCGATTTCCACGACTCCTGCTGCCAATTTTTCACTATGCGATACAATTACTATCCCGACCAATTTGCTCACCCCATTGGAACTCTTGTTTCCTTACAGACATTTTTCGATTTCCTGCAGTATAAATAAGGAAGATGTTGCTCCCGGGTCCTGATGGCCAATACTGCGTTCCCCCAAATAGCTTGCCCGTCCCTTTGTGGCCGCTATGGTCTTGGTATATTCTACGCCCGCTTCCGCTGCCGCAACGGCTTTCTGCAGCGCGGCTTTTAGCTCATCTCCGGCTGCTATTGCCTCGTTAAAAGCCTTATGAGCAGGACACAGGGCATCCAACATGGTTTTTTCACCCTCTGTGGATTTTCCGCGTAATTTTACGCCACCGACAGCAGCCTCCAATGCGGCAGCAAAGTCAGCAGCCTCGATTTCCGACTTTCCCTTGAGCACATTGCCCGCTTTCATAAAAGCCGTGCCATACAGCGGTCCCGAGGCCCCGCCTACATTCGACACGAGCTGCATGCCTGTGCCCTTCAGCAATGAACCGATATCGCCAGTCTCCAATTCAGGGAGTTTTTCCATTACCGCATTAAAACCACGTACCATATTAATCCCATGGTCGCCATCACCGATTTCATTATCCAGCTGCGTTAAATAATCTTTTTCTGTCTCCATCCGTGCTGCAATAGCGCGAATGATTTCTGCCATTTTTGCTGTATCTATCATGTTTGTTTCCCCCTTGCTCAGCGTTTCCATACCGGAGTATCCGCCTGGGCATCATATAGTGCCTTTAATTCATCATCAAGCCGCAGCAGGGTCAGCGAAAAGCCTGCCATCTCAATGGAGGTCATAAAGTTGCCGACCATGGTGTCGTAGACCTTTACGCCCTTCTCCTTGAGATAATCCTGTACAAAATTGTTGATGATATAAAGCTCCATAAGCGGTGTTGCCCCCATACCATTTACGAGAACAACGACTTCCTGTCCCTTGAAATCCAAATCCGCCAATATCCTGTCCAAAAGTTTTTGGGCGGTTTCATCTGCTGTACTAAGTTTTTCCCGATCCGTCCCTGGTTCACCGTGAATACCGATACCGATTTCTACTTCATCCACATCAAGTTCAAAACCCGGTTTGCCAGAGGCCGGAACAATACAAGGCGACAGCGCCATGCCCATCGTCCGGACATTGGCAATGACCTTTTCGGCTGCAGCCTTGACCTCCGGCAGACTTGCGCCCTGTTCAGCCTTGGCACCGGCGATTTTATGCACCAGAACCGTACCGGCTACCCCGCGGCGGCCTGTCGTATAGAGACTGTCTTTTACGGCTACGTCATCGTTGACCACCACATAGTCGGCCTCGATATCCTCATCACCTGCCATATCCACAGCCATTTCAAAGTTCATGATATCGCCGCTGTAGTTTTTGACAATGCAGAGTACGCCTTTGCCGGCCTCGACAGCCTGAATCCCTGCCAGAATCTTATCCGGTGTAGGGGATGTAAACACCGGCCCGGCCACTGCACAATCCAGCATCCCTTCGCCAACAAAGCCCCCATGAGCCGGTTCATGGCCGCTGCCGCCGCCACTGACCAGTGCAACTTTTCCTTCTTTTTTCTGTGCACGAACAACGATGTTGCCTTCGTCCAGTTTCCGCAGTTTATGCGGGGCTGACTTTACCAACCCGAGAGTCATCTGCTCCTCTACGGATTCCACATCATTGATCAACTTCTTCATCGTTTCAATGCCTCCCTTATTCGTACTATACGAACAAGAACAGACAGTCCCTCCCGGAAACTGTCTGTTATCGCAAAATCACTTATTTAATAACCATAACAGGAATGGGGGATTCTTCAATTACTTTCTGACTGACGCTGCCAATAAGTGCTCCTTTGAACAACCCCAGTCCGCGGCTGCCCATCACAATCATGTCGCTGTGTTCCTGTGCAGCTACACGAATGATGGCCTTGTGAATGCTCCCCGTCTCGACATGCTTAGCCGCCCGCAAATCCTCGGGAATTTTCTCCCAGATGCGGTCAAAGACAATGTGACTGGGGATGTCCTTATTGATATTACTGGAAACATAGACAAAGTCCAAATCGGCCTTGCACTTTTCCGCCAGGAAAATAGCCTCATCCACAGCCTTGCAGCCATTAACCGAACCATCTACAGGCACGAGGATTTTCTGTATTTTTCCCATAATAAAACCTCCTCACGAGTTTATCGTTATCATCATTTATCTTTTTATTTCGCGGCCATACGCCTTAAATCCTGCATATATATGAAAAAATCCCTGCCGAAATTAATATTTCGGCAGGGAAGTGATTACATAGTGGTGCGCTCGGCGGGAGTCGAACCCACGCTTTCAGCTCCGGAGGCTAACGTCCTATCCACTGGACTACGAGCGCTTAACAACAATATTTATGATAGCATAAGTTGTTATTAATTGTCAACTATTTGCAAACTGTTTTATTAAACTTTTGCATACATACGTTCATAGTAATCCTGATATTCGCCACTGATGATGTTTTCCCACCACTGGCGGTTATCCAAATACCATTGTACCGTAGCCTTGATGCCGTCCTCGAATTTCGTTTCCGGCAGCCAGCCCAGCTCGTTGTGAATCTTGGTTGGGTCGATAGCATAGCGGCGGTCATGGCCCTTGCGGTCACCGACGTATTCAATCAGGTCTTCGCTCTTGCCAAGTTGTTTGAGAATGGTCTTGACGACATCAATATTGGCCCGCTCATTATGACCGCCAATATTGTAAACTTCGCCTACTTTGCCTTTTTCGAGAATAAAGTTGATGGCTGCGCAATGGTCTTCCACATAGAGCCAGTCACGGACATTAAGGCCATCACCATAGACTGGCAGTTTCTTGTCGGCCAAAGCATTGATAATCATCAGCGGAATCAGCTTTTCCGGGAAATGGAAGGGGCCGTAGTTGTTCGAGCAACGGGAAATGGTCACCGGCACCTTGTAGGTGCGGTGATAAGCCATGACCAAAAGGTCTGCAGAGGCCTTGGAGGCCGAATACGGGCTGGATGTATGCAGATTCGTCGTTTCCGTAAAGAACAAATCAGGACGATCCAAAGGCAGGTCGCCATAAACCTCATCCGTTGAAACCTGATGATAGCGGTCAATGCCATACTTGCGGCAGGCATCGAGCAATACGCTGGTGCCGATGACATTGGTCTGCAGGAAGATTTCCGGATTTTCAATGGAACGGTCTACATGGGATTCTGCAGCAAAGTTGACGATGACATCCGGCTTTTCCGCTTCAAACAGTTTATATACAGCCTGGCGGTCAGCGATATCACCGCGCACGAACTTAAACTGGTCATTCTTCATCGCCTCTGCCATGGTTTCCATATTGCCCGCATAGGTCAATTTATCAAAGCAGATAATCCTGTCCTGCGGACGTTTTTTCAACATATAGTAAACAAAATTGCCGCCGATAAACCCAGCACCACCGGTTACGATTATATTCATTTAACAATTCTCCCCATATACAAACTGATTATTGCTGTCGGCCAGCGTCGGGCCGGTCGTATCCTTCTCGCTGAGCACAGGTTCTATCCCCGCCAGCAGCGCGCCCCAGTCAACATTCACTTCCGGCGCATCATAGCGCATGCCGCCCTCCGCTGCTTTATGATAGACGTTATCGCATTTATAGCGAAACTCCACATCATCCGTCAGCGTCAGAAAACCATGCGCAAAGCCGCGGGGGATATAGAACTGGCGGTGATTTTCCGCACTGAGTTCCACAGAAACCCACTTGCCGAAAGTCGGACTGCCCTTGCGGATATCCACAGCCACATCGATGACCTTGCCCTTGGAGCAGGAAACCAATTTTGCCTGTGCATAAGGCGGATTCTGCCAATGCAGGCCGCGCAGCGTGCCCTTCTGTGCGGAAAAGCTCATATTGTCCTGCACAAAGTCATTCGTAATCCCCATTGCCTCATACTTGGGCTTGTTATACGTTTCCGTAAAAAAACCACGGTGGTCGCCGAACACATCTGTCTCGACAATCAACACACCCGGTATACTTGTTTCAATAACATTCATGCCACCAAAAAGCTCCTTTATTCCTGAATCATGCGGATAAGATATTGGCCATATTCATTCTTCAGCAACGGCTGTGCCAAGCGCTCCACCTGTGCCGCATCGATATAGCCCATACGATAAGCAATTTCTTCGAGGCAGGCAATCTTTAGCCCCTGCCGCGACTGAATTGTCCGCACGAAAGATGCCGCATCGAGCAGGGACTCATGCGTGCCGGTATCCAGCCAGGCGTAGCCGCGGCGCATCTTCTCCACCTGCAGTTTGCCGCGTTCCAAATAAACCTTGTTGACGTCCGTGATTTCCAGTTCACCACGAGGCGAAGGTTTTATCGACTTGGCTACCTCCACAATATCCTTGTCATAGAAGTACAGGCCGGTTACGGCATAATTGGATTTGGGCTGTGCCGGTTTTTCCTCAATGCTCAATGCATGACCATGTTCATCAAAATCCACTACGCCATAGCGTTCCGGGTCGGACACGTAATAGGCAAAGACCGTTGCCCCTTCTTCCATAGCCGCAGCACGCTGTACCGACTGTGCAAGGTCTGAACCATAATAAATATTATCGCCGAGCACCAGCGCACAGCCTTCACCATTAATGAAATTCTCTCCAATGATAAAGGCCTGTGCCAAGCCATCCGGACTAGGCTGTACTGCATAAGATATATGGATTCCCAGCTGACTGCCATCACCCAATAGTTTCTTAAAGGATTCATTGTCCTGCGGCGTGGTGATAATCAAAATCTCCTTAATCCCTGCCAACATCAGCGTACTGAGTGGATAATAAATCATCGGTTTGTCGTAAACCGGCATCAATTGTTTGGAAACCACCTGTGTGAGTGGATACAAACGTGTCCCCGAACCACCGGCCAATATTATTCCCTTCCTAATCAAAAAAGCACCTCCCAAAACACAATAAATATTAAGTCCATTATACTACATGCGGGTACCTATTTAAAGAAAACCGATTTGCCAATAAATTCCCGAAGCAAAGAGTTGTTCGGTACATCATCTTCATCCGTGATATCGTCAAAATACTGAAGGATATCCAACAGCCGCTTGGCTTCCGCCCGCTCAGGAATATCCTGCGGCACCATTTGCAGCAGCGGTTCAGCATAGTGCTTGAGAATCCCCAATTCATAAATGAGGGCAGAGTTAAACATGACGTCTGCTTCTTCCTGATAAGGAAAGATGTTTTTTTCCTCGCCTTCCCGCACGTCCGGCCACTGTTTGAGGGTCTTTAATGCCCCGGAGCCACGGAACTGATAATCCCGTACCAAACGCCGCATCAGACGGGCATCCGTGGTAGAAATGCGGTTGTGCGCATCAATGTTGAGCTGGGTCAGCGCACTGATATAAATTTTATACTTGCGGCTATGGGGAACATATTCACTCAGTTTTTCATTGAGCCCATGTATCCCTTCTACAATAATGGGCTGTTCCCGCGTCACGGCCAGCCGCTTGCTCTCGTCCCACTCCCGGTTTCCCGTGATAAAGTTATAGGTTGGCAGAACAATTTCCTCGCCCGCCAGCAGGGCCAGCATATGGTCATTGAACAGTTCTACATCCAACGCTTCAATACACTCATAATCGTATTCGCCTGTAGGCTTGCGCGGTGTATCTACCCGGTTGACAAAATAATCATCCAGCGAAATGGATACGGGCATAAGCTGCGCCGCCCGCAACTGCACCCTGAGCCGCTGGGCAAAGGACGTCTTGCCCGACGAAGACGGGCCGGCAATGAGGATTAAGCGCAAAAAGCCCTTTTTCTCGGCAATATGGTCAGCAATCTGGGCGATGCGTTTTTCCTGTAAAGCTTCTGACACGCGAATAAGTTCGCCGACACCACCATGACGATTAATACGGTTCAAATCCGGCACAAAATTGCACTGCAAGGCATGTGCCCATTGACGGGATTCCGCAAGAATCTGGCTGAGTTTGGGCTGCGGTATGCGCTCCCGCACGGCACCGGCAGTATCCATATCGGGAATGCGCAGGAGAATTCCACCGGCCTCCACATCCAACGCAAACTGCGTCAGGCTGCCCGTATGCCCCAACATAACGCCATAGAGATAATCGTAGAACTCGCCGCACTGGTAAAGGCTGACCTTCTCCATCTTCAAGGAGGAAATCAGATTGGCCTTTTCAATTTGCCGATTGTTCTTGAAGATTTTTACCGCCTGTTCCCGGTCCATTTTCATCTTGATTATGGGCAGGTCTTCCGCAATGATTTCCCGCATGCGTTTTTCGATGTTGCCCACAATCGCTTCGTTAACGCCGCCGCCAAAGTGACGCAGTTCACAGAATATCCCCTTGTTGGCACTGAACTGCGCCACTACTTCTGCAGATGGATACATCTCATGAACAGCCGTAAACAGCACAAACATCACCGTCCGGCGATAAATGCGCCAGCCCCGCCCACTGTTCAGCTCGATAAAAGAAATATCCGCTGCATCATCAATTTCACTTTGTAAATCCCGAATTTCATTATTTACCAAACCTGCTACAATTTCGCTGGCGTAATCCTTTTGCGCCAGTTCAGCCAATTCTCTTAATTCGACAGTTGCCATATCCATCACCCCATCCTTACAATTTTAATAAAAAAGACCTAAGTATTACTACTATTGTAACACTTAAGTCCTAATTTGGCTATATAATTGTTAGAAAATTTCGTTTTTACATAAACATACATACAAGTTTATAGAAAAGTGCGCCCATCAGTGCCGTGCAGGGAATGGTCAGTACCCAGGCCATAACCATCTGCTGCGCAACGCCCCAGCGTACTGCATTGACACGCTTGGCCGTCCCCACGCCCATAATCGAGCCAGACACAACATGCGTGGTGCTGACCGGCAGGTGCAGCAAAGTTGCACCAAAGATAACCGTGGACGAATTCAAATCTGCAGCAAAGCCGGAAATCGGCTCCAATTTGAAAATCTTGCCGCCAATGGTGCGGATAATCCGTCGTCCGCCCATGGCCGTACCAAGAGCCATCGCCGTAGCACAAAGCACCTTGACATAAGTCGGTACTTCAAACTCGCCGATATAACCACCAGCCAAAAGAGCCAGCGTGATGATACCCATGGATTTCTGCGCATCGTTGGAACCATGCGAGAATGCCATCATGGCTGCCGAGA
This sequence comes from Pseudoselenomonas ruminantium, assembly GCA_902781305.1. Taxonomy (GTDB): domain Bacteria; phylum Bacillota; class Negativicutes; order Selenomonadales; family Selenomonadaceae; genus Selenomonas_A; species Selenomonas_A ruminantium_K. The sequence goes on from CACZIV010000061.1 coordinate 8,710, forward strand.
GAATCTGCATCTTCTTGAACTTATGATTGATGGACGACGGGCTGAAACCGCCAAAAACCCGAAACAGGATGAGCATTACAATGCAGCCTGTACAAATAGCCAGTATAGGAGAACCAATGAGCGAGAGCACAATTTTACCAATGCCCCAGAAATTCAGCCCCTGTTCACCAACCGAAACCATTACTGCACCGATAATCCCGCCGACCAGCGCATGCGACGAGCTGGAAGGAACGGCAAACCACCAGGTCAGAATGTTCCAGATAATCGAACCAGCCAGTGCCGCAATCAACACATGCTCATCGACCATCTGGGCGGAACTTACAATATCCGCACCAATGGTTTTGGCTACGCCGGTACTGTACATGGCTCCGATGAAGTTCAGCCCCGCTGCCATCATAATGGCGTAGCTGGGATGAATGGCTCTGGTGGATACAGCGGTAGCAATGGCATTTGCCGTATCATGGAACCCATTAATGAAGTCAAAAAGCAAGGCCAGTACAATGACCGTAAAGATTAAAAGCTGTAACTCATGCATACTTCATTACCACTCCCCGAATCATATCCGACAGTTTTTCGCAATGATCCAGTGTGTCTTCCAGTTTTTCCAGAATATCTTTCCATTTTATGAGTTCGATGGGGTCTTTTTCCTTGTCGAAAAGATAAGCAACCTCGTGGCGGTAGACTCTGTCCCCTTCACTTTCAAGCTGGGCAATCTTATGCGTTGCATCCAGAATCTGCGCCTGGTTCTTCCGAATGTCCTTCAAAAGCGAGAACGCACGGATGATTTCTTCCGTAGCTTCAATCAAAAGCTTGGTCAGCTTAACAGCGCCGCCCATAGCTTTGCCCGTACGATACATTACAATGCGCTGGAGCGTGCCCTGCAGGTAATCCACGCCATCATCAAGGCCGTTGGCCAGTGCATAGATGTCTTCGCGGTCAATTGGGGTGATAAAGGTCAGGTTAAGCTTGTCGATAATCGCATCATTGATTCTATCGGCTTCGTGTTCCAAATCCATGATTTCCTTGACCTTGTCCGTGGCCTTGCTGTAATCCAGCATAACCTCGTCCATCATCAGCGCTCCTTTATAGAAATAATTGGCGCTGTCTACGAACAAGTCAAAGAACTCGCTGTCCTTTTTTTTGAATTTAAACATATTGTTCTGCGTCCTCCCGAAAGAAATATCACATACACACAATTTAACTATAACATCATTTGCCCCTCGGTTCAACCGCAAATTTTCTCAAATTCGTGAAAAAAGACTATCCCTTCTAAATAATAGTAGGAACAGCCTTTTCAGGAAAAATTCTTTTACCAGTTTTCTACAGCCTGCATAGCTTTCAAAACCTTTGCTGCTACGCCGTGCATCTTTTCTTCCGATACACAGCAGGCAGCCACGCGCACGCCCATTTTGAGCGGTACCGCAAAAATCAAATCATCATAGAGCTTGTTGCATACAGCCTGTGGGTCTGCTGCCGGAACCGCCAGGAAGAAGCCACCTTTGTAAGGCAGAGCCGGCAGATTGCAGGCCTTGGCTTCGGTCATAAAGACTTCAGCACGCTTTTTAATGGTCTGATAATAGTTCTCCCGCTCCGTTTCGTACTGCGCCCGCAGCGTGTCATCCTGCTGAATCCGCACCAACGTGGTCATCGCTGCGCGATTGATATTGGACCAGGTAGCCCGGCTCGTGTACTTGTTGATGTCCTGGAATTCGGTGATAACCTCTTCACTGGAGGAAACCGCCACCAGGGCACCTGTGCGCTGGCCGTAAGCCGTATAGCCCTTGGACATGGAGAACGCAAACATCACGAGTACATTTTCCGGAAGGCCGCTGAACTTTTTCATAAAGCGGCGGGTCTCATTCTTCTCCCCGGCAAAGTCAATATAAGCAATATCCACCAGAATGCTCATCTTCTTGCCCTGTGCTGCGTATTTCTTGGCCAGGGCCAGTACATGATCCCAATCGTCTTCCGTCAGGCTGAAACCCGTAGGATTCTGTGCCGGCGTGTTGAGGATAACCAGCAGGCTGTCCTGCTGCTTGTAAAGCTCAGCCACTTTATTCGCATAAGCGGCGATATTGAAATTATTGGCTTCATCAAAGAGCGCAAAATTCGTCAATTTGCAGCCGCACTCGTTGCAGATTACATTGTACGTTCCCCAGAACCAGTCGGAGGTCAGAACCTTTGTTCCCTGCTCGGCATAGTTGGCAATGGCATGATGGATTGCGCCGGTGCCGCCAGCTGTAGCACAGGCAGCCACATAGCCATCCGGACGGTTATCTGCAAATACCAGCTTTTCGACTTCTTTAAGATAAGCCGGCAGACCGGCAATGGGCGCATAACGGAACAGTTCTTCTGTCGTCAGACTGCGATAGACTTTTTCTACCGTAGGCAGAACAGCCAGGCTCCCATCATCTTTCATCATCATGCCAATGGTGGCATTAACTACCTTATCCTGGCCGTATTTTTCTGCCGCTTTGCTGCAAGCTGCTGCTGCTCCAAAAATCGCATCCCGTAACTTCTTATTTGCCGCATGGCTGGCTGCCATTGTCATAAACAAGCGCTCCCCTCTAACTCCATAACATTTACTAAGCATTAAGTTTGTCTCACAGGTAATATAATAACTGTTTCCACCTGTCCTGTCTACCCACACAAGTGTATGTATACAATATTTTTGTGAAATTGACTACAAAATAAAACCTTCCCCGCAGGGAAGGCTGTATTTCATTTACTTCGCCGGAAAGAACTCATTATGGATGGCGTTAACTGCTTCCTTGAGTTTTGAACCTCTTACCAGGCAGGAAATGCTAATTTCCGAAGTGCTGATGATATCGATGTTGATACCTGCATTGGACAGGGCACCGAACATGCGTGCTGCCGTCCCCGGATTGCCGAGCATGCCTGCACCGACGATGGATACCTTGGCCACATCTTCTTCAATCAGAACAGCTACTGCGCTCAATTTATCGGCTACGCTGTCCACAACCTTCTTAGCCTCAGAGAGATCACCGGCGGCTACGGTAAATACCATATCCGTTACGTTCTTTTCGATATTGCGGATACTCTGGACAATCATGTCCACGTCGATATTGGCATCGGCGAGTGCAGAGAAAATCTCATGGGCAATGCCCGGCGTATTGGGAATGCCTAATACTGCAATCTTGGCTACTTTTTCATCATGGGCAACGCCCCGAATCACAAAATCTTTATCTTCCATTGTATAATCCTCCCTTATAAACGTACCGGTATCGGTGGTAAAAGTCGAGCGCACATGAATGGGAATATGGAAATACTCACCCATCTCTACGGAGCGCGGCTGCATAACGCCAGCACCTAAACGGGCCATTTCCAGCATTTCATGATAGGTTATCTCATTCATCTTCCGCGCCCCCGGCACGATACGGGGGTCAGCTGAATAAACACCATCCACATCGGTGAAGATTTCGCAGGAATCTGCCTTCAATGCACCAGCGATAGCTACTGCAGATGTATCCGAACCACCACGGCCCAAGGTGACATAATCCCCTAAGTCATTGGCGCCCTGGAAGCCAGTGATTACAACCACTTTGCCTGCGTCCAATTCCTGATGAACGCGTTCCGGCTTGATATCCTTAATGCGTCCCTTGGTATAGACATCATTGGTCTTAACGCCAGCCATCGGCCCGGTCAGAGAGATTGCCTCCTGCCCCAATGTCTTGAATGCCATAGCCATCAAGGAGGCAGACTGCTGCTCGCCGGTAGTCAGGAGCATATCCATTTCCCTTGTATATTGGTAAGGATTTTTGTTGATTCCCTGTGCCAGCTCGATTAAATCATCCGTAGTATCGCCCATAGCCGAAACCACCAGTACGATTTTATCATCAGGCTTTTTCTCGCCCAGATTTTTTCCGTGGTTGCTACTGAGCTGCCACCGAATTTCTTTACAATAAGCGCCATGACTCTCCGTTACTGAAAACTTACAAAAAGCTATAATCATCCATAAGAAAGATAACTTTTCAGTTTCATTCCTCATTCATTGCATCCACTTTTGCTGTTGCCAACAACAAGCTACTCGTGTTTGGTACAACGCTCCAGAGGCTTAAATTCCCCGCCAACGAACGGGTACATATCACAAGTGTCTTGAATATGACTATCTTGTGATACCAGTAACTTCCTCTCTTCCTTTTATTTTTACCAAAATTTTAGGCTTTCTCTTTTCGCAATCCATCATCGCTTGATTTTCGCTAGGTATTGCAATACGCTGTGGCAGTTCCCGTTCTCGTCACCCAAAGTGACCGCCAGCGACGTCTTATGAGCTGCTATTTGAAGCACAGACCCTATACAGGGATTTATGTGGCTAAAAGCCTATAAAGCCAATTTCGAGATTTACAATTTCTTATAGGTTGTTGCTAACAGTTATCAGCCCCCTAAACTTCTTTTTGAACATGAAACCATCCACGAGACATAAACAGTTCCTTTTTTCGTCTATAAATTTACTTAATCGTAAGATATTATAGCGTAAAAAAAAGCACATGTCTATAATTTTTCATCTTTTTATGTAAAATTGTTCATTAGAAAAAAACACATTTCACATTTCATGTTACAAACAGCCATTTTTACTCACACTTTAGCCATCAAAATGATAAATATTTCTCTCTTTTAATTGTAAGCAATCAATTATTGGACATAAGTCCCTTTTGTGCTATATTATTAGAGATTTATTTTTGACTCATATTGTTAAGGAGTGTATCATCTTGCAAAACCGTACTATCGGTGTCAGTGAGCGTCTGCCACTGCTCGAAACCCTTCCCCTGTCCCTGCAGCATCTGTTTGCCATGTTTGGTTCTACTGTGCTGGTACCGATTCTCTTTCATGTGAATCCGGCAACTGTACTGCTGTTCAACGGCATTGGCACCCTGCTGTACCTGACGCTATGCAAGGGAAAAATCCCCGCATACTTAGGTTCCAGCTTTGCTTTCCTCTCCCCAGTATTTTTGGTACTGGGTCAGTACAGCTATGAAGCTGCGCTCGGCGGCTTTATCGCCGTCGGTCTTGTCTTCTGCCTTGTCGGCCTCATCATCAAGGCCGTGGGTACGCACTGGATTGATGTGCTGTTCCCGCCTGCATCCATGGGCGCTATCGTGGCGGTTATCGGTCTGGAGCTCATGCCTACGGCTGCTGATATGGCCGGCCTTACAGGCAAGGGTGACAGTACCACCATCTTCGTATCCCTGGCTACCTTGGCGATTACGGTATTTGCCTCTGTCGCCTGCCGTGGTTTTCTGGCAATCATCCCCATTTTATTGGGCGTTGTGGGCGGTTATATCATTGCAGCAGCCGCTGGTCTTGTGGATTTGACCAGTGTCGAAGCGGCCCCCTGGTTTGCCCTCCCCACATTCTACACACCGGAATTCAATCTGGATGCCATCCTCATTATCCTGCCAGCTGCTCTCGTGGTTATCGCTGAACACGTAGGACATCTGATTGTTACCGGAAACATTGTCGGCGCGGACCTCGCCAAAGACCCGGGCCTCGACCGTTCCATCCTCGGCAATGGTATCTCGACCATTATCTCCGGTTTCTTTGGTTCCACACCAAACACCACTTACGGCGAAAACATCGGCGTCTTGGCGATTACTAAAGTATTCTCCACCTGGGTTATCGGCGGTGCGGCAATCTTTGCCATCATCCTCTCCTGCTTAGGCAAGCTGGCAGCCCTTATCCAAAGTATTCCGGTTCCGGTTATGGGCGGCGTATCCCTGCTGCTGTTCGGCGTAATTGCCGCGTCTGGTATCCGCGTGCTGGCAGAAAGCAATATTGACTACAACAATCCGCTGAACCTTATGCTGACGGCTATCGTACTCGGTCTTGGTGTATCTACCGCCAGCATTACGATTGGTACCATCACGCTCAAAGGTATGTCACTGGCCACGGTAGTTGCCATCATTCTCTCACTGTCCTTCCAGCTTATCGGCAAGCTGCATCAGCCTATAGCAGACGATAATCCTGATTCTACGGAAGAATGACACGCATCGAAGTAAAGCTTGACGCCCACCAAGGCATATCCAATACCATTTGGAAACGCATCAAAAATTCCGGCACTTTCGCCATCAATGGCATTATCTGCAATGCCACACAAACTTCTGTCAAAGATGGTGACATCATTACCTATGACATTTTGCGGCCCACGGATATTGTACCTGAGGATTTACCGCTGGATATCCGTTACGAGGATGAATGGCTGCTGGTCATCAACAAACCTGCAGGCCAACTAGTACATCCCACGACCAAAGAAAGCTGTGGTACAGTAGGCAATGCCCTGATGCATTACTTCACTTCCAACGGTGAAGCACACGCCTTCCATCCCGTTCATCGGCTGGACAGGGACACCAGCGGCCTGCTATTGATAGCCAAGGAGCCACAGATACAGTATCAACTCTCTCCCAAAGGCTGCAAGAACTTCAAGCGGGAATATCAGGCGATTATCGAAGGCACTTTAACACCACCTGACGGGCTGATTGACGCCCCTATTGCCCGTGCTCTGCCCAGCATCATCCTGCGCAAGGTTTCCTCTGACGGGCAGCCGGCACGTACCCACTATCGCACCATCAAGCAAGGCAGCGGCCTATCCCTTATCGAACTTGAACTAGAAACGGGACGTACCCATCAGATCCGCGTTCATATGGCACACCTTGGCCATCCGTTATTAGGCGATGACCTGTACGGCGGCAATATGGATTATATTCAGCGGCAAGCGCTGCATGCCTTTCGCCTGAGTTTCAAACATCCCATGACCGGCGAAAACCTGATCATTACAGCCCCGCCGCCAGCAGATTTTCTTCGTATTGTCACAGATTTTTAAACGATACGAGCCGATTATTATTGTTTGAAAAATTTTTCACTTGAACTATACACGAGAAGTATTTTCTATGATATAATAAACGAGGTTCAACAAAATATTTGAACAAGATTCATTAGGGGGTAATGAAAAATGCCATTAGTTGGAACTAAAGAAATGTTCAAGAAAGCTTACGAAGGCGGCTACGCTATCGGTGCTTTCAACGTAAACAACATGGAAATCGTACAGGGTATCACGGAAGCAGCTGCTGAGCTGAATTCCCCGGTTATCCTGCAGGCATCTGCTGGTGCTCGCAAATATGCAAAGGGCCCGTATCTCCGTCACCTCGTTGAGGCTGCTCTGGAAGTTAACGACATTCCTGTTGCTCTGCACCTCGACCATGGCGCAGATTTCGAAACCTGCAAAGCTTGCATTGACGACGGTTTCACTTCCGTAATGTTCGATGGTTCTCATTATGATTTCAAAGAAAACATCAAACGTACGCAGGAAGTTGTTGCTTACGCACATGAACATGGTGTTTGCGTAGAAGCTGAGCTCGGCAAACTGGCTGGTATCGAAGATGATGTTAAGGTTGCAGCTCACGAAGCAGCTTACACGCAGCCGGAAGAAGTTGAAGAATTCGTCAGAGAAACTGGCGTAGATTCTCTGGCTATCGCTATCGGTACTTCCCATGGCGCATTCAAGTTCAAGCCGGAACAGTGCACGCGCAACGCTGACGGCGTTCTCGTACCGCCTGAACTGCGTTTCGACATTCTCGCTGAAATCGAGAAGAAGATTCCTGAGTTCCCGATCGTTCTCCATGGTGCTTCTTCCGTTATTCCGAAGTACGTTCAGATCATCAACGCTAACGGCGGCAAGCTGGACGATGCTGTTGGTATTCCTGAAGATCAGCTCCGCAAGGCTGCTAAATCCGCAGTTTGCAAGATCAACATCGACTCTGACCTGCGTCTGGCTCTTACGGCTGGTATCCGTGAGCACTTCATGGCTCATCCGGAACACTTTGACCCGCGTCAGTACGTTGCTGATGGCCGTTCCTACATCAAGGAACTCGTTGAACACAAGATCAAAGAAGTTCTTGGTTCCGATGGCCGCGCTACTGAAATCCTGGAGCTCATCAACGCAAAATAATTGCTTTGTACAGCAAATAAAGAGAGGTTCGAATTTCGAACCTCTTTTTTATTTGCTTATTGTTAACAAATATACACATATCACTCGGTATTCTATTGCGAATGTCTTGACATTACGGACATAAGGTTGTAATATATGAATTATCCAATGTAATTATAACATTTTCATATAATATATTGACTGTTTTTTTAAGGAGTGTATACATGAGAGCAAAAATATGTGGAATACAAGATTTGTTTACGGCTAAAATTGCCGAAGAAGCCGGGGCCGATTTTATTGGTTTTGTCTTTTACAAAAAAAGCCATCGCTATATCCCGCCTGAAAAAGCTGCCGTAATCAGTAAACAGATAAAAACAGCACGAACTGTAGGTGTATTCGTCAATGAAGACCTGCATGTTGTCAATGAAATCGCTGCCACTGTAGGCTTGGACTATGTTCAGCTGCATGGGCAGGAAAGCGCTGAATATGCCCGCCAGGTAATCTGTCCCGTTATCAAGGCATATAGCTATAACGACAAATTTTCCGTCGCTGAGGCAAACGATTACCCATCCGAAATGGTTCTGCTGGACGCAGGTACACCTGCGCTACCTGGTGGCACCGGTCAATGTTTTGATTGGAAAAAAGCTGCCCGCGATATCAGCCAGCTTCATAAATCGGTCTTAGTTGCCGGCGGTATCAGCCGCGACAATGTCAAACAGGTAAACAAACTCCTGCACCCTTATGCTGTAGATGTATCCAGCAGTCTGGAGGAAAATAATGAGAAATCCATTGAAAAGATTCAGGCATTCTTACGCAGAATTAAATAAACTTATAACAAAAAGAGCAGGCATCAGCCTGCTCCTTTTCGTATACATTCAAAACTATACAGAAGAAATTTTCATGTCGAACATTTTATTTTTCTTTATGAAGTTAAGCCCTCGATTTATTAGTATTGGTCCGCTGCATGCCTTACGGCACTTCCACTCCCAACCTATCTACCTTGTCTTCTTCAAGGAATCTTACTGGATTA
>CACZIV010000062.1 GCA_902781305.1 Pseudoselenomonas ruminantium
ACTGAACAATGCCGACCAGGCGATTGTGGGCAAACTGGCTTCGGCGGCCAAGGACAAAAACAATAAGTCCAGTGCTGCTGATGGTGAAAAGATTCTGGACGCTGCCGCTAATCTGGCAGACCTGCGGGGCGAATCTAGCTATAAGGGGATTGCTGTGTCTGCTTCCGGCACGCATACCATTAAGTCCCTGCTGGTTAATGCAGGGATTGCCGGACAGGGCGCTGCGATCAATGGTACCTTTAACGTGAATGATATTGGTGGCAGCACTTTGGCAAAGGTGGATAAAGCCCGGTTGTTGACTGAAGGCGATAATGACCTTAGCATCATTGCACATGATTATGCCAATGTCTATGGCATGGTGGGCACAGTAAGTGCTGCTGGTCAGGGCGTAGGCGCAGGTATTGGCAGTGATACGGCTACGGTCAACCGGAAGACCAAGGCGCAAATCAGCGGTCAGAAACGTGCGGATGATGACATTCAGGCTAGAAATGTGAATCTGGAAGCAGATGCTTGGCAAGGTTTGGCTTCTCATGTGGCTGGTATTGGCTTTGCCGGCATGGGCGCCGGTATCATGTTTGGTACAGGCGTCTATACTCTCGCTTCGCAAACAGAAACCGCTATGGATAATGTCCGGGCAAATCTTCGTGGCAGCCTTTACCAACAGGCTGACCATCATGGCAAATTGTACAGCGATGCCTATTCCCTGGGCATTGCCGGCGTCGGCGCAGGTGTAGGCGCAGGTGTGGCTGTGGTCAAGGAACAGAGCAAGGTGGATACGCTGGTCAACAACTCCAAAGTATCCTTTACGAACAAAGGAAACAGCAATATCCGGGCACTGAACGATACGCGCCTGACCTATGAACTCTACAATATAGGCGTGGGTGGCATTGGTGGTTTGGCCGGTTCCATCGGTGTAGCCAATGTAACCGATGATGTGACGGCCAGAGTCCTGAACAGCGAAATTGGCTGGAATGGTGTGGCAATTGACGGCCTGTCCATTGCTGCAGAGAACAATATCCATTTCAACAATACCGCGTTCACCGGTGCCGCTGGTCTGGCAGCCGGCATGGGTGTAGGCGTTGTGCTCAACACCATTGACAGCCGGGTACAGACGGATATTGCCGGCAGCAAACTGTCTGCCAAGGACATTTCCCTGACGGCAAAGGAGAATCGGGATATTGCACAGAGTGCCTATAATGCCTCGTTGGGTGCCGTTGGCGCTTCTGCCAATGTGATGCTTACCAACGTGGGACAGAAACTGGCAGACAGCTATGAATCGGCTACCAACAAGGGCAAGGCAGCTGATGGCTCCAAAGTGGATGTCAAGGGCTTGCTGAACAGCGCCAATAACAACACGCAGAAAACCCAGCTGAAGGCTGAAGCTTCCCAGGGGCGGGCTGGTACGACCACGGCTGCAGTAGCTGATACCGGAGGCCGTGAGCGTGCAGGCGTGGGCCTCAATGTGTCCAATTCGGCTATGCAGGCCACCGCAGGCAATATCAAACTGACCAGTCAGGCCACGAACAATGTTACGCAGGGCAACAAGGCCGTAAGCTTTGGCGGGGCGGTTATCAATGGTGCCGTGGGCATATTGAACAACGCCGGCCGTACGACGCTGAACCTTACCAATACTTATGGGAAAGCAGCCAAGAATATTGAAATCAATACGCTTCTGGATGGGCAGAACAAGCTGAATATCCTTCAGGGCAGTGCCGCCCTGACCGGGGCAGGCAGTGTTGCCTATGCGGGACTGGCGAATAATTCGGTCAGCAGTGTCAATATCTCTGGCGAAAGACTGACCGCAGATAGCGGGAATATTGCCATCAACAGCAAAGATGCGGTCAAATCCAACGTGAACGCCATTGGTGTGTCGATAGCAGGCAAGGCCGTAGGTGTGCTGGTGGCGGAGACTTCCGGCACGGGCAGCAATTCCGTGGCTGTTGGCAGCGATCTGGAGGTCAATGATAAAAATGCGGAAATCAACATTCAGGCCCAAAGTGCGCCTGAAACCAAGCTGACGGCCATAGCAGCTGTAGGCAGCGCCTCCTTTGCAGGTGTGGGCCTCAGTGCGCAGTCCGAATACACGGGCAGAACGACTGTGGACATCGCTCCTAAGACCAGCCTTAAGGGAGCCGGTCTGAACATCAAAGCGCAAAACGCACCGCAAATCACCACCCAGGTGGGAACGGGCTCTTTGGGTATGCTGGCGGCACTGTCGGCTACGGGCGTGAGGAACGCTATGGGCAGCCAGAACAATCCCCATGTAACCCGCGTGAGCATTGGAGAAAACAGCTCCCTGCTGGTGCCCCAGGTGAACATCGAGAGCAACTGGCAGCCCCATCAGAATCTGGACCTTATCTCCCTGAGTGCCGGTTCGGCAGCTGTCGGCGTGACCCAGGGCATATTGGCAGCTTATGGAACAAATGATGTGCAGGTAGGCAGGTCCGCTTACGCAAGGGATGCGGAACTTACGGTGAGCGCCAATTCCACGCTCAGTCAGGACGGTGTTGTAAGAGGCCTGGCAGCAGGCGGTCTGGCGTCCGGCAGCAATTTCCTGAGCGCTGTACGCAATGTCCGGAATACGGTGAATCTGGGTGGCATGAGCAATCCGCAGGAAAAAATCCGGGAAGTTATCACCGGCTCGTACAATGGTCTGACGCAGAATTTCCGGGCCGTGGGCTATGGTGCCGGCTTTGCTTCGATATCTCCGTTTACGGCAGTCATCAATGACCAGGAAAAACGGGAGACCAATACGATTCTGAGTGGTGACTGGAATCTGTCCGGCTTTATGATGGCCAATGCGCAGAATGCGGACGGCAATAACATGCTGACCGTTGACGGCAAGAGCGCGGCTATGGTCGGTCTCAGCGGCGTGTCCATGACCCGTAAGGCAGACAATACGGCCAAGGTGCAGCTGAAGTCCGGCACCCGTGTCACCAGCGACAAGGAGCAGTCCTATAACGCCAACAATGACCTTTCGGTCACGGAAAAAGTGGAGGCTGCCGGTTACGGCGGCATCAATGGTTCGGGCAGTGAACTGAAGAATACGGGCATCTATCGGGCCAATGTGGAAATCGGGGAGGCGAACGGCAAAGGCGCTGTTTCCCTGACGACCAATGGAGAAGAAGCCGGCATCAGCATGAGCGCCACGACCAGCGGCAATCTGAATGCCAAAAACCAGTTGGAAGCAGGCGGTGCAGCCTCGTTGGTACGGGCCAGCAGCCAGCATGATTTCAATTATGATAACAATATCATCCTGCGCAATGCCAATCTGCTCAATAAAGGCAGTTTTTCCAGTATTAACCTTGGGGCTGCCGACAATACGGCGTTGAAACTGGTTACGGTAGGCAATATCCAGGGTGGTCTGGGCGGCAAAACTACGGCCTTTACGGACAATAAACTGAAACGTAGTGCAAAAGTTACCCTTACGGGCAACAGCAGTCTTTTCAGCCAGGGCGAAATCAGTCTGGCTGCCGGGGCTGATGCTGCCGGCCGGACGGGGAATCTTGACCTCTATGTCATGGCCGATGTGTACAACCGCACCGCTATACCTGTGAGTTCTAAGCCGAGAATCACCAATTCCATGAGTCAGGCCAACCAGGTGGATATTGGCAAGGGCAGCAAGGTTACTGCAGCCCGGGATATGGTTATTACGGCCAATAGCGGCAAAGAGAGCATGTTGGAATCCGCTTATGTCTACACGACCTATTCCAACAAGGTGAACAACAATCTCGTAGCCGTACTGCCCAATGAAAAGAACAGCAAGGAACAGCAGAACAATTTCGTGAATATTGCCGGGGATGTCAAGGCAGGTATCTATAATTCCCTGGGATTGGAGATTGCCGGCAGTAGTGTAAATGGCCGTCCGCAGATTAAGGTCAGCGAAGGCGGAAGCTGGTTTGATGCTAAGAGCGTGAAGACCGGCCAGGAAGTGACGGTGAATAACCCCTATCTCAAGGAATACAATGAACTGAAAACAGCCCGTCAGGGAAATATGGACGCTGATTTACGCAAATCCTATGATGCGGCGATAAACAACCTCCTTCAGTCCATGCTGGCCAAGGGCTTTGCCCGGAAGAACGGCAATGACTATGAAGTGCTGTCTTCGCTTAAAGTCAAAGCCACCGTGCTGCCGAATATCCGGATTACCGGGGCCAATGTGGATGTATACAGCCCTGACCTGAAGGTGAGCGGTTCACTCAAGGCTCTGGGGGCTGAGAGCATCCGGATTGTCGACAAATCCAGCGGGCGTCTGGTAGTGAACAATCTGGAACTGGACAGCCTGGGTGGTCAGGTGCGGCTGAATAGCAGCAGCTACAAGGCGGCTAATGTCCAATCGGCCAATAGTAGCGCCATTCCCGGCATCACCATTGAGAAGACGGCAGGCAAGGGCAGTGAAGCTGACCTGCATGTTTCGGGGAACATTATCAACAATGCCGGCAAGGTCAGCCTGACCAATAATGTCGGGGATATCCTGAATACCGGAACCATTTCTGCGGCCTATGCTACCTCCGTCAATGCTCCTAATGGCAGCTACAGCCAGACGGCTGTCGGTGGTACCCAGGTAGTAGGCCTGGACCCCTTGGCTCCCTATACCTTTGGCAGTGAAATGGTTGCAAAGGAACTTTATCGCCATTTGGGCTTTCCGGCGCTGGTAGACATTATTGCCTCACAGGTATATGATACTTCTAAAATCCTGGGGAATCATTTGTCGTTGTCGGATTATAATAAGTTCCTGAAAGAAACGGTGCTAAAGGTAGTGTTCCCACAGATGCAGGGAACAGAGGCTGGCCGGGCAGAGATTGCCAGGATTATGGGTCTCACCTATGCACAGTATACGAAGAATTCCATGGAGCAGAATCTGGCAATCCTCAAGGCGAAATACACTGCTCCCAGCAAAGAAGGGGCTGTTGTATCTGGCGGGGATGTGTCCATCTCAGCCAAGAATATCATCGTGAATGGCCTGATTCAAAGCGGTTACGCTTCCTACACTACAGCGGTGGATCAGAATAAACTTAAAATGCTGGTTTTTGACAAGCAGGCCAGAAAGGGTGTATCCCTTACCGATAGTGATGTGCTGGGCAATGCCGCCTATCTGGTAGACCTTGACAGCGCCAAGGGAGGCAATATCTGGAACAGCAGCCGCAATGTTTATGATGGGGTAATCCATACCTACTACAATCCCTATACCGGCCATCTGCTGACGGCGGATACGGTGGTCAAGGGCGGCAATATCTCACTCAATGGCAATATCTATTCCACCATTGCGGGCGCAGGCCGGATTCTCTCGGCCAAGGGAGCAGCAGACATTACGATAAATGCCACCAACGAGTGCAATAAGGAACTCTATGTGGGCGCGATTACCAATAATTATCGCAATGGCAATATCACCATCAATGGACAGCTGCAGACGGGCAGTTCCTACAAGCCAAAACCGAAGGAGACTCTGCTTTGGGAAATGCAATCCACAGCTGTGGCTAACCAGAAATTCGACTACAAGGTAGAGAAAGATTTCCATAATGACCAGATGCAAGGCGACAAGACAAGGCAGCTGGATTGGTTTGCCAATCTATCCAATGGTAGAGGTGGGAATGAGGATCAAAGGAAAAAAGTTGTAAGGATTAACAATATCGCAACCACGGATGCGAGAGAGCTTAAGAATTTCTCCTCAAAATTCATACTGACCAATGGATTTTCGGAGTATTTGAATAAACTGTACTTCAGGGAAAGAGGCAGAGATGGAGCAACCCTGTCCCCAGCAAATCCGCAGGGACGTTATGAAAATCCCGGTTTGTTTTCAACAAAATATTATCATTATACGTACAACCGCAAACTCAACCTGTATCTGCACACGCTGGCGGCAATCCAGGCTGACCATGCCATTGAGACCAGGCCGCTGGAGGCGAAGAACGGTGGCAGTATCAAAATCACGAATAATGCCCATATTGTCCTTACGGATAACATCATCGGTGCAGTAAAGGATGGTAAGGGCTTGGGAAGGATTGATATCCAATCCACGAATGGTGGCATTATAGCGAAGGAAGGCAAATTCGTCAGCACGGATAATTTTGGATTTTCCAGTAGCTGGGATACTTTACTGACGCTTACCGGCCCAAGTAAAATGCAAACGCTGTCCGGGGAATCCAGCACGGGTGTTGATATCCGTGCGCAGAAAGGCCTGCTGGTGGAGAAGGTTAGGGCAAATCAAACGCTGAACCTGACTGCTCAGGACGATATCCAGAAAGCGAAAAGTTCCGGCGACATTCTGGAGGCAGCGAATATTAATCTGACCAGCCTGACGGGCTCCATCGGCAGCTCGGGGACCGGCGGATATATTAGCACATATGCTTGGAAGAGAAACGGGAATGGAGTCAGTGCCAAAGCCAAGGGGAATATCTACATTGAGGGGGCAAAAGGCGACTTGTGGTTAGGCAAAATTGTCAGCACGGATGGTGATGTTTTCCTGCGTACTAAGGATTCGAACGCGAGTATTCTGGATAGCATTGGTACCCGCGGTAGCCTGTCGGATAGCCAGAATAAGGTGAATACCTGGCTGTCCATGGGGATTATCAGCAATGAGGATGAGGACAGCAGCAGTGCTGAGGCCGCTGCCAACGAAAAGGCTGAGCGCCTGGCCGGTGTCACCGGCAGGCTGCAGACCCTGGGACTGGCCAGTGGCAAGGACACGACTTACTACACGAATATAGCCAAAGCCTTTGCCCAGGATGCCGGGGTTAAGAGCCGCAAGGCTGCTTTTGAAGCCAAAGCTCAAAAGATTACCGATGATGCGGAATTTGACAAACTCTTCCAGAATTATCAGCAGGAGCAACTGGCCTGGTTCAATTCCGCTTATGCCGGCCTGAGTGAGGCTGAGCGCCGGGCGGTTATGGACTATGGCCTGTTGGAGGCCAGTCAGGATTATGGTTTTTCCAAGAATCAATTGCTCTATGCTGTTCAGGATAGCGTTGTGAACAGCGCGCCTGGCCAGCTGATGGTGATTTCCCAGCCCAATATCACAGCCAAAAACGTGACGCTCGAAACGAATGCGTCGATAGGCTGGTATGAATCTGGAAGTGTCATCAGGGCAAAGGATATCAACAAATTAGAGAATCTCCAAAGCCTGTCCCAGGCCAAGGCAGGAGACATTATCTGGTATAGTAATGGTTCCATAGCCTTGAAAAAGCATCTGCCTGTGAGCCTGGATTTGAGGAAGGGCGGCACCATTACTGTAAAAAAACGGCCTGAGAGTAGAGGCGGTATTTTCCTGGCCGGCAGCGAAAATACGACTTTTAACTTTACCGGTGGCTTTGGGGAAGCAGTTCCTAATTGTGATGTGATGTTGATGACCGGCAATGGTATTTATCTGCCTAATGATGGTAAGTCTGTCATCAGCGGCGACAAAGTTACCCTCTATGCCGGCCGGGGCAATCTCGGCAGTCTGGATAATTATCTGCGGACGAATATATATGGCTATTTGGATGCCAATGCTAGCGGATCAACCTTTATCAGCAATGAAGGCGATTTGACCATTGTTTCTGCTGTAGCAGGCGCCGACCGCCGTCCGGTAATGGTGGGTTCCAATCAGGTGCAGCCCATTGCCGAAGGCGAAACCGCAGGCTTGTTCCTCAAGACCACGGGCAATATGATGATGAGCCGGACACAGGGCATGAATACGGGCTACCTGATGGGCAGCTCTGTAAACCTCAGTGCCGCTAACCTGGGAACCAGTGGGACTCCACTGCGCATCTATGCCAATGGCGCGATGCTGAATTTTGACTCTGACGCTGCCTTCCTGAGAGCAATGGGAACAGGAGAGCCGCTTCGGATTAACAATTACAAGCTCAATAGTCTTACTCTGGAAAATTCGGAGCGTTTTATTTGGATGCTTGACCGGAGCGATGCACTTTACAAGGATCTTTATGGATTCTATGGGGATGATTGGCTGGAAAGCCCGTTTGCATCCAAGGAGCCTTATCGTTTGGCGGAAAGTGACGAAGATGAAGTTGTGGAGATTGAAGATGCAATGAGGGAGAACGAAGGCGTAACGAGGGAGACGAACCAAACGAATATGGCTGCAGGACGTCCTCGGGAACTGGCCATTGTCAAAGATGTTGAAGGAGGAATGAAAATCGTCGAAAATCAGCAGTAATGATATCAGAATACCGCTAGGAAGCCCGTAAAAATAGTAGACAAGATAACCTCAGCTTGCACCATAGTGGAACATCCATCTTTGGTGTAAGCTGAGATTTTTTATTGTCAAAAAATTGACTCAAATCATAATATATCGTATAATGTAATATCAGGATTTTTACGCAGTGCTTTAGAATCATTCATAAGAATAATTAGGGATATATGCTTGTGGATAGTTTGGAAAGGAAAGGGATTATCATGAGTATGTACAGGAAATGGGCGAAACGCCGCAACGCCATAATGTCAGTGGCGCTTTTCAGTATGCTGGCATTGCCCAATGTGGGGCAGGCTACAGACATTACTAAAGCGGATGCTGCTAATAATGGTACAGTAACGACAGAAGGGAATGTTCATAATGTATTGGCGGATAAAATGCTCGATGCGAATACCGCGTTGAATCATTTTAAGACGTTCGAGCTGAGTCCAGGCAATATTGCCAATTTGTTCTTCGGCACGAGCAGAGACAGCGCAACGGCTGCCCGTCTGCTTAATTTTGTCGATAAGCAGGTGAATATTGAAGGTATTGTCAATGCCATACAGAACAACAAAATCGGCGGTGATTTGCGCTTTATCAGCCCTGAAGGAATTGCTGTGTCTAAAACGGGTGTTATCAATGCCGGACAGGTGGGCATGGTGGTGCCAACCAAAAATTATTACGATCAGCTGATGAAAAATGAAAGTTCACTGAAGTCGGCGGATTTCCTCAGTGCAGCAAGTATACAGAAGGGCGAAGTGCCGCTCAATATTGACGGCTCGATTTCGGTCGCGGGCAAGATTAATACCGTAGACGGCATAACGCTGGCGGCAGCTAAGATAGAGCTTGAAGATGGCGCGCTGCTCAACACCAAAAACAGCATAAATTATGCAGATTTGGTCAATGTAAAGGACAACAATGACAAGGTTACGGTGAAGGCTGGCTTGACTGGCGA
Source organism: Pseudoselenomonas ruminantium (assembly GCA_902781305.1). Taxonomy (GTDB): domain Bacteria; phylum Bacillota; class Negativicutes; order Selenomonadales; family Selenomonadaceae; genus Selenomonas_A; species Selenomonas_A ruminantium_K. The sequence continues at coordinate 9,120 of CACZIV010000062.1, forward strand.
CTTGCAGCTTACGAAAGATGAAGCGGGGGATATTGTGCTGGCGGCTGTAGTAGACAGCAAGAATACCGCTGAAGCTTCCGGTGTAAAGAACAAACTGAGTAATTGGCTGGACAAAACAGGGGCCAATGTTTTCCGGGTGACTAATTGGGATATCAGTGACCCGATTGGTGCCTCGATAAGCATGGAAAAAGATGCCAAAATAGATACAGCTGGCAATGTTATTATTGCGGCCAAAGCCATTTCCAATAACGTCAAACCTGAAGATGCGGATGAAGCGGCGGTAAAAGATGCCGTCAAGAATACCAAGGCCCTTTTGGGCCTGCAGGCAAGCGTGGATTTGTCGGGGACCATTAACGGCCAAACGATAAACGTTGCCGCAACGACCAAGGATGATTATCAGTTTGATAAAGATATGGCCAAAGAGATTAAGTCCACGAGCTTGTTGAGCAAGCTTAAATTCTCCGGCTCGTATATGATTCATAAGGACACGGCTGATGTGAAAATCGGCAAAGACGCCAAGCTGACGGCTGCAGGCGAGGATGCAGCAGGGGAAGCCGATGATGCAGGGGATACTTCGGATTCGACGCCGGCATTGTCGATTTTGTCATCTAGTGAGCTGAATGCAAAATTGACTTCTGAGGGACAGGTCGAAGGTAAAAAGAATCAGTTAGCAGCAGCAACTTTTTCGTATTACAAGAATAATGCCAATCTTATCATTGACGGCAGTTTGAAAGCGGACGCTGGTTCAGTGTCTGCTGTTTCGGATGCCAAGACCAATATTGCGGCGACCAGCTCCAATTTGGCAAGCAAGGACGACACCAGCCATATGAACTTTGCTGGTAATGTCATCATCGGTTCAACGAGCAGCCAGAATACGCTGAATGCAGGAGCTGTACTGGATGCGGCGGAGAATATCTCCGTGGCCGCAACGTTGGATAATTCCCTGGCGATTAAGGCCGAAAACAGCATCAAGGAAACGGGACTGGGCGGTTCGGCTTTGAACTTCGTCAACACATCGGAAAAAGCACAGGTAACGGATAGTGCGAAAATCACAGCAGGCGGCAATGTGGATGTAAATGCCGCCGAAACGAACACGCTGCGGCAGGTTACCGCCAATAACGGTACGGAGAAAGCAGAAGCAGAAAAAGATTCGGACAAGGATAAGGAAAAGGACCAGGATAAAGACAAAGATACAACAAATGCCAAGGATGCAGAAGATGACCTCGGTTTAGCGGATTTGTTTGGTGATGCAGCTGACGCGGCTAAGGACGAGGAAAAGGAAAAAGAGGACAAAGAGAATAAAGAAGATAAAGACACCGAAACGAACAAGACCAAGACTTCGGCTCTGGAAAATGCGGCCAAATACGTTACGGTAGGTTCCAGCGTGAATGTCGTTTTAGGCGACAGCAAGGCTGGTGTGGTCATCAATAAGAATGCCAGCATAAGTGCCGGAGAGGAGGGGGCTTTATCCATAACTGCTGTACAATCCAATCCGGATATACAGATAGGTTCCATTGCGACATCTGCTGCCGGCAGTGATGGCAAGGCAAAATCGGCGCTGATTAATGCTGCCGTATCAGTAACGAATCTTACGAATGATGCCAGTGTGGTCATTGCTGGCAGCGATGGCAATAATGCTGTTTCGCTTTCTGGAGACAGCATCACGCTTAAAGCGGAGGCCAATAGTGGTCATGGCCGTTTGGACAAGCTGGTTGGAGATATCAAGAATATACAAAATGTTAAAGATAAGCTGCTGAGTTACTTTACCGCCGATAAGTGGAAGGAACCTCGGCAGCATGTGTCGGATTTCTTTACGGCCGTGGGAAATCTGAAAAATATTGCCGAGGACCCGACGGCTTTACAGACTTTGGTCAGCAGAGGCAAGGCGCTTTATGAGGACTTGGAAAAGAATGCTACGGAATTGGAGAAATTGGGTATTGATGTTTCCAAGACGCTGGAAGCCATTGGTAACCTGACCAATCCGGCCAAGGTCGCTAATTATTATGTGGACAGTGCTACCCGTTCGAATATGGTGAAGAACCGGGAAAAGAATACTTCTGCAGGTGGCAGCTCGGCTTCTGTATCGCTGGCCGGGGCCGTGAATGTGGTGGCTCTGGACGACCATGCCCGCGTATTGGTGGGACGTCAGGCTAAGTTGGATACGGATGGCGACCTGACAATTAACAGCGGTGTGAACAAGAGCGATATCGCGATGAATGGTCACCTGAAACCCTCTGGGGCAGCAGCAACGGCTGTTGGTGCGGTGGTTAATGTATTTAACAGCAGAGCAGACAGCGTACTGGCTGTAGCCGATAAGACGCAGCTTACGGGCGGCAATGTTTCGCTTACGGGCAAAAACAATATTAACCATTACATTCTGAATGGCGGTTCTGGCTCTGCAGCTAATAATTCCAATAAGACCGGTGAAAATGATACCGTTGCAGATACTACGGCGCTGCAGGGAACGGTCAGCTATGTCGGTGGCGAAAGTCTGGCTATCGTATCGGTAGATACCGGGGCAAAGATAACGGCAACCGGCGAGACGACCAAGGCCGACAACCAAAAAGCAATTGACGAGGAGTGGAATAAACTTTCGGCAGAAGAACAGAAAAAGCAGAAAAAAGCGACGGCCAAGGAATCGGGCGTGGCAGAAATCAAGGCGCAAAATGATGCCAGAGTCCTCAATATCGCCGGCGGTCTGGCTTATGGAAATGGCTCGAAGGGCATTGGTGCGTCCGTAGCGGTAACGAACTTTGATGTGAAGACCCTTTCTGCCGTGAGTGATAATAATACCAGCAGCAACGATGACATTGGTTCGCTGGCCCGCACGATAGCTATGCGTGGTGACGCGAATCTGAAGTCTGCGGATTATTTTGGCTCTGCAGGGACGAAGACGGGGGCTATTGATGCGCACAGTCTGGACATGAATGCCAATACGGATGGCTATATTCACAGTGTAAGTGTGGCCGGTGGTGTCATTGAGCAGACGGATAACGGTAAATCCGGCGGCTCTCTGGCCAACTTTGTTTCCAATACCAGCGGCAAATTCAGCAGTTTCAAGGATGGCTATCAGAACTACTTCAAGCCCGATGAAAAACAGGATAATGGCTCGGTATTCAGCCGCACGATGGACAGATTTAAGCAGAGCCAGGAGGACAAGGACAAACAGGAAACCGGTGTGGCCAACATGACTGGTGGGCAGACTATGCCCAGTTTCACGCTGGCTGGGGCGGGCAGTGTTTCGGTGAACCTGTCGGCGAACCAGACAAAATCGGTTCTGCGGGATGCCAAGGTAACTTTGCGCTCTAATGGTGCGGATGCGGCGGCCTTTGCCAATAAGGCATCGGATTCGTTGTTCCTCGGTGCCTGGAGCGGCGGCGCGGCTTTAAGTTTCCAAAATATCAAGCTGAAGAAGAATACGTCG
>CACZIV010000063.1 GCA_902781305.1 Pseudoselenomonas ruminantium
GACATGGTGGTGCCCAGAGTGGCCTTGCTATGCATAATGTCAAAATTGCCATTCAGACTGGTCATGTAGTTGGTCGTTGCCTCACCAAAGGCCCGTTTCTCCCGCAGCCAGCCGTCCAGTTTCATTGCCTCGCGGGAAATCGTCGCCCGCAGCTCACTGTCCACGCTCTGATTTAGTTCACGGCTGGCCATAACGTAGCCGACGATGGCCACAATGGCCATTAACAGCCCCATTATGCCGGACAATGCCATAAACTTGTGTTTGAGACTCATAGTTCCCCCACCTTTCACCTTTCCTTAGTTATCCATCTACCTCCTCTTTTCGTCATACAGTAAAAAAATCCTGCCCAAAATCATATGTCTCACAATGAAATTTAGGAAAATTAATGCAAAAGTCAAGCCCGCCCTGTGGGGGATGACTTTCTGCAGCGTTTGACAAGCTTGTCTAAGCGAAAGAAAGTTATTCCCCACAGGGCGGGCGCCTTTGCACTTCATTGTAATGTTCGCACCAAGCGCGGTGACTGGTGATGCCTTTCCGCAGCTTTTGACAAGCCTGTCTATGGCGAAGGAAAGGTATTACCAGTCACCGCGCGCCTTTGCATATCTTTATCTCAAACCTTGCCCCCAGCCGCACGAATGATACTCTGTGCCACATCTTTAAGCGGCACCCGCTTCTGCATGGCATACTGCTGCATCCGGCGATACGCTTCCTGTTCCCCCAGTTTATGCGCCGCCATGATGATGCCCTTGGCTCTATCGACCATTTTGCGCGTTTCCAGCGAATCCTTGAGCTTTTCCAGTTCATCCTCCAACCCCTGCATTTCCTGCCAACGGGAGAGCGCTATTTCAATCGCAGGAAAAAGCTGGCTTTCCTGCACCGGTTTTACGAGATAACCCAGCACGCCGGAATCCTTGGCCTTATCCACAATATCGGGCTGGCTGAAGGCCGTCAGCAGGATTACGGGCGCGATTTTGTCCGCATAGATTTTTCCCGCCGCGGTAATGCCGTCCATTTCCGGCATCTTAATATCCATCAGCACCAAATCCGGGCGATGCTGGCGGGTAAGTTCCACGGCCCGCCGGCCGTTTACCGCTTCGCCCACGACTTCGTGGCCCGCATCTTCGAGCATTTCCCGGATATCCAGACGGATAAGAGATTCGTTATCGGCAATGACAATCCGTAGTGATTTCTTGTTTTCCTGCATATTCATTCCTCCAAACTCGCCACAACCTGCCCCTGCGCCTGCGGCTTGGGCAGGACAATATACGCATGCGTTCCCCGGCCGCTGCTGTCATTTTCCAGCCGGAAACTGCCCTCCAAATCGCCCTCAATCAAGGTGCGAATTATAGATAACCCCAGTGACCGGGATTTGCTCGGCTGAAAATCTGCGGGCAAACCACAGCCATCATCATAGAAATCCAGCCGCAATTCTTCATCGAGCTCCACCTTTAAGCCCACGAGCCCCGCCTGCCGTTCGCCAAAGGCATGTTCCACAGCGTTGATAATCAATTCATTGAGTACCAGTGCCAACGAGCTGGCGTATTTCGGTGGCAGGCTTACCGCCTCCCCCTCATACTCCTGCTGCAAATCAAAATCCGCCGCGACCATACTCGCCTTGACCTGGGCAAAAATCTCCGCCATAATCTGCCCCAATTCCATGCTCTCCCGCCCCTGCCGCGAGAGAAAATCATGCACCGCCGCAATGGACAGCACGCGGTTGACACTTTCAGAAAGCGCCGACTTGACCTCATCCGAACCGCTGCGCCGTGCCTGCAGCCGCAGGAGGCTGGCCACCGTCTGCAGGTTGTTCTTGACCCGATGATGAATCTCCTGAATCACCGCCGACTTGATGCGAATTTCCTGCTCCTTGGCCCGGATTTCCGTCACATCCGAGAGCACGACAATCCGCCGCAAAAGCGTTCCTCCAGCCTGCAAATCAATCTGCCGGCGGATAAGCTGCAAGCCGCCCGCCGAAAGTTCCTTCTGCCAGGGCCGCTCCCGCTCAAAAGATTCCCTCGTAACATGACGTGTCAGCTGCCGGTCAAACAAATGACAGCCCTTGAGACTGCCCACGCCCAAAACCCGATAAATGCGCTGCGCCGCCGCATTGGCAAACACAATCCGGCTGAACTGGTCGGTAATCAACAGCCCATCACTGGCCGAAAGCGGCGTAAACGGCGCCAAATCCACATCACGCGCCGCAAAATTCAACACATCCTGCGTGGTCTTGATGAGATAGGAGAAATCATCAATATTCAAGTGCTCCTTGTCCACCTCAATGCTGATAACCGCAATCACATGCGCATTATCGACAATAGGGAACACATACATATCCACAAAATGCCCATAATCCTGCTCCCGCTTGCCATGCACAAACTGCGCGGATTGGAATACCTCCGTGACCAGCGGTTCGGATAACGTATCGACCAAGCCTGCTGCCGCTTCCGCAGCGTCCTGCATATAGACCGTATGCGGCGTAGCCGTGGCGGTTATGCGCAGCTTGCCCGCAGTTTCCGCCTGAATGTAGATAGCAGCATGACCATGGGCAAGGTCAGCCACAAAGGGGAGAATTTGTTTTAGACGGTCCAAGATATTTAATTGTTTGGTTGTTAAATTATTGTTGGTATTGCGCATTTTTTCCACACCTCATCCGTCAGACCTACAGTCTGCCACGCTCCAGAGAGTCCACCGGACTCCCGCAGCTTCGCCGCCCCCTCAAGGGAAGGCTTTACTACTTTATAACCTGTAAAAAAGAGCCTAAAAACGTAACTTGGCGGAACAGATATGATTTTCTAAGCGAAGCGTTTGGCACAGGGCGTTAAGAAACTATTTTTTGCCTACCGCTGTTTTATCGTGAAGCGTCTACTGTCTGAGCAAAGCGAGTTTTGACGCTTCGCGATACTTAATTAAAAGGCAAAAAATAGTTTTAGTCCTGCGGCATAGCGCAGCGTGAAAACCATATCTGTTCCGCCATTGGAACGTAACTTATAAACTTATTTGTCTGTCAAACTTAGCCCCGGCACCGCATTCAGGTACAAATCACTATACCCGCCATCGAGCGCCTGATAGTACCCTCTGCACCCAATCATGGCCGCATTATCGGTACACAAAATCTTGCTCGGATAGAGGAACCTTACGCCCCGCTTCTCCGCTTCTTCGCGCAGGCGGGCTTCCAAACCGCTGTTGGCTGCCACACCGCCAGCCAGCACCAATGTATCGCGCCCGGCTTCCTTAACTGCCTGGAACGCCTTGCCCACCAGCACCTCGATAACCGAACGCTGGAAGGACGCCGCAATATCGGCCTTGTTGAGCTCGTGCCCCTTCATCTTCTCACTGTTGATGTAGTTGAGCACCGCCGACTTCAGACCGCTGAAGCTGAACTCGTAATTGCCCTTTTCCGTAAGCGCCTGCGGGAAATCAATGGCCATGGGGTCGCCCTCTTTAGCCAGCGCATCAATGCGCGGGCCGCCGGGATAAGGCAGGCCCATCACGCGGGCAATCTTGTCAAAGGCTTCGCCAGCCGCATCATCACGGGTCTGTCCCATCATGCGGAAGCGGTTATAGCCCTGCACATCGACAAGCGCCGTATGCCCGCCAGACACCACGAGCGCCATAAACGGCGGTTCCAAATCCGGTGCCGCGAGGAAATTGGCAAAGATATGCCCTTCCAGATGATTGACACCGATTAAAGGCTTGCCCAGCGAAAACGCCAACGACTTTGCCGCCGACACACCGACCAAAAGCGCACCGACGAGCCCCGGGCCATACGTTACGGCCACCTGGTCGATATCCTTAAGTTCCACGCCAGCTGTGCGCAGGCACTCATCAATTACCGGCATGATATTTACGATATGTTTGCGGGAGGCGATTTCCGGCACCACCCCGCCAAATTTTTGATGAATGGGAATCTGCGTAGAGATGATATTGGCAAGAATCTCCCGTCCGCCCCGCAAAACTGCCGCCGAAGTCTCATCACAGCTGGACTCAATCGCAAGCGTCAGCAGTTCTTCCTTTTTCTTTTCCATAAAAACTTCCGTCACCTTATCTATACAATCAGAGTTTCGTATTCCACATGATAATGGCATCTTCACCGTTATCCTGATAGTATTTCGGACGGCGGCCGGCTTCCTTGAAGCCGTAGCCCTTGTAAAGCGCCAGCGCCGGAGCATTGGTGGGCCGTACTTCCAGGGTCATGGCTGTTACGCCCTTTTCCTTCACCCGGTCGATAATCTCGCCAAACATCCGCGTACCAATGCGCTTGCCCCGATATTCAGGCAGAATCGCCACATTGGTAATCTGCGCTTCCTCATAGGAAATCCAGCAGCCCACATAGCCAATCACACGCTCGCCATCGAGAGCCAGCAGATACAAGGTGTTTTCGTTCTGCGCTTCCTTCCAGAAGGACTCCCGCGACCAAGGAATGGCAAAGCATGCCTTTTCCACAATTTCTACCGCGTCCGCATCTTCGGGAGCCATCTCCCGAAATTCCAGCTTATTCACATCTATACTATCTAAAGGAACAGTGTCCATTGACTCTCCTCTTTCTTGCAATTACATTTCCTCAGTCGGCTTCGTGGCCATAGTGTACCGCCTCGTCCATAGCTGCAATAATCATCAGATATGCAGCCATCTGCGTTGTCATCGTCAGTTGGCATAGCCACCGCTATGCCGCCTTCCTCTTCCTAGCATCTGACTACATCTCTGACAATTATTTATGCTGTTATGGACGAGGTGGTACACTAGCTTCTTCGGGATGACGCTTTTCCCAGAGCACTTCCGCTTCACTGCGGCGGATGTACACCGGTTCTAAATCCATCACGTTATCCTTCTCGCCAGCCAACAGTTTCGCCTGTCCGAGCATGGCTGTGCAGGCCGCCCGCGGCATGACGATATGCGGCATGGCTGTGCTGACATTTGCCGGCAGTTCCATTTTGCCGACGATTTTCTTCTGTACGGCATCGCCAAGTAAAATGACCGGTTCGCTGATATTTGCGCACTCTGCCACAATCTCACTGATTTTTGCGACCTTGACCGGTTCTACTACCTGCAGGGAAGAATTTTCCCAACGGTAGCTTTCCACATAGGCATTGCCCTTCTGGGCATCCAAGAGGCACATCAGCCGCACGCCCGGCACAGGCAGCTGGTAGGCCAGTGCCTGCAGGGTCGAAACGCCGACCAAGGGAATATTCAGCACATAGCTCATGGCCTTTGCCGCCGCAAGACCTATGCGCAAGCCCGTAAACGAACCGGGGCCATTGCTTATGGCAATGCCGGTCAAATCTTCTTTTGCTACAGCTGCCATTTTCAGCACCTGTTCAATATGAGGCAGCAGGGTTTCCGAATGCGTGAGCTTCCCTTGCATGGTAAGCTCGGCCAAAAGCCGCCCCTCATCAGCCACGGCTACGCTCGAAACCTGCGTAGCGGTATCAATGGCCAGTATGGACAAAGTCTTCCAACTCCTTTATAAACTCCTGATTCTTCTCGCCGATACTGGAAAAATCAATCTGCCGTTCATCGGTGTTTTCGCCTAATTTACGAATGCGCACCTCGATATAATCCTCTGGCAGTGACTCCGGGAACTTGTCGGGCCATTCGATGACCACGATTCCCTCCGGCTCCTCCGTGTACTCATAAAAGCCGATATCTTCCAGTTCTTCTTCTGTTTCCAGCCGGTAGAGGTCAAAGTGGTAAATGCGGCAAATCCCTTCATAGACATTCATCAGATTGAAGGTCGGACTCGTCACATCCCCCTCGACGCCCAAGGTACGCGCAAGACTCTGCACAAACAACGTCTTGCCAGCCCCTAAGTCGCCCTCCAGGCAAAGCACGGTTCCTTCCCGAATCTTCTGCCCCACCAGCTCGGCTAGGTGACCAGTTTTCTCGGGAGAACTTGTCATACAGGTAAACATAGTGTCCTTTCTCTCCTATAAAACAATTAAACATTATCTTTTTTATTGTAACACCATTGATTCCATTTTACCACCTAAATTTGGCAACACTAATCAATAATTATTATCCGTTAATAATTATCACGAAAAATTATGTAATTCGATGTAATAACGAGAAATAAAAAGCAATAATGATTTATTTTCTTTTAATCGCCTAAAACAGCCATTTATCTTTTGCAGGCAGTCACTTATAATTAAGTCATGGTGATGAGCACACCATAAAATTGTATCTGATTAATGTGTAATATATTTTAGGAGGTAGTAAGATTATGAAGAAATTTGTTTGCACGGTTTGCGGTTATGTTCATGAAGGCGATGCGGCACCGGAAGTATGCCCCATCTGTAAAGCCCCGGCCTCCAAGTTTGTTGAGCAGAGCGGCGATATGAATTACGCCGATGAACATCATGTGGGTACGGCTAAAGATGTTGACCCCCGTATTATTGAAGGCCTGCGCCAGAACTTCACGGGCGAATGCTCTGAAGTCGGCATGTATCTGGCCATGAGCCGTCAGGCAGACCGTGAAGGTTATCCGGAAATTGCCGAAGCCTTCAAGCGCTATGCCTGGGAAGAAGCCGAACACGCTGCCAAATTCGCAGAACTCTTAGGTGAAGTCCTCACGAACGACACCAAGAAAAACCTGACCATGCGTGTAGATGCTGAACATGGTGCCTGCGCCGGCAAGAAAGAACTGGCAACATTGGCTAAACAGCTCAACCTCGATGCCGTTCATGATACGGTACATGAAATGTGCAAGGATGAAGCCCGCCATGGCCGTGGTTTCAAAGGTCTCCTGGACAGATATTTCGGCAAATAAGCAAATAAGCAAATGACTTTATAAGTTGACCGGTCAAAAATGACCGGTCAACTTTTTATTTATCCTTTCACACATATTTCCGCAGTTTTTCCAAGAGCTTGTCAAAATCAATGGGCTTGCTGAGATAGTCATTCATGCCACAGGCCATGACACGCGCCACATCATCCGTGAATACATCCGCCGTCACCGCAATGATGGGTATGGTTTCTCCATCAGCTCTGCCGCTTCGCCGGATTGCCTGGGTTGCCCCATAACCATCCAGCACGGGCATCTGCACATCCATCAAAATGGCCTTGTATGTTCCCGGTTCCGTTGCCATGAACTTATCCACCGCATCCTGCCCATCCACTGCCGTATCGATGACAAAGCCATACTGTGCAAGAATGGTCTCCGAAATCTCGCGGTTCATTTCATTGTCTTCGACCAGCAGCAGGCGCATACCGTCCCACGATACTTCCTTCTGTTCTTTTTCCTCCGTTTCCACAGGGACATCTGCGCCCACCTGCAAAGGCAGGGAAATGTAAAAGCTGGTGCCCTCATTCTGGATGCTGCGCACTTCAATCGACCCCTGCATCATCTTCACGAGATTCTGCGTAATAGCTAAGCCTAAGCCGCTGCCGCCATGCTTATGTGCCACCTTGGCGTTTTCCTGTTCAAATGGCTTGAAGATATTTTTCAGATACTCCTGACTCATGCCAATGCCGGTATCGGTGATTTCAAAGGTGGTCATCACCACATTGCCGGGATGGAGCACCTGCCGGATGATGAATTCGATTTTCCCTTCTTCCGGCGTAAATTTCACCGCGTTGGAGAAAATATTCATGAGTACCTGCTTAACGCGCATGGCATCCCCGATTACATGACTATGCGACATCTGCTTGACGTCAATCATCAGGTCAAGCTTTTTTTGTTCCAACTGCCCATTGAAAATCGTCTGCATCTCCGTCACGATATCCTGCAGTGAAAATTCCTCGTTCGCCAATTTCATTTTGCCCTGCTCAATGGAGGACAAATCCAAAATATCGTTGATTAAGCCCAAAAGATGATGTGCCGCAATCTGACTCTTGCCAATCAGCTGCCGCAAATCCTGTTCATTGTTGTCCTTTTGCTCGCCAAGTGTCAGATAACCGATGATGGCATTGAGCGGCGTACGAATCTCATGGCTCATGCGGGAGAGGAAATCCCCCTTGGCGGCACTGGCATGACGAGCCGTTTCCAAAGCATCCTTCAAGGCCTCCCGCTGTGCGATGTCCTTGCGCCGCAAATCATCGATATCCTGACGGTAGAAGTAGAAGCCCGCCAGCTCGCCCCCCTCATAATACGGTTGGAATTGGGCGGCAAAAAAGCGATAGCTGTCCGGGCCATCCTGCTTGCGTACCTCACGGTAATAACTGCGCTTTTGGGCAAAAGCCTCATGCATTTCCTTATCCCACTCGCCATCCGGCATGAAATTAAGTTTATCCTCCGGATGCAGGTAACCGGTATAACGCTCAATTGTATGCGGCAACATATCCACGAACACATGACCTTCCTCGTCGATATGGTATTCTGTCGCCGTATGGTTTTTCAAATCCACCTTGACCACCATTTCATTGAGACGGCAGATATAACTCATCACCGCATCGATTTCCTGACGGCGTTTTTCGTCCTGACGCAAGGCATTATTGCGAATCACCGTAACCAAACCAAGACCAGCAAGCACCGCCAGCAAAACGGCCAGCAAAATAAATTGCAGCGGATAACTGTAGAGCATTTCCTCCCAGCTCAGACTCCGGGGCTGCACATCGGTGTAGCGGTGCATAATATCCTGCATTTCCACCGAATCCATATCCGGCATCGCCGCCGATAAGACCTCCATCAGCCTGTGGTCAAGAGAACTACGGATGCCCAGCCGCATACTCATGGACCGATTGGGCACAATGGTGATGCGCAGGGAATTATGTTTATCCTCATTCACATATTTCTCGCCAATGAGTCCAAGGGTATAAATACTGGAACAACGCCCGGACTTCAAGGCAGCCACTGCCTCCTCTGCTGTGTCATAATCCTGTTCCGCCACATTTTCCGGCAGCTGGCCCAGCATCGCCAGCTTGCGTTTCAAATTGGCGGTCATCCCTACAGCGCCCTCCATGCCCTCATTTTTCATCGAAATCTGCACAATGGATGCACGCAAAATCGCCTTGGATAACTTATACCCTACTTTTTCTGCTTCATAGGCACTGGAACTCATGCCCAAAACAATGTCCGTCTGCTCGTCCCGCAGGAGTTTTTCATATTCTGCCTGATTCGCTGCGGGTATGATTTCGTATTTCAGCCCGATATTATCAGCCATCAGTTTAAAGACCTCCGGCAAAATTCCCCGTGCCTGTCCATCCTGATCAAAATACGCATAGGGCTCGGCATGGGGCATGACCACCACCCGAAATACACGGTCGGATGCCTGCAGTTCACGCAGGAAAGACTGACTTTCCGGTGTCAAGGCCATAATGCCGCCTTCCCCATAGTAGCGTTTGGATAAAGCAACTTCCCAGCCGGGGTCGATTATCGACAATTTCTGCTGCGCATGGTCAATCGCCCGGATAATGGTCTGCTTATCCGCAGTAGATATCACATACAGCGGCTGCGGATTCGTCAGTTCCAAAATTTTTTCGTCCTCCTGCAGCTTCCGCTTGTTGCTGGTGACAATAGCATCCACTTCACCAGCATGCAGGGCTGCTTCCTCCTTACTGACGCTGTCGTAATACACCGGGGTATACGAAAAATTATGTTCCCCCGCAAAGCGGGCAAATTCCAGGCTCCGCATATTCCCTGAAAGCAAGCCCACCCGCATGCCGTCATAAGTAGACGGGTTGTACGGCTGATAACGCGTATTGCTTTCCAAAGTGGTCATCAACATGGAACTATACGCCATCGGCTTTTCACTGTAGATATACTTTGCCGCCCGTTCAGGGGTCTTCTGCACAGCCGTGACGATATCAATCACGCCCCTGTCGAGCAGTTCAAACATATCCTTCCAGCCCTGATTATAACCGATGTATTCGTAATCAAAATCCGCAGACCGATTGATGAGATGCAAATAATCATAACCATAGCCATAGCGGGTTCCTTCCTTGGTCATCATGTGGTAGCCCGCCATCTGATAAAAGCCCACCCGCACGGTCTGCCGCTGCGGATAGAGCTTTATCTCTGCTTCCGCCATTTTATCGGATAAAGAGAAAAAAAATGCCGCCGCAAGCATCAGCAACAAACATACAATTCTATAAGAACTTCTCCCCAGAAGCATTTTTAACACCGTCCTTGTTTTGGGTATAAAAAAACCACAGACAGGAATCTTTAATGTCTAAATTCTCTATCCATGGTTTTTTTCCTGCCAGTGCAGGACAGCTGTTATGAAATTAAATGATTTTTGTCGTCCAGCGTTCGATATTCCAGACTGAATCCACAAAATCCTCGTAGAACTCCGGTTCATGGGAAACCAAGAGAACTGTGCCCTTGTATTCCTTGATGGCCCGCTTGAGTTCTTTCTTGGCTTCGACATCCAGATGGTTGGTCGGCTCGTCGAGCACCAGGAGGTTTACCGGCTTCTGCATGATTTTGCAGAGACGCACTTTGGCTGCCTCACCGCCGGAGAGCGCCATCATCTTGGTCGTGATATGGTCGTTGGTCAGACCGCAGCCAGCCAATGCCGCCCGCACCTCGAAATTGGTCATGCCGGGATATTCCTGCCAGAGTTCCTCCAGTGCCGTATTGTTATTGCCGGCAGCACTTTCCTGCTCGAAATACCCTACGCTGACGAATTCGCCGTGTTCAATATGGCCGCTGATGGGCTTAATCATGCCTAACAGGGTTTTCAGCAAGGTTGACTTACCCAAACCGTTGGTACCGCGGATGGCAATTTTCTTGCCACGCTCCACCTGAATATCCACAGGGCTCGTAAGGGCTGTATCGTAGCCGAGCACCAGCCGCTTAGCCTCAATGACAAAGCGGGATGGCGTGCGGTCAGACTGGAAGTTGAAATGCGGTTTCGGTTTTTCCTGCCGCTTGGTTAAGACTTCCATCTTGTCGAGCTTCTTCTGACGGCTGTTGGCCATGCCGCGGGTGGCAACACGGGCCTTGTTGCGCTGGATAAAGTCCTGCTCCTTCTTGATTTCGGCCTGCTGGCGCTCGTAGGCAGCTTCCTCCTGCTTGCGCTTTAAGGCCGCCATCTCCTCGAACTTCTCATAGCTGCCCGTATAGCGGTCGAGGTGGAGATTATCCACATGATAAATCACGTTGGTCACGGCATTGAGGAACGGCACATCATGGGATACGAGGATAAAGGCGTTCTCGTAGTTCGTCAGATAATTTTTGAGCCAGTTGATGTGCTCCACATCGAGATAGTTGGTCGGCTCGTCTAAGATAAGGATTTCCGGATTCTGCAGCAGAAGTTTCGTCAGCAGAACTTTCGTGCGCTGACCGCCGGAAAGTTCATCGACCTTCTTGTCAAGGCCGATATCCCGAAGCCCTAAGCCTCCCGAAACTTCCTCAATGCGGGCATCAATGGTATAGTAACTGCCCGCTTCGAGCATATCCTGAATATCGCCCACATCCCGCATCAGTGCATCCATTTCCTCCGGCGTGGCATCGCCCATCTTGTCATAGGCGGCGAGCATTTCCTGCTCAGCCTTCACCATATCGTCAAAGGCGGTGCGCAGGGTGTCGCGGATAGTCATGCCGGGCTTTAACACCGCGTGCTGGTCAAGATAGCCCACCTTCACGCGCCGTGCCCATTCCACGGTCCCCGCATCCGGCGTAAGCTGTCCCGTGATGATGGACAGGAACGTGGACTTGCCCTCACCATTGGCCCCGACGAGCGCCACATGCTCACCTTTCAACAGACGGAAACTGACGTCCTCAAAAATCTCCCGGCCGCCATAGCTGTGGGATAAATGGGAAACGTTCAAAATACTCATCTTCGACATTCTCCTTACTACGTTTTTACGAAAAAAGAGCCGTTCCGAAGAACAGCTCTTGAATTTACTAAATGGTCGGAACGACGGGATTTGAACCCACGACCTCTTCCACCCCAAGGAAGCGCGCTACCAAACTGCGCTACGTCCCGAACAAGTAATATAATACTACATTGCCCCTGGCTTGTAAACCCCTTTTTTCATTTTTCCGCTATTTTTTTGCCAACTCTTTTAAATTATTCTTCACCCAGAATTTTCCGCAAGGTTCCCATGGCTCTAAACAGAATCACACCGACGTTCGCCGCAGATATATCCAGCGTTTCGGCAATTTCTTTATTGCTCAGTTCACCCCAGAATTTCAGTTCAATAATCCGCTGTTCGCGTTCGCCCAGTTTGCCCACAGCCTGCAAGAGTTCACTTTTGCCCTCTTTAATCAGCAGCTGTCCTTCGGGTCGTTCTTTTTCATCTACGGCCGGTGAGAACACATCATCCCATTCCACATTCTGCCGATAGCTCTGCCAGCGATAGTAATCCGTCAGCGTACGCATGGCAATCCGGGAAAGCCAGGTGGCAAAAGATGCCTTTGTACAGTCAAACTCGGCCAGATGCTCCACCATCTTTTCAAACACATCACTGACAATATCATCCGCCGTGGCTGCATTCTTCACCCGGGCATAAATCAGATTACTCAAACTTCGCACACGGAAAACATCCCGTATGCCTTGATAAATCAGCTTGAACTGAATGTCGAAAGCCATTCACGCACACTTCTGTGCACGCAGA
>CACZIV010000064.1 GCA_902781305.1 Pseudoselenomonas ruminantium
GGCAAGCAAATTTCGGTTACGGCAAAAGCGGAAAACAATCTGGGCGCCTTGACGGCTGAACAAACACAGACGTTCAATGCCTTGAATAATATGAATGCAAATCTGCAAGGCGACAGCCGGAAAGCCGAATTGCGGACGGTTTACAATCTGGATGCCGAAAAGGCCCGCCAGGCGCTCGACCAAATCGGCAATACGGATGCAGCGCAGCTGATGAGCGCGGCGCAAAATAGTAGCGTTGTCAATCGCGTGCTGGCCGACAGACAAGCAGCCGCTTTTTCCGTGCGGGATGTTGATTTGCAAATCCCGGTAAACAATTTAGCTGATGCGGACAACGAAAATAATTTGACCGTGCCGGTGAAGGCGAAGCTCCCCGTGCAGGCAGATAACAATACTTGGCTGAAATTTACGAAAAACTGGGGCGACTTGAAGGGCGGCGCGGATTATCACGGGCAGGCAATTTCCGGCGGTTATGATAAAGCAGTCAGCGACAACTGGCGCACGGGCTTTTTTGTGAGCTATAATGCGACGAGCCTGGGGGCAAAAAATGCCGGCGGCAATATTTATGATACCCGCTTTGGTGTTTATGGCTGTTATCATCGAAATGCTGATGATGCCTTTATCTATCTTGATGGTGGCAAAATTCGCAACAAACTGCGCAGAAATCTGTCCTCCATTGGCTTGGGAGCTGAGGCAAAATATGATGCCAATATCGTTGAAATTGGTGGCGAATACAAGCATAATTTGCAGCCGGAACGGATTTGGCACGTTTCGCCGTACATCAATCTCCAGTATTCCAGCATGAAGCAGGATGCGTATGCCGAAACAGGCGCAGGAATTTATAATCAGCATGTAGAGGCAAAACGCAATAACTATTTTGCCGGTCAGCTGGGCGTGGAGTTCAAACGGCAATTCCTGCATGGACATTATGCGGCAAGACTGGGCGTAAAACATGCGTTCACAGGCGCAGACCCAGAGCTGAATTTCAGCTATGAGGGTGATGCCAATCATGCTTACACCTTGCAGAACAATCAGGATAAAACGCATCTGGTGCTGTCGCTGGGCGGCGAGAATGAATTTGCCAAGGGCTGGATACTCGGCGGTGATGTTCAGCTGCAAAAGGGCAGCCACGACAAGGATGTTTCTGCCTCGGTCATGCTGAGAAAGGTTTGGTAATTGAAGGGAGATAAAATTAATGAAGAAAAAGGGATGGGCATCATTACTGACTGTGGCAGTATCCTGCTGGCTGTCAGTCACAGGAACGGTAAACGCAGAGGACAAGATGGCAGTATCCTGCTGGCTGTCAGTCACAGGAACGGTAAACGCAGAGGACAAGATATATTATGGACAGGGAGATGGTCATAATACAGGAAATATAGCCAATGTGAACTGGACACTGAATAGGGATTATTCGTATTATGGCGGCCATCAGTGGTTTTATACTGCCTATACTAAGGAGGGAAATGCTGCCAATAGCACGTTGACGATAAATGGCGGCACCTATACCGTCAATGGGGATGCAGTGCCTAACTCTAAATATGCCAACTACTTTTACGGCGGCATAACAGAGACAAGCGGCAGTGCCACAGGCAATAGCATTGTCATTAACAGCGGCAATTTCATCAATGAGTCCGGCACCTGGCAGGCAGCCGGTATTTATGCGGGCAAGGCCACGGGCAGCGGCTATGCTGCCATTAATAACAATGTTACGGTAAACGCGGGCAATTTTCAGGGATATACATATGTCTCTGCCGGCCTGGGCTATAATGGCAGTGATGTCGCGGATAATAAAGTCACGATCAATGGCGGCACTTTTGAAAAGGGAATTTATATCTTCGGCGGGCGCGGCTATACTACGGGCAATACCGATAATAACACCGTTACGGTGAACGGTGGCACGATTGGTGGGTACAGGGCTTTTATCTGGGGCGGCAAGGCCGATGACGGAGATGCACGCTATAATACCATCAATCTGACAGGCGGAGAAGCAGCCTCCATTCCTTCTGCTGAAAGCAACGATAAAAACAAGTTCACGGAGTATGAGCAGGGGGATGCCGAATTCTACGGTGGTTACACACTAAATGGAGATGCTCTCTACAATACGGTCAATATCAGCGGCGGCTCGATTTCCACCAGCGGCACGGGGCTGGTTTATGGCGGCTATGCAAAGAACGGCAATGCCAATTATAACACAGTGAATGTCTCCGGCGGCACGATATCCAGCAAGCTGACCTTGCTGGGCGGCTTTTCTGTCGCAGGCGATGCCTCAGGCAATACCATCCGTCTGACCGGCGGCTCCGGAAACGGCTCTGTATATCTGCATGGCGGTATTACCATGAGCAGCACCGGCAATGCCACTGGCAATAAGATTGCGATTTATTTCCCGGCGCAATTAAAAGAAATCAGCGGCGGCGTTTATCTGACCGGGAATGTTACCGATGGTTTTAACTATAACCTTACCAATGCTGGCGACCTGTTTACGGGCAATGCGCTTTATCTGGCTTCTTCGGGCATAAGCGCCAAAAATATCTACAATTTTGAGACGCTTTCGTTCCATTTGCCTTCAACTTATCAGTCCGGCAGCAATATGCTGACCTTGACCGGCACAGATAACACCGACCTGAGCAAAACAAATATTGTCTTGTCGGCAGCGGGAGATGCCGCACTATCTGCAGGAAAGACCATAAATCTCATTTCTGCCCAAGGTACGCTCAGCTATGGCAGTCAGACGGAAGGGACGCTGAAGCAGGGTGTTTCGCTCAATTACCATTATACGCTTAACAAGGACACCAACAACTTGCAGGCTGTTTTGGGCGAAGCGGAAACCACGGATGAGGCAAAGTCACCGGTAGAGACGCGTGCGGCTCAGGCGGCGTTTCTAAATAGCGGGGCAGATTTGCTCGCTGCCGATGGCCTGCTGCAGGCAGAAAGAGCCGTTAAGTCATCAGAACGTGCGGTAAAGGGTGAATGGTCGCCTTTCTTTGCCATGCAGGGGGGCAAGTACCGTTACCAGACCGGTTCACATGTAGACACCCGCGGCTTTAGTGCGCTTTTGGGCATGGCCCGGGAAGTCAAAAGCGGCAATGGCAAACTTTTGTATGGTTTTGCCGGTGAATACGGCAAAGGCCGCTATGACAGCTACTATAACAACATGCACGGCAAAGGGGATAGCGATTATGGCGGGGGCGCAATCTTTGTCCAGCATAAGAATGCCAAGGGCATGCACTATGAAGCCAGCTTGCGTGCCGGCAGAACCAAGGCAGATTACAGTTCCCGTGATTTTACGGGCTATGAGGGTACAGCCATTGGCTACGACAGCGACAGCAATTACTGGGGGGCGCATTTTGGCTTAGGGAAAGCGGTCAAATTGGCCGGTAGCAATGAAGTGGACGTTTCTCTAAAATATTTCTACAGCCATACAGGCAGCGACTCTGCTCGTCTGACTACAGGCGAGACTTATCAGTTTTCTGCGGTCAACAGCCATCGGTTAAGATTGGGGGCCAAGCTCACGCACGCTTTTACGGCGGAGAGCAAAGGCTACTTTGGTGCTTACTGGGAACACGAATTCAGCGGCGATGCCAAAGCTTCGGTTGCCGGATACAGTACGGGCACACCAAGTCTCAAGGGCAACAGCGGCATATTTGAAATCGGCTGGCTGCATCAACCGCAAAACAGCAATTTCACCTTGACCCTTGGTTTGCTGGGTGCTTGCGGTAAGCAGCGGGGCATTGCGGGGAAAGCAGGTATGATGTGGAAATTTTAGATAGCGTTACGTTGTAAATTCTCGTTGAAATTGCGTATAGTTTGTGGTAAACTATGAACTGTTAATGTGTAAATGCGTTGATAAAGAGAGTAACCTTCAGAAGAAATCTTTAGCGAGCCGGGTCATGGTGCAAGCCGGTAGAGAGTATCAGGGGGCGAAAATCACTTTGGAGCAGCGGGCTGAAAATTGTTTAGTAAGCTTCGCCGGTATTCCCCGTTACGGAATAGCGTATGATGGTACGTGAAAAATAGGTGGTTTATAAGTGTAGGTATACCTGCATCCTGTTTTTGGTTTGGAGGAGGAGTTCGTTTGTACAGCAAGGTTGACACCAATTTGAACTTCGTGGACAGAGAAAAGGAAGTTCTGGATTTCTGGAAGAAGAATAACATCGCGCAGAAGGCTATCGATCAGCGTGAAGGCTGCGATACCTTTACCTTTTATGATGGCCCGCCGACGGCTAACGGCAAGCCGCATATCGGTCATGTTTTGACCCGTGTTATCAAGGATATGCTGCCGCGCTATCAGTCCATGAAGGGCAAGAAGGTTTTAAGAAAGGCCGGCTGGGATACGCACGGTCTGCCGGTAGAGCTCGAAGTCGAAAAGCTCGTGGGCATCAATGGCAAGGAACAGATTGAAGAATACGGCATCGAGCCGTTCATCAAGAAGTGCCGTGAATCCGTTTGGAAGTACAAGGGCATGTGGGAAGAATTCTCTGATGTGGTTGGCTTCTGGGCTGATATGGAACATCCCTACATCACCTACGAAAATGACTTCATTGAATCCGAATGGTGGGCACTCAAGGAAATCTGGAAGAAGGGCCCTGCTCTACAAGGGCCATAAGGTCGTTCCTTACTGCCCGCGCTGCGGCACCCCGCTGTCTTCCCACGAAGTAGCCCAGGGCTATAAGGACGTCAAAGAGCGTTCTGCCATGGTTAAGTTCAAGGTAAAAGACGAAGATGCTTACTTCCTCGCCTGGACGACGACTCCGTGGACGCTGCCTTCCAACCTCGGCCTCTGCGTGAATCCGGAAGTGGATTACGTGAAAATCAAGGTTGATGGCACGGTTTATTACATGGCTGAAGCCCTCGTGGACACGGTCTTTGAAGGTGTCGAAGGCGAGCGCGAAGTCCTTGAAAAGTACAAGGGCAAGGACCTCGAATACCGTGAATATGAACCGCTCTATGACTATGCTGTGGGCAAGCTCAAGAAAAAGGCATTCTTCGTAGTTTGCGATGACTATGTTACGACTTCCGATGGTACGGGTATCGTTCATATCGCCCCGGCCTTCGGTGAAGACGATAACCGCGTCTGCCGTAAGTACGACATGCCGTTCGTGCAGTTCGTTAATAACAAGGGCGAAATGACCGAGGAAACCGACTGGGCTGGCGTATTCGTCAAGGATGCTGACCCGCTGATTATCGACGACCTCAAAAAGAGCGGCAAGCTCTTCAAGGCACCGAAGTTCGAGCACAGCTATCCGCATTGCTGGCGCTGCGACACGCCGCTCATCTACTATGCGCGTGAGACCTGGTTCATCAAGATGACGGATGTCAAAGACAAGCTGATTGCCAACAACAACAAGGTCAACTGGATTCCGAAATCCATCGGCGAAGGCCGTTTCGGCGATTGGCTCGAACATGTACAGGATTGGGGCTTGTCCCGTAACCGTTACTGGGGCACGCCGCTGCCGGTTTGGGAATGCGAATGCGGCCATCAGCACACGATTGGCTCCATTGCCGAACTCAAGGAAATGAGCGACAACTGCCCGGATGATATCGAACTGCACCGTCCGTACATCGATGCCGTGACCATCAAGTGCCCGGAATGTGGTAAGGAAATGCACCGTGTACCGGAAGTTATCGACTGCTGGTTCGACTCCGGTTCCATGCCGTTTGCGCAGTGGCATTATCCGTTTGAGAACAAGGACATCTTCGAGAAGCGCTTCCCGGCAGATTTCATCTCCGAAGCCGTTGACCAGACCCGCGGCTGGTTCTACTCGCTGATTGCCATCTCCACGCTGCTCTTTGATGAAGCACCGTACAAGAATGTCATCGTGCTCGGCCATGTACAGGATAAGGACGGCCGCAAGATGAGTAAGTCCAAGGGCAATGCCGTTGACCCCATGCAGGCACTCGGCCAGCATGGCGCCGATGCTATCCGCTGGTACTTCTACGAAAACAGCGCTCCGTGGCTGCCGAACCGCTTCCATGATGATGCCGTGCAGGAAGGTCAGCGCAAGTTCATGGGCACGCTTTGGAATACCTATGCCTTCTTCGTGCTCTATGCCAATATCGACAACTTCGATGCCACGAAGTACACGCTTGACTACGATAAGCTGCCGGTCATGGACAAATGGGTGCTGAGCCGCCTTAATACCATGGTCAAGGAAGTGGACAGCGACCTCTCCAACTACAAGGTTACGGAAGCTGCCAAAGCTCTGCAGGCCTTCACGGACGAACTGTCCAACTGGTATGTACGCCGCAGCCGTGCCCGTTTCTGGGCCAAGGGCATGGAGCAGGATAAGATTAACGCTTACATGACCCTCTGGACGGCGCTCGTAACCACGGCCAAAGCTGCCGCTCCGATGGTTCCGTTCATCACCGAATCCATCTACCGCAACCTCGTTTGCAGCATTGATAAGACGGCTCCGGAATCTGTTCATCTAGCTGATTATCCGGTGGTCAACGAGGCCTGGATTGATGAAGAACTCGAAAAGAACATGGAACTCGTGCTTGAAATCGTGGTTCTGGGCCGTGCTTCCCGCAACGAAACCAACATCAAGAACCGCCAGCCGGTTGCTCACATGTATGTGAACGCAGAACGCGAACTCTCCGATTTCTTCAAGGAAATCGTGGCTGACGAACTCAACGTCAAGGAAGTTGTATTCAAGGACGATATGGAAGAATATCTGACTTACAGCTTCAAGCCGAACTTCCGCGTGCTTGGCCCGAAGGTCGGCAAGCAGATTGGTGCCGTTAAGGGTGCCCTCGAAAAACTCAACGGGCATAAGGCCAAGGCTGAACTCGATGCCACGGGCAAACTCGTCGTGGCTTTGCCGGATGGCGAAGTGACGCTTACGACGGAAGATGTGGAAGTTTCCATGGCGCAGACCGAAGGCTTCAACTGCCAGCGTTATAACGGCGTAACCATTGCGCTCGACACCACGCTGACGGAAGAACTCCTCGAAGAAGGTTTCGTCCGCGAAATCATCAGCAAGGTGCAGACCATGCGCAAGGAAAATGGCTTTGAAGTCACCGACCATATCAAAGTCAGCCTGTCCGGCAATGAAAAACTGCAGGCCATTGTGGCGAAGAATGAGGACTACCTCAAGGAAATCACGCTGGCCGATTCCGTTGCTTACGGAACGCTTGCCGGTGAAGCGAAGGAATGGAATATCAATGGTGAAAATGTAACCATCGCCGTTGAATAAGCATAAGCAGACAGCAGCCGCCCTTTTTAGGGTGGCTGTTTTTTTACCATTGCTGACAGGAAAAAAACGCTTTGCAGCGAATATAAATTATGCTATGAACAAATTATGAAAGATGACAGGGAGAACTTAAATTCAATGAACGAACATACGCATATATTAGAAGATGGAACCGTGGTTACCCATACCCATGATGACCATCATGGTCCGCATGGTCATACGCATTCCCATGCGCATACCAAGGCGGTGCTAAATCGCATGTCGCGGCTTATCGGCCACTTGGAATCCATCAAGGGCATGGTGGAAAATGGCCGCGACTGCAGTGAAGTCCTCATTCAGCTTTCGGCGGTAAAGAGTGCCATTAACGGTGTCAGCAAGATTATCCTCAAAGACCATATGGAACACTGCATTGTGGATGCGGTGCGGGATAACGACAAGGAAGCGATTGACCAGTTAAATAAGGCCATCGACCAGTTTATGAAGTAATATGGTGATACGTTAAGCAGGCAGGTGTTTTTTATTGGCTCAGTATTTTATCCGTCATCCTTTGCAGGCTGTGGTGCTCGCTGTGCTCCTGACCTTGTTCGGCCTGGTGGCAGCCTTCCGTCTGCCCATTGCCGAATATCCGAGCATCATGCCGCCGACGGTTTCGGTATCGGCAACTTATCAGGGCGCAGATGCCACGGTGGTACAGGATACGGTAGCAAATATCATCGAAGCGGAAATTCATGGCATTGACGGTTTGCGCTCTATGTCATCGAGTGCCGATGCCTTGGGCGATTATAAATTGGATATTGAATTTGCCCCAGGCGTAGATGGGGAGGTGGCGGCAGCCAGCGTGCAGAATCGCGTGGCGACGGTGCTGCCCTCGCTGCCGCAGTCGGTGCAGAACTATGGTGTAACCACCAGCCGTTCCATGCCGGGCATGGTGTTCGTCATGTCCCTGTGCTCACCCAAGGGAACTTATGACAGTATTTTTCTGCAAAATTATGCCAAGACGTATTTTCTCGATAAGATAAAACGCGTTTCTGGTGTCGGCAGTGTGGATGAATACACGGAAGATTATGCCATGCGCATCTGGCTGCAGCCGGATAAGCTGGCGTCTAAGAAGCTGGCCGTAGCGGATATGCTGTCGGCGATTCAGGAACAAAATGTTCAGCCCGCTGCCGGAACATTGGGGAAGATGCCGGTAAATAATGGACAGGAACATCAGCTGGTGGGGCGGGTGTTGAACCGCCGCCAGACGCCGGAGGATTTTGGCAATATCGTTTTATCCGCTCAGCAGGGTGAACTGGTTCGGGTTAAAGATGTGGCGCAGGTGACGGAAGGCCGGCGGGATACCCGTTATGTCTCCTATCAGGATGGACAAGAGGCCGCGACCTACAGTATTTCGCTGACGGATAGCGCCAATGCCTTGGAAACCATCGGCGAGGTGAAAAAAATCCTCGCGGAAGCGCAGACGATGTTTCCGCCGGATATGGAATACCGCATTGTGGTCGACCAGACCAGCTTTATTGAGGAATCCATGGCCGAGGTCGCCTATACCTTTGGCGAAGCGCTGCTTTTGGTCGCAGTGATTGTCTATCTCTTTTTGGGCAGCGGGCGGGCAACGCTGATTACCATGCTGGCGGTGCCGGTGTCGCTTATTGCGACCTTTTTTGTCTTTTATCTCTGTGGCTACTCGCTGAATTTGCTGACCCTCTTTGCCCTGATTCTGGCCATTGGCTTGGTGGTGGATGATGCCATCGTCATTATCGAAAGCGTGTTCCGCCATGTTGAGCATGGCCTGCCAGTAGAAGAAGCGGCTTCGGCAGCCATGCGGGAAGTGCAGGCCCCGATAATCGCCATTGCCTTTGTGCTGGCGGCGGTCTTTGTGCCGGTCGCATTTTTGTCGGGCATGACGGGAACTTTATACCGGCAGTTTGCCTTGACGTTGGTGGCGTCTATGAGCATCTCCGCCTTTGCAGCGCTGTCCTTTACCCCGGCTCTTTGCGTATTGCTGCTCAGGAACAAGGGGCAGGCGGCCGATAAAACGGGAATCTTGGCGCGTTTTGCGCAGCTGCTTTCTAAAGTTGGGCGTAAATACCAGCAATGTCTGGGCTATTGCCTGCGGCGCGGCAAGCTGGTTTTGGCTGCTCTGTTCCTGCTGATTGTGGGTACCGGAGGCTTGTATTTCATTATGCCGCAGGAGTTTTTGCCGGAGGAAGACCAGGGCTATGTTATGGCTGGTTTGGCCTTGCCGGCAGGAACATCACTGAATCATACCATTGAGTCCATGAACCGTCTGACGGAGAAACTGCAGGCGCAGGAAGCGGTAAAGGCAGTTGTGGGCGTTGGCGGTACGGACTTGTTGGGCGATAATACACGCCCCGATGCGGGCATCCTCTTTGTGGCATTGAAGGACTGGTCGGAACGCACGGCAGAGGGGCAGGGCGTGGATGATTTGCTGGAATGGCTGGATGGTGCGGCCAAGGAAATTGTTCCGGAAGCGGGCGTCACAGGCGTCAATCCGCCGGCTTTGCCGGAACTGGGGATGACCAGCGGCGTTTCGCTGCATCTGTTGGATTTATCCGGTCATTCGGAAGAAGAATTGCAGGCTGTTGTTAAAAGAGTGGAAGCTGCTGCGCAAAAGCATCCGGAAATTGGCAGCATCGAAGCGGATTTTGATATGGGGACGCCCTATGCAGATTTTACGGTGAATGAGGACAAGGCAAAACTTTTGGGAGTAAACCTAAGTGATGTCTATAGTGCCTTGCAGGTAAATTTCGGCGGTGAAGAAGTCAATGACTTTATCCGCTTTGGCCAGGTGTACAAAGTGGTTCTGCAGGCCGATACGGCTTTCCGCAGTGAAACGGAGGCTATGCGTTTCCTGTTTGTCCGCAACAGCGAAGGGACGATGGTACCGTTGGATGCCCTGGTGCAGGCCCAAACGTCCGCTGGCCCGGTCAGCATAAGTCGTTACGACGGTGTGCGGAGCATTCACTTTGAAATTGAGCCGGGGGAGGATTCTTCGTCTGGTGAAGCTATGGCGGCTATGGAAGATGTTGTTCGTGAAGCGGCTCCGGATGGTTTCCAAATCGCCTGGAGCGGCATCAGCCGTCATGCCCGGGAGGCACAGACGGATACCGCGGTGCTTCTAGGATTGTCTTTGGTCTTTGTGTTCCTGTGCCTGACCTTTATCTATGAATCCTGGCGCCTGCCCTGGGCGGTGCTTCTGTCTGTTCCTTTGGGGATTGGCGGTGCACTCGTTTCGGAATTGGCTGCAGGTCAGCCCGGCAGCCTTTATATGCAGATTGGCATACTCCTGGTTGTAGCGCTGACGGCGAAAAATGCGATATTGATTGTCGAATTTGCCAAGGAACGGCAGGCAAGAGGAACAGCGGTTATCCGGGCAGCTTTGACGGCGGCCAAACTGCGCCTGCGGCCGATACTGATGACTTCGGTGGCCTTTATTGCCGGCTGCCTGCCACTGGCGTTTGCCGATGGTGCAGGCTCCGGGGCGCGCAGCAGCATGGGCGTGGCCGTGGTTGGCGGCATGGCACTGGCAACGATACTGGGGATTCTGATTGTGCCGGTGCTCTATGTGGCTGTGGCAGGACGGCAGAAGAACAAACAGGTTGATGAGGGGAGATAGTGGTTCATGGAAGTTTGGGCGGACAGGCTGTATGGCCTGTGGCAAGCCTTATGGCAGCGGCTGAACTGGCAGCAGCTGCTTTTCTTTGGCGCCGGGGTGTTTTTATGGCGCAATATCTTAATGCCGATGGTCGGGGATGATTATTCCTATGCCTTTATCTGGGACGGTGCCCATGCCGGCAATCTCATGGATGGAATTGGGCCGCGGCAGAGAATCACGTCTTTGACCGATATTGTTGCATCCCAGTGGTCCCATTACTTTACCTGGGGAGGGCGGGTGCCGGCACTTTTTGCCGTGCAGTTCTTCGCCTGGCAGAGGAGTGCGCATGATTTTTTGTTTGCTTTTGTCAATACGGCGTTCTTTGTTCTATTGGTCTTCGTGCTCTTTTGGCTGGCGGCAGGCAGGATTGAACATCTGCGCAAAAGTAAAGCCGGTCTTTTATGGCTGTTGCTGGGCTTGTTTTTTGCCATACCCTCGTATATCTACACCATGGTATGGCTGACCGGAGCTTGTGTGTATCTGTGGACAGCGGTGGTGGAATGCGCTTTTTTACTGCCCTATGCTTTAGCCTATTGGCGGGATGATTTGCCGCTGAATAAATCAGGCTGGGCAATGCCGGTGATGGCACTGTTGGGGCTTTTGGCCGGTTGGTCGGTAGAGCCGGGGGCCATTGTCACGCTGCTCATTACACTGGCTTTTCTGGTGATGTTTTATCGGCAGAAAAAACTGCAAAGCTGGCAATTGGTGGGGCTTGGCTTCTTTATGGTGGGACTTCTTCTGCTTATGCTGGCGCCGGGCAGTATGGAACGGTTAAGGCTTATGCAGGAACTGGCTCCGGAGTACACCATGCCGCCGGAACTTTTATGGACGCCGATAATGTTTCTATATAATTTTGTCGAAGGTTTTGTACCGGTATTTTTGGGGGAACTGCCGTTATGGATTCTCGTTGTGCTCTGCCTGCGATATGGGCAGTGCAGCCGGGAATGGAAACGCTATATTCTGGTCTTTGCGGCGGGCGGCATGCTGGTGCTCTGTGCGATGATGTTCTCGCCAGATTTTCGTGCCCATGGTGCTTATCATAGCGTGATTTTCCTGCTGGTGGCGTCAACAGCTGCCTTGCGGGCGATTATGCCGCAGGCGGCAATGCAGTGCAGACAGGTACCGAAAATTCGTCTGGGGGTATCGCTGCTGGGCTTTACGGCTATTGCTTCGTGGCTCTTGTCAACGGTCATGTGCTTGATCCTTGAAACCTCGTACAGTCAGCAATGGGCTGAACGGGAAAAAATTGTTAACGAGCACAGGCAGGATGACCTGATTGTGGTGCCGGCGATTGAACTTCCCGGTCATTTGGATAAAATCACCGGGAATCGTTCCGTTACGGAAACGATTTTGACGTTTGGGGCGGATTTGGAAAACGACCCCAGGGACAACCGTTCCAATATGTATGCGCAATATCATGGGGTGAAGGGCGTTGTCATTGATAAGCAAATTGACTGGGGAAAATATGGGGAGGCCAATGAATGGTGAAAAAATTACAATCCTGGCAAATGCTTTTGCTGGTGTTTTTGGGCTTGTTTTTCGTGCGTAACTGCATGCTGCCTTTTGTATCGGACGATATACCTTATGCCTTTATCTGGGATGGTGCCGACCGGGGCAACCTTTTGGATGGTGTGGGGCCGCGGCAGCGCATTACTTCGTTTTACGATATTGTCGTAAGCCAATGGTCGCATTACATGACCTGGGGCGGGCGGATTTTTGGCATTGGCCTTACCCAGCTCTTTGCCTGGCAGGGCAAGGAAATCTTCAATGTCCTCAATACCCTGGTGTTCGGCGGGCTGCTTTTGCTTTTGTTCCGCATTGGCACGGGGTTAAGCTTGCGGGCGATGAACCGGACGTATATGCTCTGGCTGGTGTTTGCCTTTTGGTTTCTTCTGCCGGACCCGTTTTTGACGACTTTATGGATGTGCGGCAGCTGCGTGTTCCTGTGGATGGGACTGCTGGAATTTTTGTTTCTGCTGCCCTTTGCCTTAAAGTATTGGCATGAAGATTTTTGGGAGAATCCTCCCAAGTGGGCGGTTCCCTTGATGGCTATAAGCGGCCTTTGTGCCGGCTGGTCGGTGGAAACCGGTGCGGCGGCAACCGGCTTTATTGCGCTTTTGGCGCTGTGGCATTTCAAGAGGCAAAAACAGCTGCAGCTTTGGATGGTGATTGGTTTTATCTGCTTGTGCATCGGCGGCATCATGCTCGTGGAAGCGCCGGGGGAAATGGTGCGCTTGGAATTGCAGCGGCTGTATGAATATAATCCCGGTCTGCCGGCGGATATGTACTGGACGCCGCTGATGTTCAAGATTAATTTCGTGGAGTGTTTCTGGCCGGTAACCAAGTTTTGGCTGCCGCTATTGGCCTTGATTGGCTTTTATGTGCGGCAGCTGCCCAAAGGACAGCGCTGGAACAAGGTCACTAAGTTTCAGGCGGCGATGCTGGCCGGTGCTTTGAGCGTTATGCTGGTGATGATTTTTGTGCCAGTGGCTCCTGCGCGGGCGGGCTTCTTCTCGACGGCAGCGGTTATCGCCACTTCGGTTACGGCGCTCAGGGAACTGATGCCACGCAAGGAGGAATTTTATCAGCAGCATAAGGGCATGTGCCGTGGCGTTTTTGCTTCTGCTTTTGCCTTATGGCTGGCCACGGCGGCCATTTACTGTGCGGTGGAATGGGATGTGCGGCAGCAATGGATGGGCCGTATTGACTATATCAATGCGCATAGAGAACAGGATTTGGTCGTGGTGCATCAGATTGATGTGCTGCCCATTGGCGATGAAATCTGCGAGTACCTGGGCTGCGTGACCTGGAATACGGATGTTCTGGCCTGGGGTTCGGATTTGGAACCGCGTGAAGAAGGCAGTCATAACCTCATGTATGCGCAGTATTACGGCTGGAAAAAGGTCATAACCGATGGCGAAGACCGCCGTGTAGAATAATGTGGGAATTATTTTCCTAGTTGGCAGGAAAACAAGGGCTTCAGCACGAAGTATAGGAGCAAGAACAGGAGTGGCTGTTAACGCGAAAGGATGCGAACATGATGGACCAGTTGGAGATCAAACAAACGCTTGGTGACGTAGGTGTTGACTACGACAAAGGCTTAGAACGGTTTATGGGAAATGTGGCGCTTTATCATAAGTTTTTGGTAAAATTCCTTGACGATAGTTCCTATGCTGATTTTACCCAGTCATTTGCTGACGGTGATATCGAAAAGGCGGGGAAATGTGTGCATACCTTGAAGGGCACAGCAGGCAATTTGAGCCTGATGGGCCTGTTTAAGTCTGCCGACAAGATGGTACAGGCCATTCGGGCAGGCCAAAGCCGCGAGGAACTCACGGCATTGGCAGCTGACGTCAAAGAGGTTTACGAGAAAAACTGTGAAGCCATCAGGCAGACGGTGGGTTAGATTGATGTTTACAAAATAACACAAAAAACTTGCAAAAATAATACCAATATGTTATTGTAGTATACGACACAGGGAAATGCGTAGTGCATGGCCTTTCGTCTCCTCCGTTGGAGGAGGGGGAAGGCTATTATTATATGGAGGGGAATGCCGATGATGAATTATCAGAAGTATAGCAAAGGTTATTTTATGCCGCCGGAGATGGATTTGGAATGGGCGAAGAAAGACGCCCCGGACAAGGCACCTGTATGGTGCAGTGTCGATATGCGGGACGGCAATCAGGCGCTGATTATTCCGATGAATCTCGATGAAAAGCTGGAATTTTACAAGATGCTCCTCAAAGTTGGCTTCAAGGAAATTGAAGTCGGTTTCCCGGCAGCGTCGGAAACGGAGTATGAATTCCTGCGCCGGCTGGTGGAAGATGACCTTATCCCCGACGATGTGACCATTCAGGTATTGACGCAGGCCCGCGAACACATTATCCGCAAGACCTTTGAGGCGCTGAAGGGCGTGAAAAATGCCGTTGTGCATGTCTATAACTCCACCTCTGTGGCCCAGCGTGAGCAGGTGTTCCGCAAGTCCAAGGAGGAAATCAAGGAGATTGCCGTGGAAGGCGCGAAACTCCTGAAGAAATTGACGGAAGAAGCCGGAGAAAATTATCGCTTTGAGTATTCGCCGGAATCCTTCACGGGAACGGAACCGGAATATGCGCTGGAAGTCTGCAATGCAGTGCTCGATGTATGGCAGCCCACGGCAGATAGAAAGGCTATCATCAACCTGCCCGTAACCGTGGAAATGTCCATGCCGCATGTCTACGCTATGCAGGTTGCCTATATGAACAAGCATTTGAAGTACCGCGAAAATGTGGTGCTGTCCCTGCATCCGCATAACGACCGCGGATGCGGCGTAGCCGATACGGAAATGGGCCTGCTCGCCGGTGCTGACCGCGTGGAAGGCACGCTCTTTGGCAACGGTGAGCGCACCGGTAATGTGGATATTGTGACCGTGGCGATGAATATGTTCGCTTTGGGTGTTGACCCAGAGCTGAACCTTGAGGATATGCCAGTTCTCGTGGACACCTATGAGCGCCTGACCCGTATGCAGGTCGGCTATCGCCAGCCCTATGCAGGCAAGCTGGTCTTTGCGGCGTTCTCCGGCTCCCATCAGGATGCCATTGCCAAGGGCATGAAGTGGAAGGAAGAAAAGAATCCCGACAAGTGGACGCTTCCCTATCTCTACATTGACCCGCAGGATGTGGGCCGCGAGTACGATGGCGATGTCATCCGCATCAACAGCCAGTCCGGCAAGGGCGGCGTGGGCTTCATCATGGAGCAGAAGTATGGCATCGATATGCCCAAGAAGATGCGGGAGGATTTTGGCTATCGGGTCAAATCCGTTTCCGACCACAAGCACAAGGAACTTATGCCGGATGAAATCTATCAGATTTTCCAGCATGAGTATGTCAATATCGCTGAACCGTATGAACTGGTGGACTTCCTGCTCAAAAAAGAGCCGGACGGCACGCGTTCCGGTACGGTGGATGTGAAGGTCAACGGCCAGCTGGAAACCTTTGTGGCCAAGGGCAACGGCCGTTTGGATGCAGTGTCCAATGCCCTGCAGAAGAATCTGGGCGTGAAGTACAAAGACCTCACCTATAGTGAGCACGCTTTGGAAATCGGCCAGCATTCCCGCGCAATTGCCTATATCGGCATTAAGGATGAAGAAGGCAAGACCCATTGGGGGGCCGGGATGGATACGGATATTATTACCGCGTCCATTCAGGCGCTCGTCAGTGCGATTAATCGGATGCAGGCGGGCAAGTAAGCTGCATAATAAGTAAATACGATAGGGAAAGGCGCCCGGTGCCTGATGATACATTTCCTCGGCTTAGACAAGCTTGTCAAACGCGATGGAAACGTATCATCAGACACCGGGCTTAATGCGTTGATTGCAGTTTGTCGTGGAGTTCGGTTCGTGGTAAAGGTATCTTGTTCATACGTTGTCAGGGGCGGACGGGGAGTGCTTTTTCTGTTTCCCGCTAAACGACCCCTTCGCAAAATAGAGCTGTCCAGTTACCCGCGCCGGGCAGGCCAACGGCGCTTCTTTCAGCGTATTATTCTAGCCTCGTTCTACATGGGGCCGGCCTTCACTGCGTTCAGGCAGTCGCTCCTGACAGAAAAAGCACTCCCCGTTCGCCCCAAGTTACGGATTAGACTATCTCCACGAACTCGTTGCTCCCGTAACAAGAACATCGATGTACTTGCTGCTTATCACCACGAAAATGATGGTTGATACAGACATCGCTTAGGGGGAGGTGGTGATGCTTTTCGCCGTGGAACGATTGCCCGAACGAAGTGAGGACTGGCCCACAAACGGCATAAACTAAACACTGATATGAACATACGCGCCGCCGGTCTTGCCCGGCGCAGGTAACTAAAAAGCCCATACATTTGCCTGTGGGTCATTCAGTGCAACGGCGAAAAGTATTACCACC
>CACZIV010000065.1 GCA_902781305.1 Pseudoselenomonas ruminantium
ATGTATCCGAATAGAGAGGCTTGCATCAGCAAGCAGGGTGGTACCACGGGTATAACAGCTCGTCCCTGTGCGGGGGCGGGCTTTTTCTATTTGAACTTTGAATTGATTATGTTATTATGGAGGAATGAACATGATTATCGTAATGAGCCCCAGCGCTACAAAAGAAAATTTAGAAAAAGTCATCAAAAAAGTGGAATCCGCTGGACTTAGAACCCATATATCGGAAGGCGAGGAAGTAACAATCGTAGGTGTAATTGGCGATCAGAAGAAAATCGCAAATTTGGAAATGAATATGATGGAGGGCGTGGAAAAGACTGTCCGCATCACGGAAAAATATAAATTGGTCAGCCGTAATTTTCACCCGGAAGATACCATTGTGGATGTGGACGGCGTGAAAGTCGGCGGCAAGCAGATTGTGGTTATGGCGGGGCCATGCTCGGTGGAAAGCATTGAACAGCTCCGGGAAGCTGCTAAGGCGGTAAAGGCAGGCGGTGCACAGTTCCTGCGCGGCGGTGCCTTCAAGCCCCGCACCAGCCCCTATGATTTTCAGGGCCTTGCTGAAGACGGCCTGAAAATGCTTCGCCAGGTTGCTGACGAAGAAGGTCTGAAAGTCGTTACGGAAATTGTCGACAAGGATGACTTGGAGCTTGTTGGCAAATATGCTGACCTCTATCAGGTCGGCGCCCGCAACATGCAGAACTTCCAGCTCTTGAAGGCTTTGGGCAAGGCCAATAAGCCTGTTATGCTTAAGCGCGGTCTGTCGGCTACCATCAGTGAATGGCTCAATGCTGCCGAGTACATTATGGCGGGCGGCAATGAGCAGGTCATTCTCTGTGAGCGCGGTATCCGCACATATGAAACCTTTACGCGTAATACGCTGGATCTCAGTGCGGTGGCAGCTGTTAAAGAGCTTTCTCATTTGCCCATTATCGTTGACCCGAGTCACGGCACGGGCCGCTGGCAGATGGTGAAACCCATGGCTAGAGCGGCTGTGGCGGCTGGCTGTGACGGGCTTATCATCGAAGTGCATCCGCATCCGGAAGTGGCGCTCTCTGATGGTGACCAGAGCCTGACGCCGAAGAACTTCAACCTGCTGATGAGCGAACTGGGCAGGATTGCGGAAGTCATGGAGCGCACGGTGTAATATGAAACAGGAGAAATTAACGCTGGCCATAATCGGTGTAGGTCTTATCGGCGGTTCCTTGGGGCTTTGCCTTAAAGATAAACT
Source organism: Pseudoselenomonas ruminantium (assembly GCA_902781305.1). Classification (GTDB taxonomy): domain Bacteria; phylum Bacillota; class Negativicutes; order Selenomonadales; family Selenomonadaceae; genus Selenomonas_A; species Selenomonas_A ruminantium_K. The sequence continues at coordinate 1,229 of CACZIV010000065.1, forward strand.
GGGCGACGACATCTACATCACAGGCCTATGCCGTACACAAGCTTCCATGGATAAAGCCATGGAGCTAGGGGCGGTGGATTTGGCTGCGAATGATATTGCCAAAGTGGTAGGCAACGCCGATATCGTCTTTTTAAGTCCGCCGGTTTTGCAGATTGTGCCCATGGTGGAAAAGATTTTGCCCTATCTAAAAAAAGGCGCTATTATCACCGATGCGGGCAGCACCAAGCAGTATATTTGGGAGCATCTGCAAAATATTCTGCCGCCGGATATTTACTATATCGCTGGACATCCCATGACGGGCCGGGAAAAGAGCGGCGTGACGGCGGCCAAAAAGGATTTGTTTGTGGGCAAGGCGTATGTGATTGTAGAGGATACAGGTGCGCCGCAGGAAGCTCACGATAAACTGATGAGCGTATTGCGGCATACCGGTGCGAACTTTACGACGCTTGATATTGCCAAGCATGACCGCTGTGCTTCTGTTATCAGTCATGTACCTCATGTGGCAGCTGCAGCACTCGTTACGCTGCTCAATCAATCCGGCGGGGATATGGAATCCTGTATCAAGCTTATCGGTGGTGGCTTTAAGGATACTACGCGTATCGCATCTTCTAATGCGGATATGTGGGCGGATATCTGCATGACCAACGGCAAGGCCATTGCGGCCAATCTCAAAACACTGCAGGAAATCATGGACAAGGTTATTACAGCTTGTGAAACACAGGACAGGCAGGCGATATATGATTACTTTGCCGCCAGCAAGCAGCGTCGTGATGCTTTACTGGAAGATGCATCCCACAAATTTGACCCCAACTAATTGTATTTTACACAGAATTATGCTAAAATATGCAAATATTGATGTTGCAAATTTTTTGTTGAAATAAGACAGATAAACGCTACAATCTGGGATTTTGTGGGGTGATAATTTTTTGTTATGGAGTACTTCGAACGGGTTAAGGAGTTAAATAATGCTTGGGAACCGGAGCTTTGCCGTCACTCTGTGGACAGAGCTGAGCGGGTCTGTATGGATATTTATCATACGGGCGCATTAGCACCGGAACGGTACAAAATGACCATGGAGAGAGCCACGGATTATATTAGTGGTATGGCTGCGGTTATGGATATCAAGAGTATGCTCAGGGATATTGACCATATTACCATTCGCAGTGCTAAGGACAGTCGGATTATTTATCGTCTGACCACGCGGTTTGGTTACGCAGAAGAAGAATTCAAAGCAGTATAAACATAAGCCTTTCCATTGCGAAGGGCTTTTTCTTATGCAGGAATACTTTAGATTAGAACGAATATATTAGCACAGAATGAGTATTGGATGTGATTTTTTGCAGCTGACGGATGAAATACAATATGTGAAAGGCGTAGGCCCAAAGAAAAAGGCTGAACTTAACCGGTTGGGGCTTTTTACAGTTTATGATTTGCTGACGTATTTTCCCCGCACCTATGAAGACCAGAGTGTGCTGACAAAGATTTCGGAGTTGCAGGCTGGCGAAAAAGCTACAGTAGCGGGCATGATTATGAATGTGTCTGAACGCCAGGGCGGACGGAGGGGAATGAGCATTCTCATCGCACTTATTGGTGATGGTACAGGAATCTTGCAGGTGACTTGGTTTAATCAGAAGTATCTAAAGCCTAAATTAAAAGTGGGCAAGAAAGTCTTTGTCACGGGAAAGGCAGCGTATGCTTTTGGCGGGCGAGGGCAGTTTGCTATGAGCCAGCTGACGAGCTTTCAGATTCTTGATGAAGATGATACACCAGAAAATATGACGGGGATTATGCCGGTTTATCCGGCTACGGAAAGGCTGAATCAGAAGTTTTTCCGCAAGCTGTTGCAGGGATTATTGGCCGCGGATTTAACGATAAGTGAATTGATTCCCAAAAGTGTGGTCGCGCGCTATCAGCTGCTATCCAGAAAGACCGCGTTGCACGATATTCACTTTCCGGCGGATTTTGCGGCGCTTAAGGCTGCCCGCATTCAGCTGGCCTTTGAGGAACTCTATTTGATTCAGTGTGGTTTGCTGCTCTTGAAGCGGCAGGCGCGGGAACACAGCCAGGGGATTCGCCATTTGCTTTCCAGTGAGTTGGTGGAAAAACTTCTAAAGTCTTTGCCCTTTGCCTTGACTGATGACCAGCAGCGTACTTGGCAGGAAATTCAGCGGGATATGGAAAGCCCGTTGCCCATGCGGCGGCTGGTACAGGGCGATGTTGGCTCCGGCAAGACGGTTATTGCCATGCTGGCGCTCACTAAGACGGTGGAAAATGGCTACCAGGGAGCACTCATGGCGCCTACGGAGATTTTGGCGAGCCAACATTATGAAGGCTTTTGTCAGCAGTTAGCGCCGCTTGGGATTCGTGTTGGTTTTTTGTCGGGCAGGCTGACCAAGAAAAAGCGGGAGGAAATGTACGCGCAGATTGCCGCACAGGAAGTCGATATTGTCATCGGCACCCATGCCTTGATTCAAGAAGGTGTGGAGTTTGCAAAACTCGGTCTGGTGGTAACCGACGAACAGCACCGTTTTGGCATTGCCCAGCGGGCGGAATTGGAGAAAAAGGGAAACCTTATGCCGGATGTACTCGTTATGACGGCAACGCCGATTCCCCGCACGATGACGTTGACGGTCTATGGGGATTTGGATGTATCCCTTATCCAACAGTTGCCACCGGGGCGGCAGCCAATTCGCACCTTTGTGCGCAAGCCGGACAGGCGAGAGTTGATTTATGACTATGTTCATCAGCAGTTAGCTGCAGGAAGACAAGCTTATGTGGTGTGTCCTTTGATTGAGATGAATGAGGAAAGCGACCTGCCTTCGGCTGAGGAAGTCTATGATGAACTGCGCTATGGCATTTTTCGCGATATGCCCTGCGGCCTTGTGCATGGCCGGATGAAAGCTGCTGACAAAGAGCAGGTCATGCAGGATTTTTACGATAACAAAATAAAACTTTTGGTGTCGACTACGGTTATTGAAGTCGGTGTCAATGTGCCCAATGCCAGCATTATGGTGGTGGAGAATGCGGAGCGCTTTGGCCTTGCACAGCTCCATCAGCTGCGCGGGCGCATTGGGCGCGGGCAGTATAAGTCCTATTGTATTCTCGTCTCGGAAATGAAGACGGAAAATGCGCGTGAGCGTTTGAAAATCATGGCAGAAACCAGTGATGGATTTAAGCTGGCTGAGGAGGATTTGCGTCTGCGCGGGCCGGGACAGTTCTTTGGTTCCATGCAGCATGGTCTGCCGGATTTGAAGGTGGCGGATGTCTTAAATGACATGGATATTCTGCTGAAAGCTCGACAAGCAGCTCAGGAAACAGTGGCTAATCGCGAGGAGCGACAGGATGTTTTGCCAATTTTGGCGTTGCAGTATAAGGAACAGTTTGAAAATATTACGGATATCTAATGTATTTATGTCGAGAACATCTTGACATAACACATAGACATAGTATACAATATTTCTAGCTTAAAACAGCATAGGAGGCGTGTGTTTTGGTAACAGTATTGGTGAATGGCGCATGCGGCCGTATGGGCCGGGCGGTATTGAAAGCCGTACAGGAAGCAGAGGATTTGCAGCTGGTTGGGGCTGTGGATATTGCCGGCGGCGCGGATTGCGGCGAGTTGGCTGGTCTGCCAAAAAGTGGTGTGCTTGTGGAGACGGATTTGCAGGCGGCGCTGGAGCGTATTAAACCGGAGGTTATGATTGACTTTACTCGTCCGGATGTGGTTTTTAATAATGTTATGACCGCACTGAAAGCGAAAGTCAGCCCGGTGGTTGGTACAACTGGCCTTAGTGATGAGCAGAAGGCAGAGATTAAGAAACTGGCCGAGGAAAATGATACACCGGCCTTTATTGCTCCTAATTTTGCCATCGGGGCTGTACTGATGATGGTTATGGCTAAGCAGGCGGCAAAATATATGCCAGATGTGGAAATCATTGAACTTCATCACGACAACAAACTCGATGCTCCTTCCGGCACAGCTGTGCAGACGGCGGCGATGATTGCTGAAGTCCGCGCTGAGCATAAGCAGGGTCATCCAGATGAAAAAGAAAAAATCACGGGTGCCCGTGGTGCAGATTATGAAGGTATGCATATCCATAGTGTGCGTCTGCCTGGTTATGTAGCGCATCAGGAAGTTATCTTTGGCGGCTTGGGGCAGACTCTGACCATCCGTCATGATTCCCTAAATCGTGAGTCCTTTATGCCCGGCGTTGTGCTCGCGGCACAGAAGGTGCGCAGCCTTAAAGGGTTGACTGTAGGCTTGGATAAACTCTTGGAGTTTTAAGGCATAAAAAGAAAAACGGCTTTTACAAGCGAAAGGAATGAATGTCGATGAAAAAGTATAATGTGGCAATTCTAGGCGCAACGGGTGCCGTAGGTCAGGAATTCTTAAATCTCATTGAGGAGCGCAATTTCCCGTTTGCTGATCTCAAAATGTTGGCTTCTAAACGCAGTGCTGGCAAGAAAATCCAGTTTATGGGCAAGGAATATACCGTTGAGGAAGCCACGGTGGATTCCTTCAAAGATGTGGATATCGCCCTGTTCGCTGGTGGCAGTGCCAGTAAGGAATTTGCGCCTGCTGCTGTAAAAGCCGGTGCCGTGGTTATCGATAACTCCAGCACCTTCCGCATGGACCCGGAAGTTCCTCTGGTCGTGCCGGAAGTCAATCCGGAAGCCATTGCCCAGCACAAAGGCATTATCGCGAACCCGAACTGCTCGACCATCATCATGGTTATGGCCTTAAAGCCGCTTTACGATATCGCCAAAATCAAACGTGTGGTCGTATCCACGTATCAGGCAGTATCCGGTGGCGGCAAGGAAGCTATGGCAGAACTGGAACAGCAGGTCGCAGATATCGTAGCAGGCAAGCCCGTTACGGCGAACATTCTGCCTGGCGCAGCTCTCAAAAAGCATTATCAGATTGCCTTCAACCTGCTGCCGCAGATTGATGTCTTCAAGGAAAACCTCTATACCAAAGAGGAAATGAAGATGATTGACGAGACAAAGAAAATCATGAGCGACAACGATATGCGCATCACGGCAACGACCATTCGCGTGCCGGTATACCGCAGTCATGCCGAGTCCGTCAATGTGGAATTCGCGGATGAAGTAAGCGTAGAAGCTGCCCGCAAGGCTCTCGAAGCATTCCCTGGCGTAGAAGTGGTGGATAACCCCGATGAACAGCTCTATCCGCAGCCGCTCGAAACCTCCGGCAAGAACGATGTTGCCGTTGGTCGTCTGCGTAAGGACTATTCCATCGAGCATGGTCTTAATATGTGGGTTTGCGGTGACCAGATTCGCAAAGGTGCAGCCCTCAATGCCCTGCAGATTGCTGAATATATGATTGAACACGATATGTTCTGATAAAAATTTCACAAATATGGTCAGCCGCCGTCAAGTCTTACTTGACGGCGGTTTCTTTTCGTGCTAACATAAGTCGTGGGGCATAATTACTACATAGTAGTACGATAAACTATGATTATAATTCATAATCATGATAACTTCATGTTATCATTGTTGAAATAAAGAGTAATCATAGCTGTTGTTTATGAAAAAAATTACCCCATGTTAATAAAATCTGTTGCCGGAATCGAAGATGAGTCGGCACTGATGAGGGAGGATTTTCCATGATTGATATTCTCGACCGCGTGCGCAACAAAGAGTTGCAGGAAAAGATTGTCACGGCGGAAGAAGCAGCAGCTTTTTTCAAAGAAGGCATGAATGTTGCAACCAGTGGTTTTACCGCTTCGGCCTATCCGAAGGCTATTCCGCTGGCACTGGCTGAACGGATGAAAAAAGAGCCGTTCACCATTAACCTCTGGACAGGCGCTTCTACTGGCCCTGAGCTGGATGAAGCATTGGCAAAGGTTCACGGTATCAAAAAACGCCTGCCTTACCAGACGGATAAGGACCTGCGCAATGAAATCAACGACGGTTCGGTGAATTATCTGGACTTGCATCTTTCCGAGTCGGCTCAGCTCAGCCGCTGCGGTTATCTCGGCAAGGTTGATGTGGCTATCGTTGAAGCTTGTGCGATTACGGAAGAAGGCAACATTATCCCGACGACTTCGCTGGGCAATGCGGCTTCCTATGTACAGAGTGCAGATACGGTTATCGTGGAAGTCAATACTTCCCAGCCGCTCGAACTGGAGGGTATGCATGATGTTTATACTCCGATGGACCCGCCAAACCGTCTGCCGATTCCTATCGTAAAGGCTACGGACCGTGTAGGTACGACATACATCCCTTGCACGCCGGATAAGATTAAATACATCGTTCCTTGCGATATTCCTGACCATACGCGTCCACTTAAAGCAATCGACGATGATTCCCGCAAGATGAGCCAGTTCACGCTGGACTTCCTCAAGAAGGAAGTCGAAGCTGGCCGCATGCCGAAGAACCTGCTGCCGCTGCAGTCTGGTGTAGGCAATGTAGCGAACGCCGTTATGGCTGGTTTCGTTGATTCGGACCTCAAAGACCTGACGGTTTACACCGAAGTTATTCAGGATGGCATGCTCGATCTCATTGATGCCGGCAAACTCTTGATTGCTTCCGGTACGGCATTCAGCCCGTCTCCTGAAGGTATGGCCCGTTTCTATAAGGACGTAACCAAGTACAAGAAATACTTGCTGCTGCGTCCGGAAGAAATTTCCAATAGCCCGGAAGTGGTGCACCGCCTTGGCGTTATCGCCATGAACACGGCCATCGAAGTGGATATCTACGGCAACGTAAACTCCACCCATATCACGGGTACCAAGATGATGAATGGTATCGGCGGCAGCGGCGACTTTGCCCGCAATGCTTACCTGACCATTTTCTATACGCCGTCCATTGCAAAAGACGGCAAGATTTCCGCAGTCGTTCCGATGTGCTCTCATATCGACCATACGGAACATGATGTGGATATCATTATTACGGAGCAGGGGATTGCAGACCTTCGCGGCAAGGCTCCGCGTGAGCGCGCGCTCGAAATCATCAATAACTGCGCTCATCCGGACTACCGTCCGATTCTGCTCGATTACTTCAAAAGAGCAACTGAAGCAACCCATCATGCGAACACGCCGCATATTCTTGAGGAGGCTCTTTCCTTCCATGAACGCTTTGTGGCAACGGGCAGCATGAAAAAATAAGGTAGACTATATATAAAATAAAAATAGAACTGTATGAATTGAATAGGAGGCAAATCCTAATGAGCACGGAAAAAATCCAGGCTGAGCTTGCAAAATACGAAGCCAGCGTAGAAAAAGCAGTAGCACGTTTCCCGGAACGCCCGCATCTTCCTGAGCAGCGTCTTTATACGCCACTCGATATCAAGGGCGATGATTATGCGGATGAAATCAGCTTCCCGGGCGTATATCCCTTCACCCGTGGCGTACAGCCCACGATGTACCGTGGTCGTTTCTGGACTATGCGTATGTATGCCGGCTTCTCCACGGCGGAAGAATCCAACAAGCGTTACCGCATGTTGATTGAAAACGGTGCTACGGGTCTTTCCTGCGCCTTCGACCTGCCGACTCAGATTGGTTACGATTCCACTGACCCGATTTCCGAAGGTGAAGTTGGTAAGGTTGGCGTAGCTATCGACTCTTTGGCTGATATGGAAACCCTCTTTGACCAGATTGACCTGGGCAAGGTTTCCACGTCCATGACGATTAACGCACCGGCATCTGTACTTCTTGCTATGTACATTGCCGTTGCCGAAAAGCAGGGCGTTCCTGCTGACCAGCTCCGTGGTACGATTCAGAACGATATTCTGAAGGAATACGCAGCCCGCGGCACGTATATCTTCCCTCCGCGCCCGTCCATGCGTCTGATTACGAATATCTTTGAATACTGCTCCCAGAATGTACCGAAATGGAACACCATTTCCATTTCCGGTTACCATATCCGTGAAGCAGGTTCCACGGCTGCACAGGAAATCGCTTTCACGATTGCCGACGGTATCGCATATTGCGAAGCGGCAATCAAAGCAGGCCTCAAGATTGATGATTTCGCCGGCCGTCTGTCCTTCTTCTGGAACGCACACAACAACGTGCTCGAAGAAGTGGCAAAATTCCGTGCTTCCCGCCGTATCTGGGCCAAGGTGATGAAGGAACGCTTCCATGCAGAAAAGGATAAATCCATGATGCTGCGTTTCCATACCCAGACCGCAGGTTCCATGCTGACGGCTCAGCAGCCCAACAACAACATCGTCCGTGTTGCTCTGCAGACGGCCGCAGCTGTTATGGGCGGCACGCAGTCCCTGCATACGAACTCCCGTGATGAAGCACTGGCTCTGCCGACGCAGGAATCCGTTACGATTGCTCTGCGTACCCAGCAGATTGTTGCTTACGAAAGCGGCCTGGCTGATGTCATTGACCCGCTGGCTGGTTCCTACTATGTAGAAGCTATGACGGACAAGATTGAAGCTGAAGCTTGGGATTACATCAAGAAGATTGATGATATGGGCGGTGCCGTGGCTGCTATCGAAAAAGGCTATATCCAGAAAGAAATTCAGGATTCCGCTTATAAATGGCAGATGGATGTTGAATCCGGTGCCCGCACCATCGTTGGTGTCAACAAGTTCCAGATGGAAAATGAAGAACCTCCAAAAGACCTCCTGAAGGTTGACGAAGCTGTTGGCGAACGCCAAAAGGCCAAAGTCAATGCCATGAAGGAAAAACGCGACAACGAGGCTGTTAAAGCAGCTCTGGCTGACCTCAAGAAAGCCTGCCAGGACGAAAACGAAAACCTTATGCCGCATATTCTTAGTGCCGTTAAGACTTATGCAACGCTCGGTGAAATCTGCAATGTGATGCGTGAAGTTTTCGGTGAATACGAGGCACATGTAAGCCTGTAATCAACAGCGTAGTTTTAGCTTGGAGGAATACAAAATGGAAAAGAAAATCAGAGTTCTTGTTGCTAAACCGGGTCTTGATGGCCATGACCGTGGTGCGAAAGTAGTTGCCCGCGCTCTGCGCGATGCTGGTTTTGAAGTTATCTATACAGGCCTGCGCCAGACTCCGGAACAGATTGCCGAAGCTGCTCTGCAGGAAGACGTTAATGTTGTTGCCATGAGCATCCTCTCCGGTGCACACGGCCATCTCTTCCCGAAAGTGGTTGACCTGGTACGCGGCAACGGCATGACCGATACCCTGATTATCGGCGGCGGTGTTATCCCCGATGGCGACATTCCGGCACTCAAAGAGGCTGGTGTTGCTGAGGTATTTACGCCGGGCACGCCGACCAGCGATGTGGTCAACTTCATCAAGGAAAATGTAAAGCTCTAATCAATTAAGCAAGTAACTAGTGTTAGGAGGGGGAAGCTGCATAAGAAGGGCTTTCCTTCCTGACACTATTTTCTTGCAAAACAAAACTACCGAAAGGTGGTGACCTTATGGATATAGCAAAAGAATTACTCAAGGGCAATCGTCTGGCCTTATCCAAGGCGATTACAGCCATAGAAAATGAATATCCCGAAGCCACGGAAATCATGAAGGAAATCTATCCGCATACCGGCCATGCTTATGTTTTGGGCATTACCGGGCCACCGGGCGCCGGCAAGAGCACGCTTACGGATAAGATTACCCGGGCCTATCGGGCACAGGGCAAGACAGTAGGCATTGTAGCAGTAGACCCGACCAGCCCGTTTACCGGTGGTGCCATCCTTGGCGACCGTATTCGTATGAATGAACTGACACTTGACGCAGGAGTCTTTATCCGCAGTATGGGCACCCGTGGCAGTTTGGGGGGACTTTCCCACAAGACTGCTGATGCCGTAAAGGCTATGGATGCTTTTGGAAAGGACATCATTATCGTTGAGACGGTCGGTGTAGGTCAGTCGGAAGTAGATATCGTCAAAGCCGCTGATACCACCATGGTGGTGCTTATCCCCGGTATGGGCGATGATATTCAGGCGATTAAAGCAGGCATCCTCGAAATCGGTGATTTGTACTGCATCAACAAGTCTGACCTCGATGGGGCAGATAAGCTGGTGCGGGAAATCAATATGATGCTGGATTTGGACAGCTTTATGACGGACTGGCGGCCGCCGATTACCAAGGTGATTGCCAGCCAGAATGAGGGCATCGAGGACTTAATCGGCACAGTAGAAAAGCACAGGGCGTATATCGAAGGCAATGGGGAACTGACCCGCCGCCGCACGAAGCGCACCCGTGATGAAATGCTCGATATCCTGAACAGCGGCATCAACAATTTTGTCCAAGGACAGATTGTGGACAGCGGTCGTTTGGATGAATATGTGGAAAAAATCCGTGCCCATGATACGGACCCCTATACCGTAGTAGGCGGTCTGATGGATGAGATGTTAAAAAAATAATTTACATATTTTAGGAGGTTATGCATTATGTTTAAGGTATTAGGTGTAGACCATATTGGTATTGCTGTTGGTGACTTGAAAGAAGTCGGCTCCTTCTGGGGCGACATGCTCGGTCTGCCGAACAATGGTGAAGAAACCGTTGAAGAACAGAAAGTAACCACGGGCTTCTTCCCGACGCCGAACGGCAGTGAAATTGAACTCTTAGCGGCGACGGCTGATGATTCCCCAATTGCCAAGTTCATCGAAAAGAACGGTGGTCGCGGCGGCATTCAGCATATCGCCCTGCGTGTGGATAACCTCGAAGCAGCTCTGGCTGACCTCAAGGAAAAAGGCGTGCGCCTGATTGACGAAAAGCCCCGCAAAGGTGCTGGCGGCGCTAAGATTGCCTTTGTTCATCCGAAAGCCTCCCATGGTGTTCTGCTTGAACTTTGTCAGCGTGATTAATTGCAACATTTACCGAAATTATTTATCACTAGGTAATAAAAACTTGCAATTTCGCGGCAAATAGTGCAAAATATATAGCGTAGAACACAAAAGCTAATTATATGAGGAGGTCTATAATGGCTACTGTTCAGGAAAAAATTGATTTAATGCATGCCAAAAAAGGCCCGCATTGAAAAACAGCATGCGAAAGGCAAACAGACAGCCCGTGAACGTATCGCCAAATTGTTCGATGAAGGTACTTTCGTTGAACTGGATATGTTTATGAAACATCGCTGCACCAACTTCGGTCAGGAAAAGAAAGACCTGCCCGGCGAAGGTGTCGTGACCGGTTATGGTACGGTTGATGGCCGTCTGGTTTATGCTTACGCACAGGATTTTACCGTTGAAGGCGGTTCTCTGGGTGAAAAGCATGCACATAAGATTTGGAAGGTCATGGATCTGGCCATGAAGATGGGCGCTCCCTGCATCGGTATCAACGATTCCGGCGGTGCGCGCATTCAGGAAGCCGTAGATGCTCTGTCCGGTTACGGCGGTATCTTCTTCCGCAACACGGCGGCTTCCGGCGTTATTCCGCAGATTTCTGTAATTATGGGGCCCTGCGCAGGCGGTGCTGTATACAGCCCGGCTATCACGGACTTTATCTACATGGTCAAGAACACGAGCCAGATGTTCATCACCGGCCCGGCCGTTATCAAATCCGTTACGGCAGAAGAAGTTACGGCGGAAGCTCTCGGCGGTGCCATGACCCACAACACGCGCAGCGGTGTGGCTCACTTTGCCGCAGAAGACGAAGACGATTGCATCAAGCAGATTCGTTACCTGCTGTCTTTCCTGCCGAGCAACAATATGGAAGATGCGCCAATCGTAGAGACTGGTGATGACCCGGACCGTCAGGATGAAAGCCTGAACACGGTTATCCCGGACAATCCGAATGCACCTTACGACATGAAGGATGTTATCCGTTCCATCGTTGATAACGGTGAGTTCTACGAAGTGCATGAGCATTTCGCCACCAACATTATCTGCTGCTTTGCCCGTTTCGATGGCCGCAGCGTTGGTATTATCGCCAACCAGCCGAATGTCATGGCAGGCTGTCTGGATGTAGATGCTTCGGATAAATCCGCTCGCTTCATCCGCTTCTGTGATGCGTTCAACATTCCTCTGGTCAACCTCGTTGACGTACCGGGCTTCCTGCCGGGCGTAGATCAGGAACATAACGGTATCATTCGTCATGGTGCCAAGATGCTGTACGCATACAGTGAAGCAACGGTTCCTAAGGTTACGGTTATTACCCGTAAGGCTTATGGCGGTTCCTACATCGCTATGTGCTGCCGCGAACTCGGCGCTGACCAGGTTATGGCTTGGCCAACTTCGGAAATCGCGGTTATGGGCCCGGCTGGTGCTGCAAACATCATCTTCCGCAAGGATCCGGACAAGGATGCCAAGACGGCAGAATATGTGGAAAACTTCGCTACACCGTACGTTGCTGCTGAACGCGGTTATGTCGATATGGTTATCGAGCCGAAGGAAACCCGTCCGTATATCATTACGGCACTCAATGCTTTGGCTAGCAAACGTGAAGTTGGCCCGGCTAAGAAACACGGGTGCATTCCGCTCTAATTCGGAATTCGGAGGTCTTTACCATGAAAACGGAAGCAAATGGCGCTTCGCCAGAAGTAGTAGCAGCAATTACCGCTGCTGTTCAGATGATGATGGGTAACAAGGTTGTAGCTGTGCGCATTAAGCGCAGTGATGTATGGGCATTGTCCGCTCGTGGCGGCTTGGCTCGTCCGTTCTGATCTTGTTACGAATATGATGGGGGAATAATTAATGAAAAAGTTCAATATCACCGTTAACGGCACGGCTTATGAAGTCGAAGTAGAAGAAGTAAAATCCGCTGTTGCAGCTCCGAAGGCAGCACCGGCTGCTCCGAAAGCAGCTCCGGCACCGGCTCCGGCAGCTCCCGCTGCACCGAAGAAGGCTGCTGTAGCCGCTGGTGCTGGTGAACATTCCATCGACGCTCCGATGCCGGGCAAAATTGTGAAGCTCGTAGCTGCTGAAGGCCAGGCTGTTAAAGCTGGCGAAACGCTGCTGATTCTCGAAGCCATGAAGATGCAGAACGAAATCGCCGCAGATGCTGACGGCGTTGTTAAGAGCTTCAATGTGGCTGCCGGCCAGAGCGTTAAAGCACATGAATCCCTGGTTATCCTGGGCTAATTTCACATTCATAAACAAAAGAGCACTTCGGTGCTCTTTTGTATTGTTGCAAAATTTCACAAAAAACGTTATAATAAGACAGAGCAATAGTTTTCCGATTAAAACCAGGAGGCGATAATGATGAGCACTATTCTTTCTTATCAGGGGAAAACACCAACCATAGGTAAAGATGTATTCATGGCTCCTTCGGCTACGGTAGTAGGCGATGTGGAAATCGGCGAAGGCAGCAGAATCTGGTTTAATGCCGTGGTGCGCGGTGACTTCCAGAAAGTGACCATCGGCAAGAATTGTGATATTCAGGATAACAGCACCCTGCATGTGATGTTGGATGAACCGACAGAGATAGGCGATAATGTCATTATAGGGCACAATGCCGTGGTGCATGCCAGAAAAATCGGCAGCAACTGTCTTATTGGCATGGGCTCAATAATTTTAGGCCATACCGAGATTGGCGATAATGTGGTTATTGGTGCTGGCACCAAACTGACGCAGCATAAAAAGATTCCTTCCAATTCATTGGTTTACGGCAATCCGGCGGAGCTTATCCGTGCTCTGCGGGAAGATGAAATCGAAGCATTGAAGGCATCCGGGGAAAACTATCAGAAGGTTGCAGCCATCTATCAGGAAGAACTGGACAAAATAAAAGATAAATGAGCAAGGAGGAACTTTAAGTAACTAATTTTATAAACAAAAGTGTACATTGGTGATATAATGTGTTCACGGAGGATTGAAGCCATGAATACATCAAACATCACGAATTACAAGCCTAAAGAATTCGCCGAGCTTCTTAATGTCACAGTTAGGACACTTTAACGCTGGGACAGAGAGAAAACGCTTGTAGCAAACAGAACCCCCACAAATCGAAGATATTATACTTACGATCAGTATTTCAGTTTAAAGGTATTGGCAAAGACGCTGATTCCCGTAAGATAGTCATTTATACGAGGGCGGCGACTAGAAATCAAACTGATGACTTAGAGAATCAAGTGGACTTTCTTCAGCAATATGTCAATGCCAAAGGACTCATAGTTGATGAAATTATTAGGGATTATGGAAGCGGTCTGAATTATAATCGCAAGATATAGTAAATATTCTTCATGTATTTTCTGGTAGACTGTATGGTTTACGGAAATTGAAGGGGATGAGACGATTGCTAAAGGCGTTCAAAACGGAAATAGCCCCGACTAAAGAGCAGAAAGTGAAAATTATCCGTTCTATTGGCGTGGCAAGATTTTTGTATAACCAGTACATAGCCTATAACCGACGCCTGTACAAGATGTTTCAGCGTGGTCAGCTTGACGAAAAACAGAAACATTTTGTTACTGCCAACGACTTTGACAAGTACGTTAATCATAAGCTGAAAATAGAATTGACTTGGATTAACCAGTGCGGTTCTAAGTCACGTAAGAAAGCCTTAGTTAATGCCGAGCAAGCGTTCAGGCGGTACTTTAGCGGAGTGTCGGGGTTTCCGAACTTCAAAAAGAAAGCCAATCAGGATGTGAAGCTATATTTTCCGAAGAATAACAAAGGTGACTGGGCAATATGGCGACATAAACTGATGATACCAACATTGAAACAGGTTAGGTTAAAGGAATTTGGTTATCTGCCTGTAGGTGTAAAAGTAACTAATGGCACAATTTCCTATATGGCTGGACGGTTTTATGTCTCTGTTGTGGTGGATATAGATGAAAAATCCAAGCACAACAAGGATTTGGAAGCATCATATCATAAAGTAACGGACGGTGTAGGCATAGATTTAGGCGTGAAAGACCTTGCTATCGTCAGTGACGGCAAAATCTTCAAGAATATCAACAAGAGTTCGAAGGTCAAAGGAATGGAGAAACGGCTTCGGAGAGAGCAGAGGTGCCTTAGTCGTAAATACAAATATAGAAAAAAGAAAGGTGGTAAGACTGCTACTGCCTCTGCAAACATAGAAAAGCAAAAGTTAAAGGTACAAAAACTTCATCAGCGTATAACAAGAATCCGAGAGGATTACGAAAACAAAACGATTCACGAAATAGTGAAGCAAAAACCACGCTTCATCACAGTGGAAGATTTGAATGTTAAAGGCATGATGAAGAATCGACATCTGGCAAAAGCGGTAGCGGCACAAAGATTCAATTATCTGTTAGCCAAACTAAAACGCAAGGCAGAAATAATAGGCATTGAATTTCGGGAAGTTGACCGATTCTATCCGAGTTCTAAGACCTGCCATGTTTGTGGACATATACACAAAGGGCTGAAACTCAAAGACAGGGTATATGTTTGTCCCGAATGTGGCTATACAGCGGATAGGGATTTTAATGCTTCGCTAAATTTGCGGGATGCTAAAGAATATCGGATAGCTTAATAACACAAGTTCCGATATATGTACCGATGGCTAGTCGGGAACAGACTTGTCTCCTTGCGTAGCAAGGAGTGTGATGTCAACGCCTTTGGAGTGCTATACAAACGTTAGTAGCTTGTCTTTCGGGGCAGCGAGAGCGAGCACGATGAACAAGGAAGATTTCTAAGACATAAACACTTTTGTCTATGTTTTTAGTAGCAGATACAGGAAACATGGAAAAAACTTTGGTACTGATTAAGCCAGACGCATTTGCCTTGCATTATAGCGGCGATATCATTAAGCGCTATGAGCAGGAGGGCTTTCGCATTGTCGGCATGAAGCTCTTAAAGATGGATGAACGTTTGGCATCTATTCATTATGCAGAGCATATTGGTCGTCCCTATTACGGGGATTTGGTGGGCTTTATGACCTCTGCCCCCTTGATTGCGCTTGTGCTGGAAGGTGAGAATGCCATTGCCCGTGTCCGTGAACTGCACGGCAAGACCAATCCGGCAGAAGCTGCTGAAGGGACAATTCGTAAGCTCTATGCGACCAATGGCCGCCGCAATGCGGTACACGCATCAGACAGTCCGGAAAGTGCCGAACGGGAGATACATATTTTCTTCAATGAGACGGAAATCCTGGACGGCGAGTACCATGTAATGGAATAAAAAGGCAAAAGAGATTTAAAGATAGCAATTATCTTTGAATCTCTTTGTTTTTCTGCTGTAAATTCGCATTTTTGTTTGAAATCTCCCCGCTACTTGTGGTATCATTGAGAGTAACGGAATAAAGGGGGAGTGGGATTTTGCTGGTACTCACGCGCAAAGCACAGGAAGAAATCATGATAGGCGATCATATCGTAGTAAGTATCGTCAAAGTCAGCGGAGGTAAAATCAAGCTCGGCATCACCGCACCGCCAGAAATTTCCATTAAGCGGGAAGAAGACCCGCAGAAATTTGATGAGCGTGCCCAAAAGAGGGCAGCAGGCGAACCACATCATGGCAAAGTCATGAAAGTGGGCGGACAAGAATATAGCAAACAAGCGGTTGCAGCCGCTTTAATATGAGGAGGAATTTTTCTTTATGAAGAGCGCAAAACCTATTTACACGATTGGTCATCGTAATCCGGATACGGATTCCATTTGTTCAGCGATTGGCTAAAATGTTGTTCCCGCCCGGGCTGGTAAAGTAAATGCAGAAACCCGCTATGCCCTGGAGCATTTCAAGGTAGAAAAGCCGTTGCTGCTCACGGATTTGTATCCGCGTGTAAAGGATGTTATGCTGGACAGCAAAATCGTGGTACGTCAGCATGACACGCTGCGCCGTCTGGGTGAGGTTATGCGCGAACACGATTTGCGCTCTGTGCCCGTTACGGACAGCAAGGGCGTTATGGTCGGCATCGTGACGGTGTCTGACCTGGCTAAGCGTTATTTCCAGGAACTTGGTATGCAGAACCTGGCTGACATGCGGGTTCGTTATCGTGATGTCATCGCCGCTACGGACAGCAAGGTGCTGGTATCCGGCGAAGAAGGCGACTTCATCAAGGGCAACGTGCGCATTGCCGCAGGTTCCATCAGCATGATTAAAAACATCATCAACGAAAATGATGTGGTGCTCGTAGGCGACCGCCACGATGAAACCCTTATCGATATCGTAAACCAGGGCATTTCCTGCCTCGTAGTTACGGGCAATGGCCGCGTATCGGCTGATGTTATCGAAGCTGCGGAAGCCAAGGGCATGTTCGTGCTCTCCACGCCGTATGACACGTATACGGTTGCCCGCCTGATTAATCAGTGCGTGCCCATCCGCCGTATCATGCACGAAAATCCGGTTTGCTTCAAGCCGCTCGATATGCTCTCCGATATCAAGGGCACGATGGATGAGACCAACTACCGCAATTATCCGGTAGTGGAAAATGGCAAGCTCGTTGGTGTGGTTAGCCGCGACAACCTGATGGTTCCGGAACGTGAACAGGTAATCCTCGTTGACCACAATGAACGCGGTCAGGCTGTTGAAGGTATCGAAGAAGCCAAGATTGTGGAAATCGTTGACCATCATCGTCTGGGCGGCATTCAGACCAGCGAACCGATTTTCACGCATGCTGAACC
>CACZIV010000066.1 GCA_902781305.1 Pseudoselenomonas ruminantium
AAAAAGTAATTGTCCACCTTCAATTACTTACGTAAATTCGGTGGACACGCCTTATATCCCCATAACTAAAGTTAGGGGTTTTACGGCGTTTTGGATAAACAAGACGCTGCGCACCATTGTGATATGCGCAGCGTCTTATTATTTCAACAATCAATCCTTAACTTTTTCAATCTCGTGTTTCGTCCACAGCGGATGATGATGGGCGGCATGTTTGGCATTAAGGGTACCATCACCGAACATACTACAAAATTCCGGCCAGTTATAAATGCCCAAAGGAATATGACTCCCCTAGGGGATATTTTTTCGTTGCCATGTGTTATTTTTGGCATTTCTTCACAAAATCCTTAAAGCTGTTCCTGACGATTTTGACAAAAATATCCTTACCATCTCCAGCAAAATCATCCGAGCGATTTTCATTTCGTGAATAAATGCACTGGCCTGTTTTGGCATCGTAAACATCGAAACGAACCTGCTGATGAAGGGTCCAAATCGTTTTTTCCGGCACAAACTCCGGATATTCCTCCGGAACAAGATCCTCATGTTTATTGCCATTGCGGTCATAGAAGGTGCGCCGTACATGACGGGTACGCCATTCCGTATGGGCAGGAATTACACGGGAAGTATATTCATGCTTCAGGTACTGCATCTTGGCATAAGCCTCCACTACCCGCGGCAAGTTATTGTTCCACATGGCCTCTGCAGCAGCCGGATCTTTCTGCCGAAGCTGATCGATATCCTTGAACTCCAAAAGCGAAATCTGATTGGCTGCACGCTGCTCCGTCAGCACCGTTATTTTCTGCTTTTTGGCCTGCTCCCAGTAAGCATTTTGAAAATTTTTTTCCGCAATATCCGATTCCAGGTCAACAGCTGAGGTATCCAAATCATAAACCAGCAGCTTTTGGACACTCTTGAAATTGTACCCGGTCTCCGCCCATTGCTCAACATGTGCTGAGACCGTTCCGGTCAGCACAAAAAAGACCAACAGATACAGCAGGATAATCTGTGGATAGAGTCGTTTTTCAGAAGGTTTGACGCTCATCATGTCAATGCCTCCCCTCAGCGCAAGCTGCCAACTTTCGTCGGTTTATCGGCAATCATATCTTCTACCAGTTTAGCCTTCTTTGCCTCTTTTGGCAGTTCCAGTTTCTTCTCGGCTTCCTGCTTCAAAAATACCGTGTATTCCTTCATATCACTGTAATAAGCGACGAACGAAAGCAATTCTTCGGCCTGCGGACTCCATTGCGCAGACTTATCATCCATAGCCGCTTTTGCCGTTTCCCGAACGACACCGGTCAGGTCAAGGCTCTGTGTAATCGTCTGCCAGTTGGTCTTATCCACCGTCCACATATACCAGATATCCGCTTTGCGAACACCGGTATCGAGCCACTTCATAAAGGTGCCCTGAATTTCCTTATCATCCGCCGTCCCCTTATCTGCCGGATTGGCTTCACTGTATTCCTGAATAGCATCTGCTACCTTATCGCTATCGAGCCTGACGAACATCGTCCGCTGCGTATCGGATTCCCGCAACACCTTTACATCCTTGACAAAGGCGATTTCCTTTTCAATATCACTACTGGTAGGTGTAGCAATAGCATCCGCCAAAACAGCGGCCAAGCTCGGGGCATTGAATTTTTCCCACTGTTTGCCCATCTTGTAGTAGATGGTCATATCCTTTTTATTCTGGTCTATATAGAAGGGGATTTTCTCGGTAAGCGTTCCGCCTTCCTCATCATTCAACAGGACATCCAAAGCACCAGACATGCGGGCAGAATCATTCTTGGTCTGTGCAATAAACTCCAGTTTTGCATGACCAACGGGCACATAGAAGTTTATGCTCTCACGCAGAATATACGCATTCGTATTGTTCTTCGCCGGCATGGTTATGGCCTCACGGAAGGCAGCCATGTCATCCATTGCCGATACGGGTGCAAAATACGAAAAACCACAAACCGCAGCCCCTAAAAGAGCACGCCCACCAATCTTCAACAACTTGTTCATCCGTTCTCCTCCTCTTTCCCAATACATCTTCCCTATGTCCATAAATCGTTTTCAACAGGTTCAGAATTTACCCACACAAGTGAAATGAATCCTGTTGTTTGAACATTCCTTGTCATTAATATCGCGCCACAGCGGGAAACCTATGGTCAGCGATGCCGAAACAGCTCTCTGCCATTGATAACGAATCCCCAGGCCTGTACTCAAAAGTGCTGCATCTTTTATATATTGGTCAGCCCGGTAGACCTTGCCGCCATCAACAAAGGCAAAGGCCTGCCACATGCCACGTTTTTCCAAGGGCACGCCATACTCTGTGGAGAAATTCACCCCGCCTGTACCGCTAAGCAAATTTTCTTCATAACCACGAACACTTCCTGCACCACCAAGATTAAATTTTTCCGCTGACGGAAGTTCTTTCGATGGCGCCCACTGGAAATTCAAACTAGTAAAAAGCGTCTGCCCGCCGCGGAAACGATGGTGATAAAATGAAGTAATCTTTCCCAAGCTGACATTCCGGTCTTCACCATTTACATTATTTTTCCACCGGTCAAATGTATAGGCATAACGCTGATAGTACACCGAGCTGCGGCTGTAATTGGTCTGCGCAAATGCAGCTGTAATCCCATCCACATTGTAATTCACGAGGTCAACCCGATTTAGGAACGTATTGGTTGAGGTCTGATGACGATAGCCAAGACTTACTTCCGAGCGATTCGTATAATTGACCGAAATCGGCTGGGTAAGCGTCAAACCAAAGCTTGACGCATGGCCCTTTAACTGATCTTTCCAAGGCCCACTCACCGTTTTCGTGCCATTGGTGCTATAATCCAAAGAAATTTTTGGGCCTCGTGCCGAAGTTGGTACATCATAGCGCAGGGAAAATGAATCCAAGCCAGTCGAACGCAGGCCGCCAATCGTAAAATCATCCCGATTTTTGGTTAAACTGCGATACCGGAAAAAGGCGCCGGTCTGCCATCTGCCGGTGCTTTCCTGCCCTTCATTATTGACGTACAGTGTCATATCCATACGTGGCGGTTCCTTAAGCACCAAAACATAATCCGTAGTTCCCGGTGTTTCGCCTGCCTGCAGCGTAATCTTCAGCTGCGCATCATTGGTACCGTTAAAGAAGGCCAAATCTTTATTGAGTTCATTGATGTTTTGCACCTTTCCCGGCTTAAGATGCAGACGGGAATGAACATAAACCGGATACGTATTATTATTGCCGGTCAAGGTCACCTTGCCCGTCCGTCCTTCACTGAGACTGATATGAACGGTACCATTCTTTATCGTCTGCGGTTTCAAATACGCACGGCAGGTAATATAACCTTCGCGGGAATAATATTCATTAATTTTCTTTACCAAAGCCGTTAAATCATCAATGGCCACATCCTTGCCTATGTATGGTGCGGCCAGCGCATTAAATTTTTCAGCAGTCAAAATCTCTGAATCATCACAGGTAATCTTTTCCAACCGAAAACGAAGATTATCATTTTGTGCCTGTTCGCCGGATTTATCCTGTTTATCGGTTACATTATCTTCCTTGCTCCGCTCCTGGTCTTCGATAATCTGTTGACGCAGACGTTCCCTTTCCAGATTTTCCCGGTCGCGGTTTATCTGTATACCTGCATTATCCGGCGTTGGCGCATCCGGTGCTGCAAAGCCAATGGTTGGCAGCAGCAAAACAGCCAGTGCTGCCCCCGAAATACTTTTCCCCTGAACATTTCTTCTACGCATTATTTCAACCCTCTCTCACGACAAGTACGCTGTCACATGAGGAAGTGGTGACAACTCCATGCCATTATCAATAGTTTTTCCTTAATCCTTTTTATTCTTCTAAAACAATGTATATTCCTGCTAGCATCATAATTATATGTTAAATTTTGATTTCAGTCATTTTTTAGCCAATTTCAAAAAAAACTCAACCCACGCCAAAGAGGATTACTCCACAATGGCGCAGGCTGAGGGGTTACTTTATGAAATATTTTACTTGGCGAACCACATGATTACGATTTTTCTGTGATTCTCACCATTCCGGCATCGTTGCGGATAACGAGTTCTTGCGAACGGTTGTTATTGTTTTCTACAACTTTTTCCCTCTCTTGATCTGTGATTACCAGATTTTCCGTTTCTTTGTCTTCCAGGAACTTATCATCATCCAAGGTATTGCGTTCATCATAAATATGATAGAATTCATAAATATCCTTATAGCGGGCATCACTACGATCAAGCATCCAAATAAAGCGATCTGGATTGCTAAGCGAAACACTATTTAGCTTGTATTGGTTAATCCACAGTGTTTCTCCGTTTCCAACTGCCTTCAACCAGGCATCGCCATAGGCCAGATTGAGTACCGCACCATTCGCATAGATACGCAATGGATTGTCCTCGGTGCCCAATTGAGCTGCCTCAAGGTTTATGGAATTACCTCTCAGGTAGCCCATATCCTTGCCGCGTTCCGTGCTCATGTGCATAGCTCCTGTGGTTTTCAGGAAGAGTCCGCTCGTTTCCCCGGAAGCAATGGGCTGGGTCTTATTCGTTCCCACCAATACGGAACGGCGGTCCGCACCAGCAATGGCCGAAACTATGGTCAAGTCGCCCAGATTGTCAATGAAGATGGAACCACCTGCATTGGCCTCTAAGGAACCCGTTATCTTCGTGCGCAGATAATTGTCCAGGCTGCCAATATCGCCGCGTCCAGCATAAACGGTCAGGTCTTTCGCATAGATTCGGTCTGCTTCATTCTTGGGCAGGTAAATGCCATTGCCCGTCATCAGCACGATGTCCGAATTTTCACTGCCAAAGCCACTGGTGAAGTTAAAGGTCGTATTTTCTGTACCTGCCAGGAAGATATTTCTCGTCTTCTTGCCCAGCGTTATGGTGCCGCCTTCACGCAAGTCCAGACTCACCGGAACACGCTGCCGCACATCTACGCTGCCATCTTCATTCCAGGTCAAATCCCCAGCTTTGACCGAAGCCAAAAGCTTCAGATTCTCCACTTTGTTGAGATCGGCTGCCTGAATGCTTACCTTGCGCGTCTTATAACCGATATCATTTCCTGCCAGAAGGGTAACATTCTTCGCATGGATATTCGGACTGGAAATCACAACGGTCTGTCCCGGCACACTGTTGACGATATCGTTTTGGATTGCATAGAGCAGCTGATTCTTGGAAAAACCATAGTCATTGCTGGCTTCCAGCAAGCCGTAGTCCATGACTGCCGCCCGCTCTGCTTCGCTAAGGCCTTGATGGTTCTCGGCAAACCAGCCGAGCTGTTCTGCCCGATACTGGTTAAACAGCTGCGTATATTCGCCATCATCATCAATATTCTGTGCCTGTTTTTCAAAGGCTGCCTTGCGTTCCAGTACCGTAGAATCTTTCGCAAATGCCTTGGCAATATCAATGTAGTCGTCCAGCGTTCTGCCGCTTGCAGCACCCAACGTCTGCAGCCGGCCTTCAAGACCAGCCAGGCGTTCCGCTTTTTCTGCCGCAGCCGCAGCCGTCATGCTGTCATCCGCATCTTGGGCACTGATTAGCCCCAGTTCCAGCCATTTATTTACCTTTTTCTGACTGTCGGAAAGCTGTATCCCTGAGCCTTTGGCATCCACAATCCTGCCCTGTGTAGCGGACAAAGTCACATCGCCGCCGGTGCTCTTGATTGTGCCTACACCCATGTTGCCATTATCCGTTTGAATATAGATATTGCCCTTTGCTTCCGCATCAATACGATTTGTGGAGGACGTATAGGTTTTTACAAAGCTATTCTGAGAGCCAATGCCTCCTTCCTTGCTCACGAGCTTAATGTTTTGGGCCTTAATCCGTTCCTTATTCGCCATGGTAATATTTCCCCGTGCCGACAGACTCAACGTACCTTCATCAGCATTGAGGTTAAATGTACCAAGCTGTAAGCTGTCATCTGCATTGATGGTGATATCGCCATTCTTGGAATAGCCAGAAATAAGGGTATTGCCAGCAACATTCAGTTTTACGCCCTTAGGAGCCCTCACTGAGAGATTATCCGTTGTTACCCGAACATCATTATTCTCAATGGCACCGGAAGCCGACGAGATATCCACGCTGCCCAGGTTCTTGCCATCCTTGACCGCAGCCTTGATATCTCCGGTCAGGATTACATTGCCGCCGCCCTTCAGCGTGATATTGCCAGCTGCCGGATTTAACACCCCCGTAGTAATGGGCTTGTCAAAATTGATTTGCCCCATAACGGTCGGCGATAACTGATAGTTGCGTTGATATTCATAGATACGCCAATCTGTGCCAAATGGGTTATACGTATTTTTTTCAGTCGCCGATGGATTTCTTGGATTTAACCAGGATGGCGGATAATTCTCCGCATACACCACCTGGAACTGTGAAGCCCATCCCGTCGGCTTATCCATATGCTCCTTATTGATCAAATAACTGGAAACTATGGATTTTACTTGGTTAACATTATTAAGCGTAGTGTATTGCTCTACTATTAATTTGTCCTTAAAAATGGACCTTTCTGGATCCATCACGCCTTCCTCAAAACGTTCCAAGGCCTTCGCTTTGCTATTATCCTTGAGTGTCTCATTATGAACATGCTTTTCAACCTTGTATTTGAAATTTTGGGTATTGGCGATAGGCTCTGCCGACAATGTCCACCGCAAAACATAACGATCCCAGGTTGGTTCTGTATTATTCAACTGATAGGAATTCCCGGTCTGCTGCTTGCCGTTAATAAAGATATTGCCGTTGCGATAGTTATTGGTGATAGCACCAACGTAGAGGTCTTTGTTCAAATTCGCAGCATCCACGGTGATATCAGCCGCTCCTTTTGCCGCCAGGATGCGCCCTGTTCCGGCAATCGAGGAAAATACATTCCCCTGCAGATAGATATTGCCGCCCTTGACATAGGTATCCGCCGTCAAAAGATGTCCTGTATACGGGTTATAATAGGTATTGATTACACCTTCAAATACCTTTTGTCCCGAATTCCAAAGCTGTGCCGCATTCGTCTTGTTGACCAGAAATGCCTGGTTGCCCAATACATCACTGTCGGTAAGCTTCTTGTTCTTATCGGCCTGTTGTTCCAGAGCTGTAACTTTTGCGGCATCAATATCCGTACGATAGGTATTGTAGCCACTTTGAATCAGGCCATTCACAATGATATTCTGAGCCGAAATAGATACATCACCACCAGCTACAATACTGGCTTCCGGTGAGGGCGAACTATACTTCGTCTTAAGGTATTCTATGGCCTGTGCACTTAATTGCGAAGCATTTTTGTCATAATAACTCCCCAATATCCTTTGTACTTCTGCCCGGCCGGCCTCCGTTTTCTTCATGCGGTTGAACACTTCCTGTACCGTATTGGTAAGATACCCTTGGTAATAGGAATCTTCCATACCGTACACAAGCCACAATGATGCGGCTCTATTAAGCTCTCCTACAACTTTTTCTGCATAGTAGCGATATAGCTCCTGAGCAAACAGTTCACTGCCAAAGGTATATGGTGCCAGAGGATCAACACCCACTACCTGATAGGAACCAGCAGTTGCCTGACGATAGCTGCCATTCGGAGCACTGATTTCCGTCGCATAGGCCGAAGAAACCTGCCCTGTCGTCAGAATATCACCTACCTGGTTCGCAATCTGCACCTTGCCCGTATTATTGATAATACTTCCCTGAAGATGCACATCTGCGCCAACTCCGTTGCCGCCAGTTTTCTGAATGCGGATGACTGGAGATTGGCTGTTCTTGGCCGACTGTACATTCGCTGCCGTGTAATCGGCGCCATTCAGGAGCACCTGGCCACCGGCCGTAGCCAGTGTGAGGTCATTTACCACCAGACGTCCATTGGATTTGTCGCGAATCACAATACTATCCGCAACTTGTGCCTTAATGGAGCCGCTTCCCTTTATGCTTTGGGTCGAGAACGTGATATTGCCGCCGGATACGGTGATTCCCGGCAGGGTAACAGCCGATACCTTAGCTTCTTTCAGGGCTTCATAGGAATTGCCCTTCTTGATGGCAAAACCTTTTTTCTCCATCAATGCTAACAGATTGGCAAGCTCTGCACTATAAGTCTGCTTTATATTGGTCTTATCATTTGCAGCCACCTGCTTTTCTGCCTGCAGGAGTTCATTATATTCCTTCAGATACGGATTCGCCACAGACTGCTGACTGCCAAAGGAAATACTTTGCGGATTGAACCATTCCCGGCCTTTGATTACATTGCCTTTTATGCTGCCATCTTCAGCTTTGCCGATAATTTCCAGTTCCAATGCATTGTACAACCCAGCCAGCAAGCTGCCATCAACCGTGATGAAATTTGCCTGCTGTTCGCGACTGTTCTTGTCCTGGGGCAATACCGTAATAAGATTACTTTTGAGGTTAGATGTATAGGTTGTATAAACATAAGCCGATTCTGCAATGGCTTCCCTGCCGCTATCGGCCTTCAGGTCGATATTCCTCACGCTTTCAATTTTACTGCCGCGGCCGATATTCACCTGATTGGCCTGAGACATGGAATTCGTATAATAAGGCTTCGTCTTTACCGGAATCGCCGTACGATTATACACATCCGCGAGAAGCTGCATGTTCAGTTGTCCCATTTCACCTTCGCTAGTGGCACCAGCGAACAGATTCACATCCCGTCCGCTGAATATGGAACTGCCTTCCAGTGAAACATTATTGCTGCGCCTGAGCACGCTGTCATTGACCGTCGTCGCCTTGCCGCCCAGGCCTCCCTGAATATTGGCCACAGTGATGAGGTCCAGGGTCGTATTATCAGACGCTGCCAGATTAATATCCGACGTGCTGCCTGGGGCTTTAAGTTTAGCATTTTTCAGCTTCACCGCGTTATCATAAGCCAGATTATGGCTGCTTTGCGCTTTGATCAGCGAAGCGGCGCCGCCAGCTTCCAATTGATTCTTGGCCTTGATGCTGCCCGTAGTATCGGCATTCATCGTGATGCCGGCATAGGTGCCATTTACCGTGAAGTTAGAAGTGCCGTTTCCTGTTTTGCCAGTTTCAATCGACGCCTGATAAGACGCCTTATTGTCCAGCCTGCTGCCAGAGCCGTTCACTCCGCCATAGCCTGCGGCATCTACAAGTTCATTGACTGCAATTTCATTTGCAGCATAATACATCTGCGCATCTGTGCTCGTGACGTTTATCCCCGGATTCAGAACCACCTTAGCGGCAGTATCCGTCTTGCGGGTAAGGGACACAGCGCTGAGTCCTACGACAGCGGCATTTTTGCCATCTACAGTAAGATTAGCCTTGTTATCCACATTCTGCGCAAGCGCCGTCATCGTTCCCGAAAGATTCCATGTCCCGCCAAGGGTTACGTTGGCTGCACGGCTTTCGTTGTCGTTGATTACCGCCGTCCAAGGAGAAATCGTGGCAAAACCTGCCCCGTAGCCCACAGCCTTGAAATCCTGAGTGAGGAAATTCGAAGCAGAGGCCACTACGTTTTTCAGCTTATCGCTGGTATCGCTATAACCGTCCAAGTAAACATTGGTTTTAACATCGCGATTGGCATTGAGCAGATTGCTGCCGGAGGCAAAACCGCCTGCCGTCATGCCGCCTACCAGACCAGACTGCTCAATTATTCCCTGACCAATAGCCAACAGAGAACCATCTTGCTGATACGCAGCCCTGCCTACATAAACATCACTCGTACCATAAGAGGACAAGTTACCCACAGTCACACCGACAGTCGCGCTGCCGGCATTCAGCGATAACAGCTCAAGGTTCTGCTTAGGATTCCAGCTGCTGCGGAGCGTTGTCTCACGCGCCATCAACGTCGAATTGTCAACATTTAGTGCCGTTTTGGCATAATTTTCCTTTGTACCCAGCGTATTGTCTACACTCGTAGCAGACATTGCGGCAATCATGCTGGATGCTGATGAACCAACCTTCGTGCTTACCCGCGGGGTATTTGTGGCAGCAATATCCAACATAGGCGACCGCAGGCCGCTATCCTTTATATCCACAGTTGCCGAGCCAATATAACCGGCCCGGGCAGACAAACCTGTGCCGGAAAAAGCCAGACTGCCGCTGGCGGCAATCGCCGAAAGCTCTACCTGCGGCATACTCTGCGCATAAACATTTATACCTATTTCGTTATCACTGACCAGCCCGGACTTCTTAATAACGACCGCATTTTTCCCCGTACCGTTGTTTTCCGCCAACAATGCACTGCCGGCCTTGCCAGCACTGAGCGTCACGCCCACTGCATCCAATTTAGCGGAAATGTTGTCCATATTGTTTAGCGATGTTCCCCTTCTTGCCCGCAGTATGTCGTCATTAAGAACCGTCGTAACCTCTGTCTTGCTGTTCATGCCTGCATAAGCGATGCCAGCCGCCCCTGAAAGCGCTGCTGCGCCCTGCCGAATCTTCAATTCATTCTTCCCGGACAATTCATTGTTGATTTTTATATCCTGCGCAGATTCTACTCTCGTATCGTTCACATCTAGTGCAGACCTGCTGGCGTTGTTCAAAATGCCTACTGCACCATTGATGGCTGCGCCGCCAATGGCAACGGATTTATTTTCCTGCCACACATTATTGAGAACGCCGCTATCCAAAACGATATTGCCTTTGTTCGAGATAAGCTTGGAGCCTTTTACCGTTAAGCTTACACCAGAACCACTCTTTCCACCGCTGTCAGCTGCAGCTGCTGTGCTGCTGCCTGTCCGGCCATCTGTAGTCGAGCTATTGAGCTGATTGCCTTTGACCGCCTGATTTGCCCGGTTCAACAGATCGCTAGTGTTCACCTGCGAACCATCGGCTGCCTTTCCCTTATTGGTCGCCGATTCATAGCGATCAGCCAGCTTCTGGCCTACATTCGTAATCATCACATTGGCAGATGCGCCCACAGTACCAGCAGAAGCATTATATGCACTCTGCTCGATATTGCGCTCGTCTTTTGCCCGGATGTCGATTTCCCCGGCTTTGAGGTCAGCATTATCCAAAACGGCCGCCACTCTGCTATCCAGCGTATTGATGACCACGCCTACGCCCACACCAGCGCCCAGCCCCAATGCTCCTGTAAAAGCAGTATTATTGAAGCCCAGTTTATTTTGTGCAAGCACTTCAATCTTGACCGGGTCAAGACGATTATAGCCTGTCCCCATTGAAGCAGCCTTCATGGAGCTATTGGCTACACGCGCTGTTACATCACCAGTCACATTCGCCACACCGATGGAGCCTGCCAGACCGCCAATACCACCGCCGCCAATATTGTAAAGTTCATAGGTAAGCCGGGTATCATTCAGGGCCTTTACAGCTGCCTGATTCTGGTTGTTCGCTCCCCGAACCTGAAAACCCGCCTCTGTGCCTTCCATTTCCGCTTTGACACGGCTGTCTTCTTTGACCACAGCTACGCCAGTGCCAACACCGACACCTGCTCCGGCAACACCCAGGGAATAGATGTCACTGTAGATTTTGCCATGATGGTCAGCCAGCACATCAAAGTTGCCCCATAGACTCAACTTAGCATTCTTCACGCTGGCATTGGTCTGCGAACGCAGGTCATAGACACCTGTTCCATTGATAATTCCTGCACCCATACCGGCAAAGCCGATACCGGCTGCATGAGAAGCAATCCCCTGCCAGCCAACCGCTTCAACATTCAGGTTACGGGCATATACATCATCATAGGGGTGTTTTGTTCCCATCAGCAAAGCTGTTGTCTCCCGCGTAATCGTCTGGCTGTCGCTGCCCAGGCCTGCACCAACCCCCTGTCCCGCAGCACTGACTGTGCCGACAAGACCATAGGAATTGGTATAATCACGCGCCACAATATTTGCATCTGCATCTGTGCTCAGCCTTGCTTTATCCACCAACGCCTTGGTGGAACCGCCAATTTCATTGACATTAAAGGTGCCGTTTATCGCAGCGCCTTGTCCGGCAACGCCTGCATTAACCAGCAGGGACTTGATGGTATGCGTACCGGAAGCAGACACAGCAATCCCCTTATAAGTGGACTCGCCCCGCAAATCTGCCAGATTAGCGGCAGCATCCAGAATCTTTTCACCATCAGCAGCACTGGACTTATTGTTTTTGTCCTTGGCCGCCGAAGCCAGTTTGCCCACAATCGCCTGGTCGGCATTGTTCAGT
>CACZIV010000067.1 GCA_902781305.1 Pseudoselenomonas ruminantium
GGTTATCATCACCTTCGATGACGGTTATGCCGATAACTACCGCAATGCTTATCCCATACTGAAAAAATACAATCTAAAGGGTACAATCTTCCTGATTTCCGACTACGTTGGCACCTATCCCAACTACCTGACCTGGACACAGGCAGAAGAAATGCAGGAAAGCGGCCTGATTAACTTTGAAAGCCATACCCTTTCCCACGAACAGCTGGACAGCACCAGCCCCGAAGAAACCTGGAATCAGGTAGACGGCTCAAAAAAAGCGCTGGAATGGCATTTAGGCAAGGAAATCAACTTCCTTGCCTACCCCTGCGGCTCCTACGATGAAGAACTGCAGCGCATGGTCAAAGATGCCGGCTACCAGGGCGCCTTCACCGTAAACTACGGACTGGCCGACAAGCAGGACAACCGCTACCTGCTCGACCGCGTGCCCATCTTCGGCTGCACCAACCACACGCTCATGCGTTATAAGATGCGCTTAAACTACACGCCCATCTTCGCGCCCCTGGCCCGCTTCCACAAAAATCTGTTGGACGGCGGCCATACCTTCATCGCCAAATTCATTCCGACACCGTAAAATCCATGAATACGAACAAGACGGGACTGTTGCACCGAATCGTGCAGCAGTCCCGTTTTGTTATTTCTTATCGTTGCGCGTTACATCCTTACCATAAATCGTCTTAAAATCATCCCGCATGGAAACAGGCACCCAGCCGTTCTCATTGGCCAGTTTCCTGCATTTCTCTGCTTTCTTGGTATCCCCCAATTCCCGCTCCAAATCATCACACAGCAGGAAGAACGCCGCACTCTTGTACTTATTATTGTTCACCGTGTAGTTCAGCATACTGGTATCACCACTGGAGTTGCCAAAGGCTAGCACCGGCTGCTTGCCAATTTCTTTGGCGATTGCCTGCACTTTATTCATTTGCAGATTTTTGATGACGAATTTTCCCCGAACCAGCGAATCGCCCTTTTTATAGGCATAGTCCAGTCCATTCTTGTCCCCCTGATGATCTGCTTTTATTTCGATATCGGTACCGATAATGCGGTTTTCCGGGATATGCAGGGCATCGCAAACGAGAACGCGCACCAACTGCCGCTCAGAACCTGAAACCACATACACCTGGAAGCCATTATTTTGCAGGTATTGGATGGTTTCCACCATGGGCAGGTAAAACGCCTCGCCCCACTTCAAGTTGCTCAAGCCCTCCACCGGAGTTTCCATGAAATTCCGCACGTAGGCCGTATACTCAGGATAGTTCATCCCCTCAAATACAGCTGCCTGATGCGGTGCACTGCTGCCAAGCTTGTCCCCGGCGTCCTTGCTGCGAATAAACCGTTCCAGCCCCAAGGCAAATTCCCTGTCCGCCGGGGATGCCTTATAGTTCTTGTCGTTGACGGCCCGGTCGATAAACAACATGCCATCAAAATAATAAGGAGCTGTCTCACAGAGAAAAGTCCCGTCCATATCATAAGTGGCAATGCGGTCTTCCACGGGAATGAAATTCTTGCTCTTCGGATTGGTGACATCCTTCACATAGGAAACCAACGCCTGATAAGATGCTGCGTCCTTATTCCAATACTGGAAGTTGCTGCCCTTTTTATTCACGGAAATCTGCGCGATTTCTGACCGCGACATCGCCTCGGTGCAAGGAACCTCTGCCATAAAACCAAGGCTCAAAGTTACGGCCAAAACAGCGGTACACATTTTTTTACATTTCATACAAAATCCTCCCTATTTCATCACTTTATCTAACACACAGCAGATAGCGGACAGTAGCAAATGATGATTCCGTTACTTATCAGCAGTCAAGCTCTCGTACATCTTCATGAGTTCCGCCACACATTCGGACTCACTATTGAGCTTGCCCCAGAAGCCATAAGCCTGCATAACGGCTTTGTCGTTGGCGCGGTGGGCTTTGATGAGTTCCGGCGGCATGGTCACAGGGTCGTAGAGGTCGGCCAGGCTGCTGTCCGGGTAAAGAGCGCGGGCATCCAATATGGCCTGGGCTGTCTTTTCGATAGCGGCGCGGTCTTTGTCGGTAGGTGTTGGCCACGGGAAATTATTATAAACTATTTTAATAGAATAGTCGTAGTCACTCTTTAAGCGACCACAAACAACACGCATCCAACTCATGTGAACATTGGAATTGAGTATACCGAAATGATACATAGTTGCACTGGGCATGAGCCGGACTTTGTTACTACAAATAACAGAGTCATCCATATATCCCATCGGTACATAGCGGCGACGCTCCGACGAAACTTCTGGAATTACAATATAACTTCCTTTAGGCATATTTTCCACATGAAATCTTGTCGGCTTATCTGCCAATTTTTGCGTTCCGGGGCTTTTACTTGCTAACCGCAATTCACGCACAGCTTCTACTCGTTTCCTGGCTTGGGGCATTTTTCGCAGTTCTGCCGGTGAACACTCTCCAAGCCATAAACAATATCGTGGCTTACGATTTATAAACTCAACTGCTCCGAACCACGGCTTGAAGTATTCTTCTGTTTTAGGTTCACTTTTGATGAAATCTTCCATTTCTTCCTTGGTAAAAAGATAATTCCCACCATCAATAGGTTTGTTACCAATACCAATTTGAGGAACATCACACAACGGTTTATTGCGGCTTTCCACAAATACATTATCGGCCTCAATCAGATAGCCGTTAATATTCTCCACCAAATTAACCTGCCCGCTGGTAAACAGCTGGCGGGGCTTTTTGTTTTCCGCTTTGCTAAAGCCTACAATCACACAATGGACATGGGCTTTACTGGTACTTTCACTATCCCAACGGAAAGTACGGTGAGCGAAGTCAATATGCACACCAGCTTCAAACAGCGGTTTCCAGAGAATAGCCACGGAGTCGCCTTGGCAGATAGAGTTCGTTGACACCAATGCGGAACGGACTTTATTATCCGTCATATAGTCAGCGGCTTTCTTGTACCAACAGGACACATAATCAAGATTGCCACTATTTTTCCAGCCATGGAATATGTTTTCCACATCAGACTTTTGCTCTTTACTCATAAGCCTTGCCCCAATAAAAGGCGGGTTTCCCAAGACGAAAGCCGCACCTTGTCTTTCGGGGGGGGGCAAATGTCACGCCATTCCATACAAAGGGCGTTGCCCTCGTGGATATTGGCGTTAGTGGTGAGGGGCAGAAAGTCCATTTCCCTCTGCATGATGTCTTCGGTTTCGTGCATCATTTGACTTTCCGCAATCCAGAGGGCAGTTTTGGCTACGGACACGGCGAAGTCGTTAATCTCAATGCCGTAGAATTGGTCAATGCTGACCTGTATGGGGTTCCATTCTTCCTCCGCGAAGCCCAAAAGCCCTGTACCCGCGCTATCGGTGACGGTTTCGCGCATAATGTCATTTTCCAGCCGCCGCAAGGAGATGTAACTTTCCGTCAGGAAGTTGCCGCTGCCTGCCGCCGGGTCAAAATACTTTCCGCTGGCCAGTTCCTTCTGCAGGGCTTTGAGACGTTCCAGTCGTTTTTTGAGGGTTTTTTCCTCCATGGCCATGTGGAACTTCTCGCGGTAATCGTCCAAAAACAGCGGGTCAATGACCTTGTGAATGTTCTCAATGCTGGTATAGTGCATACCTCCTTTTCTGCGGGTGTCCGGGTTCAAGGTGCTTTCAAAGATTGCGCCGAAGATGGTGGGGCTTATCTGCGCCCAGTCAAAATCACAAGCCTCATTGAGCAGAAGGTCATAGGTTGACTGGTCAATGGGCGGCACCGGCACGGCCTCTGAGAACAGGGAACCGTTGACATAGGGAAAATCAGCGTATTTCTTCTCTAAGAAGCGGTCACGTTCCTCTTGTTTCTGGTCAAGAACCTTAAATAGTTCCGTCAGCCCCAACCGCACATCGCTGGGATTGAAGGTCGCCAAAAAGTCATGGAACATATTGCGCCGCCCGAAAATCCCGGCATCCTCCGCATATAGGCAGAATACCAGGCGCACAATCAGTTTGTTGAGATCTTGCAGGTCTTTTTCTGTTGGCTGTTCGCCATAAGCAGGAAGCAGGGCGTTATAGAGCTTGCCCACCAAGGTGCCAGCGTCCCGGCTGATGTCCATTTCCCGGGTGATATGACTGCTTGCCACATCCACCATGAATTGCAGGCGGTAACATTCTTCGCCCAAGTTTTTCAGTTCAATGCGCTCCGGGTCGTCGTTGGGACGTTCCATATCGTAGACTTGAAATTCTGCGAAGTTGCAAGAGATAATCCAGCGGGGGCGCTCCGAATAGGGCAGTGCTGCCGCATAGCGCTTGGCCTGTTCCGAAGGTTTGAGCAGTGTTCCATCACTCTGCTTGATGGGAGCGTTGAGGTCTTTGCCCAAAGACTTCTGCTCAATCATGGTATGGGTGGCAGGTATCATTACATCAATAAAGGAAGTATGGGAGAGCTTCACTTTCTGCTCAAAGCGCAGAAAGCTGGCGGGGTCTTCAATGCCATAGACATTCTGCAGGAGGTCAAACCAAAAACGCTGGCTGTCCTGCTTCTCGTCCCCTTTCCCCTCCCAACGGGCGGCAAACTCTTTGGCAGCCTTCTTCTGCTGATTGTAATTCATGGTCATCTTCCTTTTTCCATAACTTGGTCTATTTCTTTGCGCATAATGTCAATAGCAGCATCTATCTCCATGGTTTCAGCCTTGGTGATACGCCCCAATTCCTTTTTATAAACCGGGGATAAATCCTGCAGGACAGCCTCAATCTTGTCCTTCGTACCAGCGGCCTCTGCCGATGAATTATTCAGCAAATCCATGTAGCTTTTGAGCAGGGAAAGCAGTTCATCATTCCAATAGCTGACAATCCGCCGGGCCGATAAAACCTTTGCCGAATTCCCCGAAAAGGAAATGGCCTGCTGTATTTCCTGCAACGTTTTTAAGATACCTTCTATATGACGTTTCACGGCCCCATCCGGGATTCTCGTCCGCAAATCGCTGATTTCGCTGATTTGCCCGTTCAGGGAATTCCGTATTTCCTGACAGTAAATTTTAATGCCCGTATCATTCCCATCATCAGCAGATTCTATTGTCAGCGGAGCCGCAGGGTTCAATTTTCCTCTCTGCCATAACAAATAAAAGGGAACGCTGTTTTCACATAGTTGCCGCAAGTCCTCACGCTGGCGCATGGCATTCTCATAAAATGCTTCATTGAATCTGTGCGTGCTGACATATGCCCAGCTGCGCAGGGTTTCACGCGGAATTTCCTCACCATAGGACTTGATAAAGATATTTTTTATGTTGCTGCAAAGAAGCACAAAGAGCAAACCGGTCAGGATATAATGGCTATGAAAAAAATCGGATATGGTGCTGTTGAACGAAAGGACGAAAAACAGAAAGCCCCAGACAAAGATATTTGTAACCATGGCTGAATATTCCATCGTTATAAAACGGATAATGGGCGGTTTCAGCATCCTGACTGCGGTCTTTTTCATGCGCTTGTTCCACCGAACAATCGCCCCTTCATAGGAATCGGCGGCACTACTTTCCCACTCACACATCCTTGCCCAAGGCTTGATTTCGTAAATTACCTGACCATCCCTGGCGTCCTTTTCGTTCATATCGTTAAGGGCACACACGATAAAACGCTTTTGCTGGTCTTGGACTTTGACATTCTTAAACATAGCAATTTCCGCGCCCGTGAAAAGGTCATAGGGATAGACGAACAAATTATGTTCCCGGGCATAACTTCGCAAAGTATCCCCGCTTTCCACTTCTATAAAGTCATTCCACTGCCATGTGTCAGCCATTTGAAATCATCCTTTTCCCGACCCTATAAAATCATTCCCAGCTCCATAGCCTATTCCCATTCATGAAATATTCTACAAGCAAATCCGCCAATCCTGCAAAACAAACTAAAATAGCGGACAGCTGACCTTTGACCGGTCAACCGCCCGCTTG
This sequence comes from Pseudoselenomonas ruminantium, assembly GCA_902781305.1. Lineage (GTDB taxonomy): Bacteria > Bacillota > Negativicutes > Selenomonadales > Selenomonadaceae > Selenomonas_A > Selenomonas_A ruminantium_K. Next base: position 5,914 of record CACZIV010000067.1, read on the forward strand.
ATATCTTCGTTATGTAACCCTGCTGTAATCAATAAAGCCCGGTGGCTGACCATGCTTTTCCGCCGCGTTTGGCAAGCCTGCCTAAGCAGAGGAAAAGTATGGTCAGCCACCGGGCGTCTTATTACCTCATTGTAATGTACACACTAAGCGCGGTGACTGGTGATGCCTTTCCGCAGCTTTTGACAAGCCTGTCTATGGCGAAGGAAAGGTATTACCGGTCACCGCGCGTCTTAGCACTACGATGTAAACCTAATCTTAATTATGCAGTTTGAAACGTAAACTCCCCATCAGCAAACCCAATATTCACGGTATCGCCTTCCTGCACCTCACCACGGATAATGGCCTTGGACAGTGCCGTTTCCACCGTATGCACCAGCAGGCGGCGCAGAGGTCTTGCCCCAAAGTTGGGGTCAAAGCCCTGGTCAGCCAGCGCCGTAAGGGCATCTTCATTCCAGCCCAAGGTGATTTTGACCTGCCGCTCCAGCCGTTCGCCCAAAGCTTTCAGCAGAATACCGGCGATATTCTTCACCTGTTCCTTGGCCAGTGCCTTAAACACGATGATATCATCCACACGGTTCAGGAATTCCGGACGGAAATAATCCTTGAGAATATCCTTGACCGCTGTCTGTGCTTCTTCATAATCCTTGTTGAGGATTTCATGGGAACCTAAGTTACTGGTCATAATGATGACCGTATTCTTGAAGTTCACCACGCGGCCCTTGCCATCGGTCAGACGGCCATCATCGAGAATCTGCAGCAACACATTGAATACGTCACGATGTGCCTTTTCGATTTCATCGAGCAGGATAACGCTATACGGACGACGGCGCACCGCTTCGGTGAGCTGACCGCCTTCATCATAGCCCACATATCCCGGAGGCGCACCGATAAGGCGGGCCACGCTGTGTTTTTCCATGTATTCGCTCATATCAATGCGAATCATGCTGCGCTCATCATCAAAGAGCGCTTCGGCCAGCGTCTTGGCCAGTTCCGTCTTGCCTACGCCCGTCGGGCCAAGGAAGATAAAGGAACCAATCGGACGGTTGGGGTCTTTGATGCCCGCACGCGCACGCAGGATGGCTTCGCTGACAGCCTTGACCGCTTCATCCTGGCCGACTACGCGCTCATGGAGCACATCTTCGAGATGAATGAGTTTTTCCCGTTCACCCGTGAGCATCTTGCTGACCGGAATTCCCGTCCAACGGCTGATGACCTTGGCGATATCTTCCTCTCCCACTTCTTCTTTGAGCAGGGTTTCGCCCTGGGCGCGGGCGGCAATCTTTTCTTCTTCCTCTTTTAACTGCTGCTGCAGCTGCGGAAGCTTGCCGTATTTGAGTTCCGACAGGCGGTTGAGGTCATAGGCGCGTTCAGCGCTTTCCATCTGACTGTTGACCTCGTCGATTTCCTTCTTGATGGCCCGCACGCGCAAAATGGCCTGCTTTTCGCTGTCCCATTTGGCTTTGAGCGTGTTTTCCTGCGCCTGCAAATCGGCTTTTTCCGCCGTGATTTCGGCGAGTTTTTCCTGTGAAGATGCGTCCGTTTCCTTCTTCAGGGCCTGTTCTTCGATTTCAAGCTGCATGATTTTACGGCGGATTTCGTCAATCGGTGCCGGCATGGATTCAATTTCCGTACGCAGCTTGGCGGCTGCTTCATCCACAAGGTCAATGGCTTTATCCGGCAGGAAGCGGTCGGAAATATAGCGGTCAGACAGAACTGCTGCCGAAACCAAAGCCGCATCGCGGATGCGCACACCATGATGTACTTCATAGCGTTCTTTGAGCCCGCGCAGAATGGAAATCGTATCTTCCACACTAGGCTGGCCGACCATTACCGGCTGGAAGCGACGCTCCAAAGCCGTGTCCTTTTCGATATACTTGCGGTATTCGTTGAGGGTTGTCGCACCAATGCAGCGCAGTTCTCCGCGGGCCATCATGGGTTTTAAGAGATTGCCCGCGTCCATAGCGCCTTCGGCGGCACCGGCACCGACAACCGTATGTACTTCATCGATAAAGAGCAAAATCTGCCCATCGGATTTGACGATTTCATTGAGTACCGCCTTCAGGCGTTCCTCGAATTCGCCGCGGAATTTCGCACCAGCAATCAACGAGCCCATATCGAGCGAATAGAGCGTCTTGTTTTTCAGCGACTCCGGCACATCCCCGGCCACAATGCGGCGGGCCAGCCCTTCAACAATAGCGGTCTTACCTACGCCCGGTTCACCAATCAGCACCGGATTATTCTTCGTGCGGCGGGAGAGAATTTCAATCGTACGGCGGATTTCCTCGTCACGGCCAATTACCGGGTCAAGTTTGCCCTGCCGCGCAGCTGCCGTCAAATCACGGCCGAATTTTTCCAGCGACTTATAGCCTTCTTCGGGATTCTCGCTCGTGACATTCTGCTTGCGGTATTTTTTGATGGCACCTTGAATATTACTCTTGGTCAGCTTGAATTCCTTGCAGATGGACTGCACATCACTGCTGCCATCTTCGGCCAGACCTAAAAGCAAATGCTCCGTGGAAAGGTAATCGTCCTTCATGGATTTAGCAAATTCCTCGGCCCGTGCCAGCACGCGCACCATATCCATGCCCATAGAAAGGCGGTCAGTCCCCCGGACGCTCGGAATCTTGCCCAGTTCCTGTTCCAGGCGGGCTTTGAGCATCGGCAAATCCGTCTTGCATTCATTAAAGATATCCGTCAAGAGTCCTTCCGGCTCCTTGGCCAGTGCCAACAGCACATGCAAGGAAGTGATTTCCTGATGGTAGCGCATCGCCGCCATCTGCTGGGCAGCCTGCAAAGCCGCCATGGTTTTTGCGGTGTATTTTTCCTGTCCCATAATATTTCCTCCGTAACTTCGCGGTCAACTTACAATCATCATCTTTAAGTCTTATTATACAGGATAAAGTCAAAAAGTCAAATATTATTTCTGACTTTTTGACTTTAATTCTAGTTTTCTTCTCCGATTTCATGTATAATAGGAAACATGATAAATGCAGGAGGTTTGTAATATGACACAGAATGACTTTCATAAATTGGTACATCTCGTAATGGACTCCAAGGCTCATCCGCCCGAAAATCTCTTTGCCGGCGGCATGGACAACTGGCGGGCGCGGGCCAGACTTGCCCACTTCCTCGCTATGGACGAAATCGACAAGAAGGACGAAGCCGACGAACTTTTCCACAGTGTGGTCGAAGCCGATTATAATGAAGAAATCAGCGAAGAAGTGGAAGAATACGCCTTTGCCCTGCAGAAATTAAGCGCACTCGAAAAAGAACAGGGCAAGTTTGATGAAGCCCTCTCCCATATCAATACGGCGATTGAAGCTGCTGAAGGCACCGATTTTCTCTACAAGTACATCCTGCGCGGTGAACTCTGGGCTGACCGCTGGAACCTGCTGCACAAGATGAATCTCACCGCCGATGCCGAAAAGGAAGTGGATGAACGCATCGAAGCCTACAAGGACATCCCCATCGAGCACAACAGCTACCTTTACTATGGCTACCGCTTCAAAGCCCAGCTGGCCGCCGCCCGCGGTGTAACGCTCGTGGCCAAAGATTATATGCACATGGCGATTCACGCTATGGAGATTCCCGAAAACTATCAGGCAGGCCTCGAAAAAGCCTTTGCCGCTGACCACGATAATGCGTCCTGGATTCTGACCGAAGTCGATAAGGCTACCCCGAATCCGGATATGCTGCATTGGGATATTTAATGACCACCACTGATTCGTGTTTATTGTCCATACCATAAAGAAAAGCCCGGCATAACTTTTTTCTTCGCTTAGACAGGCTTGTCAAACGCTACAAAAAAAGTCATACCGGGCTTTTCTTGGTTATGCCTTGCCATAAGTACCGAAGGGCATCCTTATTTGTGGGTTATATTTATTCCCGGAATGGCAGGCGGCAAAAGTGCTGCTGCTTCCTTATCCACGATAACCGCTACATCACGGTGCAACTGCAGGATGGATGCCGGCGCCTCCGGTGTCACATCCCCACACACAGCCTTGCGCACCGCTTCGGCCTTGTTGCGGCCATTGGCCAGCAGGATGACATGCTCGGCCATCATAATCGTCTTGATGCCCATGCTGATAGCATATCTTGGCACCTCCGCCGCACTCTTGAAAAAGCGAGAATTGGCCTGAATGGTTTCTTCATCCAACTGCACCTTATGCGTGGTTGCCGCAAACTTTACATCCGGCTCATTAAAGCCGATATGGGCATTCTGCCCAATGCCCAGCACCTGCAGGTCAATGCCACCTTTGGCTTCAATCAGCTTTTCATAGCGCTGTCCTTCTGCTGCCATGTCCTCGGCCATACCATTGGGCAGGAACACATTCTCCGGACGGATATTGATATGACGGAAGAAATTTTCCTGCATAAAATAGTGGTAGCTCTGCGGATTATCCGGGCTCATGCCGATGTATTCATCGAGATTAAAGGTCGTCACTTCCGAAAAATCCAGGCCGACACTCTTATGCACAGCCGCTAACCGCTCGTACATGGAAACGGGCGTACTGCCGGTAGCCAGTCCCAAAACGCTATTCGGTTTCAAATAAACCTGTCCGGCTACAATGTTGGCTGCTTCCACTCCCATCTTTTCATACGAATCCGTAATGATTATACGCATAAAACTCGCCCCCCTGCTCATCTGCTTATTTTCACCATTATCATAACACGCTTAGCGAATTTTAGCTACTACTAAAGGAGTAGATTGTTTTATACTTTATACTTTAGTGGTATTGTGACAAATAACATTCAATCGTATAATGTTATTTGTCACTTGGGGAAGTGATGACACACATGCCTTTTAGAAACAAAATGGGGAAGCTTTGCAGTTAAAGGATTATATACGGAAAACGCAGGTTCTGAATCAACCTGCGTTTTTTCGTGTATAAAATTATGCATCAGGACTGCTTTAATTGCCGCTTCTTCTCCCGCCGTTCCTTGAAGAACCGCTTCATGATGCCGGAGCATTCCTCCTGCAGGACACCAGCGGTAATTTCCGGACGATGATTCAAATGCTCGTTACCGGGAATATTAAAGACTGACTCACAGGCACCTGCGCGATTGTCGGTGCTCCCATAGACGACCCGGTCCACACGGCTCATCACGATAGCCCCGGCACACATGGGACAGGGTTCAATGGTAACGTAAAGCGTCAGGCCCGACAAGCGCCAGCGCCCTAAATCCTTACAGGCCTGTTGGATGGCGATAAGTTCTGCATGGGCCGTGGCATCATGCCAGATTTCCCGCATATTGTGCCCGCGGGTGACAATCTCTCCCGTAGCGTTGTCCACCAACACCGCGCCAATAGGAACCTCTTCCAAATCATAGGCAATCTGCGCTTCCTTTAGCGCCTCCCGCATATAATAAACATCATCTTTAACGCATTGTTCATCAGCCATAAATAAATTTGCTCATCCCTTCTTACATGTTTCTAGCGTAATCTTACCTTAACCAAGGCTTTTGCGTCAACAAAAAATGCCGCAGCCAGCCCCAATCCCGCGAGCATGGCTACGACAATCCAACCACTGTGTTTTGCGTAAGTATCATATTGTTTTATCTCCCATTAACCGCTAACATCAATCTTCCCTTCCACGCCACTCAGGTCAACCAATTCCCGATAAAAGAGGGATTGCGTTGGCCGCGTAGACAACTCCAGCCGATAAGCATTCGGCATTCCCAGTCCCGCCTCATTGGACGGACGAACCTCCTTTTCCATTTCCTTGTTCAGTGTATGCGCAAACGACTGCTTATCCCGCTTGCCATCCTGATAGCCTTCTTTTCGCTCGAAGGAACGATTCACACTGGAATCTATACCTTTAACCCGGGCGACGCGCTCAATACGGTTCAACATGACAAACACCTCCCCTGCCATAGGCCGCCCTTCCTATAGTGTATATCGTCATGTTTGAATAGGAACTTAATAGTTTATGAAAATAAAATAAGACCCACGGACTTTTCTGAGTCCCTGGGTCTTATCGTTTATTTCAGTTGCTTATTTCAGTGCATCACCGAGTTTGGAGTTGGTGTTGCGAGCAGCAGCTACGCTTTCATCAAACTTAGCTTTTTCGTCGCCTTCCAGCTTGTACTCAACGATTTTTTCCATGCCGTTCTTGCCGAGGATAACGGGTACGCCG
>CACZIV010000068.1 GCA_902781305.1 Pseudoselenomonas ruminantium
CGATGGATTTCTTCCTTCGCTTCGAGCAGGGCTTCCTTCTTCTTCGTCTCGCCTTTTTCTTCCGCGTCCGCTACAATGCGTTTTGCTTCTTCTTCAGCGGAGCCAATCTGGGCTTCGGCGGTTCGCTTACGCGCCGTATAACCTGCCCCGGCACCGATGACTGCTGCGATTATTACCGCTACTACTATTTCGATAACGATAATACTCACCCCCTTGTTTCTTATTTGCGTTCATGCATTATTTGTTTTTATGGATAGTTCTACAACTATACCCTACTATTTTAATGTTTTTCCCCATGAGTGTCAAGAAATCCTAGCCAAAACCACGCAAATGAAGTAAAATGGATGAGGTATTTATTTTGGCTATTTTTTGGGGGTAATGATATGTTGAAATGCTCGGAGTGCCAGCGCGATTTGCCGGAAAATGAGGCACTTGTCAATAAAACGGAGGACGGCGGGAAGCGGATTATCTGCCCTGAATGCTTCCAGAAGCTCACGGGAGTGGACTACAACACCTTCGCTTTCCGCAAGGAAAACGCCAAGCAGACCTTCTGGGCTGTTCTGTTCTGCCTTGCCGCTACGGTCTATGCCTTTGTGGAAAAAGGTGTAGAATGGGGTATTGGGGGCATTGTGCTGACTGTTTTGGTGTACTTGTTCTCCAGTAAAGTAAAATAACCACTGCATACATGGTTTACATCGTGGTGCTAAGACGCCCGGTGGCCGGGGATACCTTTCCTTCACTTAGACAGGCTTGTCAAACGTTACGGAAAGGCATCCCCGGCCACCGGGCTTTCTTTTATCTCTATTGTTTTATGTTTCTTATAAGCAAATCTTGCCTTTGCTCACAGGCGCTAGTTTGGCTAACATTACACTTCTTTTACGCTGTCACTTGATGATGTCCCTGAGTTCCTCTGCGGTGACCTGGAAGGTGTCCAGAATGGCTTTGCTGCTCATGGTGCCGCTTTCGTAAAGTTTCTTTAGGATAACCTTGCGGGCTTCTTCCATGCCGTGGGCATAGCCTTCATCATAAAGCGGCGGTTGTATGCCCTGCCCGGCATTGCGGTTGTTCAGGCCGCCCAGCAACGTGTTATCAATCTGTACGTCGGGTCTTCTCCACAGCGCATTCCTGTCCACCATTCTTGTCGGTACGATTCTTCCCTTTAGCTGATAATCCCCATCGGACAGCATCTGCCAGGTTTCATCGGCTGGCCAGGATTTTTTCAAGCAGCGTTCTACATGCAGACGGTCTTTTTGCTGATAAAATTTCACAGCGGCTTCATATGTACTGCCAGCAGTCATTTTCTGGCGAATCAAGCGTTCTTTGAGGTCTATGGGGTCAGCAGCAATAAAGAGACTGTAATCGGCCAAGGAACGGACATTCTGCCAATGTGCCTCCCCTAAAAGCAGCCAGTTGCCCTCAATAACGACAATGGGGCGGCGTACCGTCACAATTTCTTCTACGATATCGTGTATATTCCGGTCATATATGGGCCAGCGTATATCGCCTTTGCGCATATCGGTAAGCTTGCCAATCAGCTTATCCACCGCAAAAGTCTCCGGGCTGCCCTTGAGGGTACTGAGCAGTACCACCTGTACCACCTGTCCCGCCTGTTCAACGCTATGCGTATTGAGGTAAGCCTGTGGATAACGGAACCCCTCTATCCCTAACGCCTGTACCGGCACAAGCGTCTCATCCGTATTCGACAGCCTTTCCAAAAACAAGGCCAACGTGGACTTCCCCACGCCCGGAGGTGCGGCTAAAAACACCACCATACGCCGCCCTAGTTTCTGCTGACTCTTACTCATGCGCCGTAGAAACGGTAAAAATAAATTGTCAATCGTGGCTTGATTATACTGCACCTTATGCGCCAGCCCATTCATCATCAACCGGCAAGTGCGCCAAGTTTTTTCCTGCATCATGCTTCCCTGCCTTCCAGCCAAAAGTAGCGTTATGGCAGACGTCTTTCCTTGACCATGCCAACGCTCCACTTATATTATCGTTAAATTCCCATTAAAAATTAAGGAAAATTAACACAATCTTATCTTTTTTCGCTATAATGAATATAGATGAGAAATGTGTTTTAGGAGGTCGTGGATGATGAATAAGAAAAACTTACAGAAAAAAATACTCACAGGACTTACTGCACTCTGTCTTTCCCTGCCGATCAGTTATGCCCCCAGTGCCCCCCCTGCTGCCGAGGCCAGTACAGCCAGCATTATCGGCGCCGTTATCTCCGGGGCCGCTGCCCATAGTCAGTTGAGCAACACCATCAACAAATACAACAATACGGAGCCGGGACGCCAGGAATTATTTGCCCAAATGAAGCAACAATACGGCGTCAACGGTGATGCCTACCTCAACGAGCAGTTGACCCGCATCATGACGAATCTGACCCGGGGCATTGGTGCTACAGATTCCTCTATTTACCAAAAACCTTATAATTACTTCATCAACAACGAACAAAGCTTCAATGCCTTCTGCACGCTTGGCCATAATCTAAGTGTCAATACCGGCTTGTACAAAGTCTTGAAAAACGAAGACGAAATTGCTGTAGTCCTGGCGCACGAAATGGGTCATGGGCAAAAAGACCATCCGGCCAAAGGTGCCCGTCAATCCCTGAACATGCAGATTTTAGGCGCAGCCACGGGCTCTCAGGTTGGTGTAATCATGGCTACCGTGATAAACAACCGCCATATTACCAAACCGATGGAGCGGGAAGCCGATGCTTTAGCCTTTGACTACGTCAGCCGTGCCGGCTACAATCCCGGCGCCTGTGCAGCGGTCTGGCAGCGCGTCATGGATTTGTCCAAGAGCCAACCTTCTTCTTTCGAACAGTTCCTCTCTGACCATCCGGCCAACGATGACCGTCGGGATGCCTATGCCAAGAAGCTCAATCAGTACAGCAACGGTCATGTTACCAACAACGACGGCGTGGTCAAGGTCAATACCAAAGTGTTCTGCACCCCGGCCGCTGCCGGTGGCATGAGCGCTAAGGAACGAGCATATTTCGTCATGGGCAATCTGGCAGCAGCTTACCACAATGGACACAATAACCAAAACGCCTATACCAACGGCAACACCGTCATGCTTGGCCAGCAGCCCATTATCACCTGCAGTTCCGGCGATGAAAGTGCCAGCACGCTGGCTGACCGCCTGAATAAAATCAAATAAGCAGGAGTCCTTATGTCCATCAAAAAATATCGTACCTCTATCTTTTTGGCACTATACTTTATTGTGCTCCTGTCAACCTTTTGGTATATGCCTCAACTGGCGTTTATCATCTTTATCTCGCTGCTACTGCAGCTTTTACTGCTGCCCCTGACCAACCGGCTGGCGGAAAAAATGCCCCGGGCATTAGCGGCCGGGCTGATCCTGTTGTGCTTTATCAGCCTTGCCCTGCTGCTTTTGATGTTGGTATCCAAAAGCTTCATTCCGACCTTCAGCCGCTTTGTCACCGATTTCCCGCAGATTACCGAAAAAGTGCAAAGCATTGCCTGGCTGCAGGAATCGGATTTCCTGCAAAGCGAGCTGGATGATATTTGGGCAGAGATGAAAAATGCCAGCATGACGGCACTAAAGTCTTCGTTGACTCTGCTTTTATCCTTGTTCAGCAAGGTCATTGACCTCGTGATTATCTTCTTCGTGACCTTTTATTTGCTAAAAGACGGCGAACAGATAAAAAGCTATCTGGCCGGCCTTTTTCCCACGCGGGATTACCGGCGGGTCATGCAGCTCTTTGACCGGATTTTAAGTGCCTTGCGGATATATATCTGCAGCCAGCTGGTCATCTGCTGTATCACGGCGGTGATTGTCTTCTTGTACTTCACTATCCGCCATCTGCCTTATGCCTCGGTATTCGCTGTAGTATCCGGCATCTGTGAATTCATCCCGGTGCTCGGTCCGACGGTGGCCTCGGCCTTCGGTACGCTGCTGACTGCGACAGTTGATCCGGTCGTTGCCCTGCAGACAGCAGGTTTCTATCTGCTCCTGACGCAGGTGAATCACAACTTCGTCTATCCGACCCTGATTGGCAAGTCCCTAAATCTGCACCCCATTGCCATCATTCTCGGCATTGTGCTGGGCGGCGAACTTTTGGGCGGTGCCGGTATGTTTTTGGCGGTTCCCTTCATCGTCATCTGCAAATTGGTGATTGAAGATATCTACAAGGACAGGGTACTGGTCCGCAAACAGGAACAGGCCTCCCGCTGGCTGGCCAAAAAGAAAAATTAAACACACGATAAAAAACCTGCAGGCTTTTTCCAACCTGCAGGTTTTTTCATGCATATTTACTTGTCGTAATGCGTCACATTGAATTTTGGTTCCTTGATTTCCCCAACGGGAACAGGCTCTTTTTCCTTTTCTGCTTCAGCATCAAGGGCTTCGTTCTGTGCCTGCTGTACCAAAGTCGTCGGCGGAATCAAAGCAGGGTCACCATCTTTGGGACCATTGTTATCATCCTTCGGCGGTTCCTTAGTCTCTTCCTCGGAAATCTTCCCCGTTTCGAGCAGTTCTTCAAGCTGCTTGGCGGTGAGGGTTTCGCGTTCCATAAGGGCCTGAGCGATAAGCTCCAGCTTGTCGCGGTTCTCCGTAATAATCTTACGGCAGGCCTCATAGGCGTCTTCGAGGTACTTGCGAACTTCCTTATCAATTTCGCTGGCTACTTCTTCGGAGTAGTTGCGTTCCTGATGGAAGTCGCGGCCCAGGAACACCTGATGGTTCTGGCTTTCACCATACGCTACCGGACCGAGCACATCACTCATGCCGTACTGCATGACCATGCCGCGCACCATACGCGTTGCCTGCTGGATATCCTGCGAAGCGCCCGTGCTGATTTCCTTGAGCACGATTTCTTCCGCTACCCGGCCGCCCATAGCAACCTTGAGTTTATCGAGCAGTTCAGACTTGGTGGCGTAGTTGCGGTCTTCCTTCGGCAGCATCAGCGTGTAACCACCGGCGCGGCCACGCGGAATAATCGTAACCTTATGCACAGGGTCTGCATGTTTGAGCATCATCCCCACGAGGGTATGACCACCTTCGTGATAAGCCGTCAGGCGTTTTTCCTCATCATTCATGATGTGGGACTTGCGCTCAGGGCCGGCCATAACGCGCTCAATGGCTTCCTCAAGTTCCTGCATGTAAATCTTCTTCTTATCCCGGCGGGCAGCCAAGAGAGCTGCTTCATTCACGAGGTTGCTGAGGTCAGCACCGGTAAAGCCCGGAGTACGGCGTGCCAGGATGTCGAGGTCTGCGCCTTCATCCACCGGCTTGCCGGAAGTATGTACCTTGAGGATTGCTAGTCTCCCGCGCACATCGGGCTTATCCACCACAATCTGACGGTCGAAGCGGCCCGGACGCAGAAGCGCGGGGTCGAGGATGTCCGGACGGTTGGTCGCTGCAATGATGATAATGCCTTCGTTAGCAGCAAAACCATCCATTTCGACGAGCAACTGGTTAAGCGTCTGCTCACGTTCATCGTGACCGCCGCCGACACCAGCACCACGCTGACGGCCTACAGCATCGATTTCATCGATGAATACGATACAGGGCGCATTCTTCTTGGCCTGGTCAAAGAGGTCACGCACACGGGAAGCACCGACACCGACGAACATCTCCACGAAATCCGAACCGGAAATGGAGAAGAACGGCACGCCTGCTTCACCAGCAACGGCACGCGCCAAGAGGGTCTTACCAGTACCCGGAGGACCAAAGAGCAGTACCCCCTTCGGAATGCGGGCACCCAAATCGTTGTACTTCTTGGGATGCTTCAGGAACTCAACCACTTCCTCAAGTTCCTGCTTGGCTTCATCAGCCCCGGCAACATCCTTGAAGTTGACCTTAATCTTATCCGAACCGCTCATGCGGGCACGGCTCTTGCCAAAGGACATCACCCGGCCGCCACCGCCCTGCGTCTGCTGCATGATGAAGAACCATACACCGACGAGCAGGAGTATCGGCAATAGGGACGAGAACATCGTGGACCACCAGGGTGGTTCCGGCGGATTTTCCGCATTGATCTCTACACCCTTTGCGGCGAGTTTTTCAAAGAGCTTGGGGTCGCTGTTGGGCGCATCCGGAGTAATCGTCGTAAACTCCGTACCATCAGACAGCGTACCACGAATGGTATTCTGAATGAGGACAACCTTTGTTACCTTGCCTTCATCCACCTGTTGCAGGAAATTCGTGTATCCCACTTCCTGCTTCGTTGTGTTCCTTGTCGAAAAGTAGTCAATGATGGAAATCGCGACCAGAATAATCAACAAATAGAACCCTACATTGCGTAGAAACTTATTCAATCCATTGCCCTCCTTCCGAGAAGTCAATGCCTCTCAGGATTTTTATTGTTCTGTGTAAATCTCGGGCTTCAACACGCCGATATACGGCAGATTGCGGTAAACTTCCGCATAGTCAAGGCCATAACCGACCAGGAATTCATCCGGCACTTCAAAGCCACAGTAGTCGATGGGGATTTCCACCATACGACGGGATGGCTTGGAAAGCAGGGAGCAAAGTTTTACGGACTTCGGCTTGCGTTCCTTGAAGTACTTATTCAGATAATTCATCGTCGTGCCCGAATCGATTATATCTTCGATAACGATGAGGTGTTTTCCTTCAATATCGTAATCTAAATCTTTAAGAATCTTTACCGACCCTGTAGTGGACGTGCCATTGCCATAACTGGAGGCAATCATGAAATCAAAGCGAACCGGCAGTTCCAAATGACGCAGCAAATCCGTATAGAACATCACAGCGCCTTTCAAAATAGCCACGCAATAGATATCTTCCTTTACGTCCTTATAGTCTTCCGTAATTTCTTTCGCCATCTCTTTGATGCGCTGCTGAATCTGTTCTTCCGAAAAAACTACCTTTTCGATATCTTCATGTAACATGTTTAATTTCCTCTCTCCTCTAAACTGAGATACAAAACTTTATGATTATCGCAAACGCCCTGCAAACATCTTGCACTGCGCCTGCGGCCAATCATCCAGATGATTTCATTGCCTGCTGCCAGCAAAGGCATCTCCGCCCGCTGTGCCTGCGGAATCTTATCATCAATCATTAATTTTTTCAGTGTCTTACGGCCTGCAGGAAGCTGGATATAATCCCCCGGCCTGCGGGTACGCAAAACCAACTCCGCCGAAAAATTCTGCGGCTGCAGGTAGAGTTCATGCGGCAGCGTTTTGCCACCATCCCACGCCCGCCATTCTGCAACCAGCTGATACTTTCCCCAACGGACTGTGCCAGGAATGGTCAGCACGGTTTCCGGCAGGTTATCCAGTTCTTCCCGATAGCCCTTCGGCTTCACCTGAGCAACCATCAGATATCCATAGGCCAAATATGCAGTATAACGATGGGAAAGTTCCTGCCGGCTGCCCGTTGTCCCCCGCCTGAGCAGCGCACGGAGTAACTCCGTCTGCTGATAACTGAGGTCAAGAGCTGAACCCGTTGCCTGCTCCCATAGCTTGCGAATCAACCCCCGCTGCAGAGCAGGATGCAACGCGTTTACCGGCTGCTGCCATAATGCACCATCCTGCTGCCGTACATAGCGTTCATCAGACCAATAACGGTCAATTTCCGTCTGAAGGAAATCTTCCTCCTCTGCCGCCACCTCAGCCAGCTGGCATAGCACACGGCTTATTTCAGGGTTGTATTCCCGCCGGATTTTGGGCAGCAGTTCCAAACGCAAACGGTTACGCGTACAGTCCGCCACCCAATTGGTAGCATCCTCCCGAAACGCCAAACCTTCCGCCTGACAATAGGCAAGAATCTCGGTCTTGCTCAAATCCAGCAAAGGGCGCACAATAGAACCACTTTGCGGACGCATAGCGCCGAGGCCTTTTATGCCGGTTCCCCGCAAGATGCGCATCAGCACAGTCTCGGCCTGGTCATCGGCATGATGGGCGGTTGCCATATAGTCGAATTTCTGCTGCTCACAAATGCGCTGCAAAAAAGCATAGCGCAGCGTGCGGGCAGCCTGTTCCAAAGTCTGGCCGCTTTCCCTGGCAGCCTGCGGCACCTGTCCATGTTCGACAAAACAGGGAATCTGATGCATACGGCAGAAATCTGCCACGAAGGCTGCATCAGCCAAAGAATCAGCTCCCCGGATACCATGTTCATAATGTGCCGCAAAAATCTGCCACTGGTGACTGGAAGCCAGTTTTCTAAGGATGTCCAACAAGGCCATAGAATCTGCGCCACCGGAACAAGCCACCAAAATTCTGCTGCCATCCGGCAACAGCTTATACCGGTTACAAAACTGCTCTACTTTTTCCCGCATAACGAACGTCCCAACCATAAAGTACAAAAGCACCCTTTGCAGAGTGCTTCCAGTTTATGCCAGACCATCAATCACGACGGGAACCACGCCCGCCGCGCTTGGAATCAGTCTTGCGGCGCAAGTCCGTCAGACGCTCATCGCTGTCCTTGAGGAATTTGGAAAGCTTATCCTCAAAAGACGCCGAAGTAGCACTGTAACGATTCGGTTTTCTAAAGTCACGACCACCAAAATTATTTCTGGGGGCACGGAAGGAAGAACGCTCACGAGCTGGGGCTTCGGCTGTCTCTTCTGCCTTTTTCTCCTGCAGCTGCTTGATGGAAAGGCCAATCTTACCCTTTTCATCAATGGCTACTACCTTTACTTTAACCTTGTCTTTTTCTGCCAGAAAGTCATGGACGTCCTTTACATACTCATCTGCAACTTCTGAAATATGTACAAGTCCGGTTTTCCCCTCTGGCAATTCAATAAATGCTCCAAAATTTGTGATGCCCGATACGACACCATCCAGCACGCTGCCAACTTCAATGGACAAATTAATTCTTCCTCCTTAGAGTATTAAAAATACAGGATTTATTATACCCTTGACAACTCACGAGTGTCAAGGCATACAACGCTTTACTTATGACCTACACTGTAGGGAAGTTCCCCCGCTCTGGTCATACCCAGTTCCTCCCGGGCAACTTTTTCGATGTAGCTCAGCTCATTTAACTGCCGGGCTTCTTCTTTTAGAGCAGCATTTTCCTTCTCGGCAGCCTCTAATCTGGACTTTGCCGATGCATAATCATCTGCGGCTTGGCTTAAATATACCTGCTGAGAAATCAGAATCGAGGAAAAGTAGACAATAATGGCCAGCATAATCAGCGCAAACCAGTTTATGCCACGCTGTTTTCTTGGTTTCATCATCATCCCTCCTCCTTAAAAATTCAATCTACTCTATAATAACCGCAATTTTTTTTCATGGCAAGTCAAATCTATTTTTCTGACCATTGAAAATAATTTGTGGTTGCAATCCGGCGAAAATAAGAATCGCAGTTGGAACAATGGAAATGGTCTTTAACGTTTTCCATATCCGGCCGCCCATTGACGAGCGTCACCGCCCTGCCTTCTACGTAGTCCATCATCTCCCCGCAGCGGGGGCAAAGACATTGATTATTGGCATCGCGTTTAAGCTCCATGGGTTTTAGATTTCCCGTAGCTACCCAATTTTCCTTATTTTTTGCGCCACCTTCTGTTTTCGGCAGGTCATGTTCATCATAAAACCCGGACCCCAACAGTTCCTGGAAATAAATGCCACATGAATGACATTCATACTTGGGCAAAATCGAGGCCATATCTGCACGGCCTTTAACAATCTGTACTGCCGTGCCATCGACAAAACGCAAGAGACGGCCACATTTTGGGCATATATAATTGGTTCCATTTTTTTGCAGTTGAAATACCGCCATGCTATCACCAATCTTCTCAAAAATTGCTAATGCGAAACCTGCAATTATATTATTCCCTGTAATAGGGCTAAAAACCTGCTGCCGACAAAATTATTTTCACGATTTTTTTACTGGCTAGTGGTCTTGCCCGCTTCAATGCCTGTTCCTGCATCGTGGAAAGGCTATCTCCCCGGAAGATTTCTTCCACAGCTGCGGCCAGTTTCTCCCCGGGATGAAGCCATACAGCGGCACCGTGACGAGTCGCATAGACGGCATTTTCCGTTTCCGGTCCCGGTATAGGGTCATGCAAAAGCATCGGCGTTCCGAGTGCAAAGGCCTCACTGATGGTCAAGGCACCAGGCTTCGTAATCAAGAGGTCTGCCGCCCCCATCAGCCGTTTCACCTCATTAGTATAGCCCCAGGTGCGAATAATATGATGTGAACCCAGAGCAAAATCTTCTGCCTGCTGCTGCAACTGTTCATTGCGTCCGGCAACCACCAGCAGTACCAAAGACTGTTTGATTTTTTCCAGTTCCTGTAAGGTGCGTTCAATGCCGCCGAGTCCTAAGCCACCGCCCATTAGCAGAATCACACGCTTTTCCAGGGCAATGCCCAGCGTTTTGCGCAGCTCATCTTTTATCGGCAGGCCCTGTACATCCGCACTGATGGGAATGCCTTCAGCATGAAGTGTCTCCGCCGCAAATCCCTGCGCAATCATCCCCTGCCGCATATCCTCAGTAGCCATAAAATAGCTGTCCACGCCTTTGCACAGCCACATGGGATGCAGGGAATAATCCGTCATCACCACAGACAGCGGCAGCTTGCTGTGATGACGCTCCTTCCAAAGAGAAACCGTCCCCGCCGGAAAGGGATGCGTACAGATAACGCAGTCCGGTTGATATTTTGCCTGCAGGCGGTTAAACACCGGCAGCATAAACAGGGCAAACATATTCTTGCCGCAGCTGCCACCGGTTTCACTACTGGAAAGCTGATAAAACACATCGTAAAGATTGGGAACGAAATTGAGCATTTCCAGATAGATTTTCTTCGTCAGCCAATGCCAAAAGGAAGTCGAACGAGCCATAAAATCGATGGTGGTGATTTCCGCGTCCGGCTGCTGCCGCATTAGTTCCTCCGCCACCGCTTCTGCGGCTTTGATATGACCGGAGCCGATGGAAGCGGTCAATATTAAAATTTTCTTGGCTGCCATCTGTATCGCTCCTTCTCATCCGTATTTTTCACACCTGCCTATTGTATCACAAATCAGGCAGTCAGACCACCATCTACACTTAAAATCGTCCCCGTAATAAAGCCGGCCTCAACAGAGGCCAAAAACTTAATGGCCGCCGCCGCCTCCTGTGGTGTACCAATACGACCTAACGGGTAAACCGAAGCCATTTCCCGCAGGGCCTCCTCCCGGTTCGGCGCTGCTGCCAGCTGCGTTTCCGTCAACGGCGTCATAATATCGCCGGGCGCAATCGCATTGACCCGCACGCCAAAGCCGGCCAGTTCCAACGCTAAAGCTTTTGTAAACAGTACGACAGCGCCCTTGCTGGCGCAATAGAGACTGCAGTAGTAATTGCCATGAACACCGGCATCGGAGGCCACATTCACGATATTGCCTTTTGCTTTCTTTAAGAGCGGCACAGCTGCCTGACTCAGATAATAAGTGCCCTTCACGTTGATATCCAGAACTGAGGCAATCTGTTCTTCCGTCATGTCTTCAATGGCACCTTCCACATAGATGCCTGCGGAATTGACGAGCACATCCAGGCCGCCCCAAAGCGTTTCCACCTGCTGTACGACTCGTTGGCAATCCGCCCGCCGGCTGACATCCCCTTGAACGAATATCGCCTGCTCATTTTCGCCGAGTTCCTGCAGTGCCGCTTCGCCCCGCTGCGCCGACCTGCCCAGCAAAGCCACCTTGGCCCCCGCCGATAAAAATAGTTTTGCCGCCGTAAGTCCTATTCCCGAGGTTCCCCCGGAAATTAAAATTCGTTTTTCCTGCATAATCTTCTCCTATTAGCACAAAAACCGTGCCCCGAAGGGCACGGTTTTTCTTATTTGTTTAATCAGCCGTTGACTGCATCCTTCAATGCCTTGCCAGCTTTGAAAACCGGGTTTTTAGCTGCCGGAATTTCAATTTCTTTGCCCGTCTGGGGGTTACGGCCTTTGCGAGCAGCGCGTTCTTTCACTTCGAAAGTACCGAAGCCGATGAGCTGCACACGGTCGCCCTCAATATTAGCTACTAATTCAGTTTTATTCATGAGCGTAGCCTCCTTAAAGAAGATTATTACTACTGACGGCGAGCCGCCAGCCCTGCGGTTTGCTCCGCTATAAGAGAATTTAACAGAAACGCCCGGAAAAATCAAGGGTTTTCCGCAAAAAAGCCTTACAAACCCGCAAATTTAGCCTGTTTCAGCCCTTTTTTGCCGCCAAAGGACGGATATAGAGGCTGGTCAGGTGGTCTAAATCCGGCTGACGGTCAAGTTCATAGAGTGGAATCTGACGAATGCTTTCGTCCGCCATTGCCAAATTGTGAATATAGGTTATCTCGTATTCATCCGGATATAAATCCATGAGCATCAGCTTGGCATCGGAGGCGATGGGCTGGCTGTAGACCTGCGTGATAATCAGCGATTGCGCCGGTGTCTCGTTTAAGGTTTCAATGTCGAGCGCATCGAGTATGGTCAGACCTTCCACCGGGTCAATGCCCAAACGCGTGTACATAACCTCGACAAAGCTCATGCCGGGACGAATATCCACTTCCACCTCTGTCCCTCGGGACAAGTCACGCAGCAAAACCACCGTCCGTTCGGCCACCAGCGGGCTTCCCGGCACCACATAGACCAGCTCGCCTAAAGCTGCCGCTTTTTTCAGCAGGTCTTCTGCTATACTGCGGTAAAGGGTTTCAAAGTCTGCAGCTTCCTCATAATAGCCATCATAGGTCGTGTACTTTATACCTGCCTCATCCAAAGCCGCAACGGTCGGATGTATTTTCGTGCGCAGAATAAGGTGCTGCGCGCTCTCCATCATCGCCCAGCATTCCCGGGTTATGAGCCCCGCATGGCCGGGGCCTAAGCCTAATACTGTTATCTTTGCCATTTATCTCATTTCCTTGCTGTAATTTTTTTACTTGTTGGTTCAGCCTGCTGCTGAGCTGCTTCCGCATTGCCGCTGGCGAGCAGCAGCAATCGCAGAACAAAATTCGTTATCTGCTTTTTCTGGCTCTCGTGGATGACGAACCGATAGCCGTTTTTCCCCGGCAGGGAGCGCATACTGCGCCCTAGTACCTTATCCACGGCCAAAAGCCCTTTAGCCGGCAGACGATGCCCCGGCAGAATATACAAATCCAGCGCCTTGGGCAGTTCGCTAATGGTACGGATTTTGAGTTCCCGCGCGTAATTTTTAATTTTGGCCACTTCCAAAAGATTCATCACCGCCGGCGTAGGTTCGCCAAAGCGGTCAATGAGTTCATCAAGAAGATTTTGTATTTCCTCATTGGTGCGAATGCCCGCAATGCGCTGGTAAATCTCAATCTTGTGCATGGCGTCGCTGACATAATCGCCGTCGATATAAGCTTCTACCTGCAAGTCGATAATGGGGTCAGGCTGCACTTCCGCCACTTCTTTTTCCCCATGCTGCAGTTTATCCACAGCTTCTTCAAGGAGCTTGCAGTACATTTCAAAACCGACACTGGCAATATGCCCATGCTGCTGAGAGCCTAAAAGGTTGCCCGCGCCACGGATTTCCAAATCCCGCATGGCAATCTTAAAACCCGCGCCGAGTTCGGCAAATTCCTTCATGGCCTGCAGGCGCTTCTCCGCCGTTTCCGTGAGGATTTTATCGGCCTGATAGACGAAATAGGCAAAGGCCATATGGTGAGAACGGCCCACGCGCCCCCGCATCTGATAGAGCTGTGAAAGACCGAAATGGTCAGCATTGTAAACGATGATGGTGTTGGCATTGGCGACATCTAAGCCATTTTCTACAATACTGGTCGCCAGTAGGATATCGTATTCGCCTTCATAGAAATCCATCATCACCCGCTCCAATAGGTCTTCGGGCATCTGGCCATGAGCGGTCTGAATACGGGCATCCGGCACCAGAGCTTCGAGTTTCTCCCTCATCCGGTCAATGGTATCCACACGGTTATAGACAAAGTATACCTGACCGCCACGCTTGATTTCACGCTTGATGGCGCCGGCAATCACCGCGTCATTATCCTCGACCACATAGGTCTGGACGGGGAAACGGTCAGCCGGCGGCGTTTCGATAATGCTCATATCTCTCGCCCCGACCAAGGACATATGCAAAGTACGGGGAATGGGCGTAGCCGATAAGGTCAGCACATCAATGCCCGCTGCCAGCTTGCGAATTTTGTCCTTCTGCTTGACACCGAAACGCTGTTCCTCGTCCACAATCAGCAGGCCCAGGTTCTTGAACTGCACCTTGTTCTGATTGAGGATGGCATGGGTACCGATAAGGATGTCCACCTGTCCCATCTTGACCTTTTCAATCGTTTGTTTCTGCTCCTTGGCAGTGCGGAAACGGCAGATAACATCCACCTTCGGCACAAAGTCCATAAAGCGGGCGTTAAAGGTCTGAAAATGCTGTTGGGCAAGAACCGTCGTCGGCACGAGCACCGCCACCTGCTTGCCGTCCATGGCGGCCTTGTAAGCGGCGCGGATAGCCACCTCGGTCTTGCCAAAGCCCACATCGCCGCAGAGCAGACGGTCCATGGGCTTTTCCTTTTCCA
Source organism: Pseudoselenomonas ruminantium (assembly GCA_902781305.1). Lineage (GTDB taxonomy): Bacteria > Bacillota > Negativicutes > Selenomonadales > Selenomonadaceae > Selenomonas_A > Selenomonas_A ruminantium_K. The sequence continues at coordinate 14,459 of CACZIV010000068.1, forward strand.
TATCCTCTTTGATTTCGGAAATGGCCTTCAACTGGTCATCCGTTTCCTGATAGGGGAACGCGTCCTCAAAATCGTGCTGGGTGCTGTCGTCCGGTGAATAGGCAAAGCCTTTGGCCTGTTTACGCTTGGCGTAAATCTCAATGAGCTGCTTGGCAATATCCTCTACGGATTTTTTCGCCCGTGCCTTGGCCTTGGCCCATTCGGTGCCGCCCATGCGATGCAGGCGGGGCACCTCACCTTCGGCGCCAATGTATTTCTGCAGGAGGTTTACCTGTTCCGTGGGCACATAGAGTTTATCGTCCCCGCCGTATTTGATATGCAGGTAATCCTTGTGAATCCCGCCCACATCCAGCGTTTCCACGCCGATGTACTTGCCGATACCGTGGGCAGAATGCACCACATAATCGCCGGGCTTGATATCGCGAAAATGGGAAAGTTTTTCGCCTTTGCTTTCCTTGCGAATGGCACGGCGCTTGGCATGACCGAAGATATCTCGCTCTGTTACCACCACGAGGCTGGCCGCTGCTAATTCAAAACCATTGATAAGACTGCCCACCTGAATATTGACACAATCCGTGCGCAGTTCGGCCTCTGCCTCCACCACCAATGACGGATAGCGGTGCCGCGCCAACAGCTCCCGCAGAGAATCGGCCTTGGATTTTTCCGACAGCAGAATGAGTACCTGCTGTTTCTGCGCCAACCAACGGCTGATTTCGTTCATCAGTAAATCCATCTGCCGATGGAAAGTCGCTACGCTGGGCGCAGTAAAGCTGATGGTCTGCGCAGCTTCTGCTCCATGCACCTGCTGCAAAAGCATGGCCGAATAGAGCACACGATTCTCCCTGGCCGCTGTCTGTATCGCGTCCCAGGAAAAGACTTTATGCTTGATATCGGGATTTTCCCGCACCATCGTGCGCATCTGTTCCCGCAGGCGTGTCGGTTCATCGAAAATTACCGTGCCCTTGCCCTCCAGGTAGGAAAGAAACACTTCGGCCTGCCCGGTGCTGTCCGTCTGTGCCAGCGGCATGATGGTGGCACTGTTGATGTTTTTCAACGAACGTTTGGTATTGATATCAAATTCCCGCAGGGAATCCACTTCATCACCGAAAAATTCAATGCGCACAGGATTTTCCCCATTGACGGGATAGATGTCCACAATGCCGCCACGGGCGCTGAACTGGCCGATACGCTCGACTTCATCTGCATGCTCATAGCCCAGCTGTACCAGCCGCTGCCGAAGTTTTTCCAAAGCGATTTCCTCGCCCATGCTGATACTGATGCTCAGGCGATTAAAATCTTGCCGGCTGATGCCCTTTTGTACAGCAGCTGCTGTCTTAGCCAGTACAATGACCGGCTCCTTGCGCATTAAGCGCACTAACACATCCATGCGGCGGGCAGCGCGTTCCATACTACGGGCCTGCGCCTGCACAGTCATCATGTCCATTTCGGGAAGTTCGAGCACTTCTGTCCCCGGCAGCAGGGAGAGCAAATTTTCCCGCCAGTCGGAAACAGCTTCACTGCTATGAACTAGAATGACCATTGGCTGGGGTGCCTGCTGCCAGGCCGCTGCCATTATCGCATGCTTTTGGGAATTTGACAGGCCATAAACCAGCGTTTCCTGTGGGGCGGCCTGCAAACAGGCCTGCAGTTTTTTGACCCCGGTATTGCTGCCCAAAGCAGCAAATAAAGAATTCATCTTACACCTCAATATTTCTTATCTGCATATATTACGCGAAAATGGGACTGTCGGCTGCGCCGATAGTCCCTCACTCATATGTCAATATTTTTATATGATAATCCTATTTTTCCTTTACGTCAAGCCAAGGCCGCATTCGCCAGTTAAATTTACGTCCCTGACCGGGTTTCAACGCCTGCAAATCTGCAGAGGTCTTCGCCGGAAGTTCACAATAATTGCCGCAATAGCAACAATCCAACCGCACGGAATCACGCTGCAAGGCTGCCTTAATGTCAGCACTGCCACAGGTACATTCCAGTTCTCCACTGGCGGCTAAATCGTGAATGCGATTAAGCGCCTCAAGCAGCGTCTGTTGATGTTCAATGTAGCAGTCTCCGTCGGCAGGGTGCAAGGCATCGTATTCTGCTGTATTGAAGTCCAGAAATTCTGCGATATCCTGCCATCTGCCCATGTAGCCCAGTTCAAAATTATCATGCTGACAGTAAAGTCTGGCGAATCTGAGTTTCTTCAGCTGCCGCCAGGTAAAACTCTGACGGTTTTTGCCGTTGCACACACCGCATTCCGTGGTCAGTTCCAGTCCTTTGCGCGGCCGCAAGGTAATTTTGCCCATCTCGTGTCCGCAGTTCCCGCACTCCATAACGAATTGCTTCTGCCCGCTAAAGAGTGGTACATCCTGCAGTTGGATTCGGCCGCAGCGCTGGCAGTAGAACGCCAAAGAACAGGCCGTATCGATAAGCATGAGAAATC
>CACZIV010000069.1 GCA_902781305.1 Pseudoselenomonas ruminantium
AATCGATGTTTTAAATAAGAAGTTTTCACTTCTCAAACATCTGGCTTTAATCATGTTGCATGATTATTTGCATTGTTTAGTTTTCAAAGAACAATCTTGCTTGGCGCTTCTTTCGAAGTGCCTGTCGCTTCAAGCGACTCATTTATCATATCGCATTCAGATTAGCTTGTCAAGAACTTTTTTGAAGTTTTTTTGAAGCATTTTGGAACTCATCAGTGGCCTGCCAATCAAGGCTTGCTAGGCTGTTTCGTTGCCGTGTCTGTCAGCGACTTGTATTATATTACACGAGTTTTTCCTATATGTCAACACCTTTTTGAAAAAAAGTAAAAAAAAACTAAAAGATTGCAGTTTGTTGGGGAGTTCGTGATAAAGTTATCCGGTTCATACGTTGTTAGGGGTGAACGGGGGAGTACTTTTTCTGTTTCTCGCTAAACGACCCCCTCGCAAAATAGAGCTGTCCAGCTACTTGCGCCGGGCAGGCCAACGGCGCTTCTTTCAGCGTATTATCCTAGCCTTGTTCTATATGGGGTCGGCCTTCACTGCGTTCAGGCAGTCGCTCCTAACAGAAAAAGCACTCCCCCGTTCGCCCCAAGTTACGAATTAAGTTATTGCTACAAAATCGTTGCTCTCGTCACTAGAACATCGATGTGCTTGTTGCTTATCATCACAACATAGCCACATGGTACATACATAACTTTGCTGGGAGAACAGTTTATTTATCCAAAGCTGCGATTTAGCCTATTTCCACGAACTCGCTCCCCTGTAACAAGAATATCGATGTACTTGCTGCTTATCCCTGCGAAAATGATGGTTTGTGCGGACATCACTTAGGGCGGAGGTGGTGATGCTTTTCGCCGTGGAACGACTGTCCGAACGCAGTGAGGACTGGCCCACAAACGGCAGAGACTAAATACTGAGCTGAATATACGCGCCGCCGGTCTTGCCCGGCGCAGGTGACTAAAAAGCTCATATTTACTTGTGGGGTCATTTCGTGCAACGGCGAAAAGTATTACCACCTCCGCCCAAACTGAGCTGTAACAAAAATATTTCAGCACGTACTAGCAAACTGCAATTTACGCAAAAGCCCGCGGGGCCGGTAATTATCACCAACCCCGCGGGCGTCTTTATCCTCAGATGTAAACCAATTTATGCGTCTGTCTTTTTCGCTGCCTGTTCCGCCAGTTGCTGCCGCACAGACTCCTGCGTAGGCGCTTCATAGGCTGGCTTGGGAGCAGGTGCTGGCCCAGCCTCCGGCGTTATATTCGGCGTAGTCGCCGCCTGCTGTGCACTGGCCTCCATAGACTGATGGCTCGGCGGTGCCGTCTGGGTCTGCACAGGCTGTTGTTGTACCGGCTGGGTACTCTGTTGCTGCACAGGCGTCTCCATCGGCGCATTAATCGCCTGTGAGAAGGCATTCGTCGCCTTTTTGAACTCTCGTACGCCCTTACCTACAGAACGCGCAATTTCTGGTAATTTCCCAGGGCCAAAGACAACCAGCCCCACAATCAAAATCAAGATAAGTTCCGGTACACCGATTCCAAACATGGTGAATCACCTCTCAAAATTCGCTTAAAAATCCCGGTCACCGATAAAATCCGCCACCTGTACAAAGGCCTCCCGAATCTCTGCAGGCAAATCCGCCGGAATCATCTGCCGCGCCCGTTCCAGATATTCATCTGCCTTAGCCTTGGCCATTTCCACACCATCAGTTTCTCGAACAATAGCCAAAGCCTGCTCAACCATCTCATTGCTCATTTCCGGGTCAGTAACAATAGCTGCCAGTTTCTCTGCATCCGGGCTGACATTTAACGCATGAATAACCGGCAGGGTCACAATTCCCTGACGGATATCATTGCCCGCCGGCTTACCAATCTGCTCCGACGTCTGCATGATATCGAGTACATCATCGGTAATCTGGAAAGCCATACCAATGCAGTGGCCGTACTCAGCCAGCTTTTTCGTATCTTCTTCTGGCAGGCCGCCCACGATACCGCCCAGTTCACAGCAGATTTCCAAAAAATCTGCCGTTTTCTTCTGAATGCGCTCGTAGTAATTATCCAAATCCTTAACCGCCTGATAAACCGTGTGGTCCTGAATAATCTCACCTACACTGAGGTTGCCCACGAGTTCTGCCAGGCGCTTTGACACATAATCACCATAGCCACCCTCTGCAATCAAAGCAAAGGCGCGGGCAAAGATATAATCGCCGCCCAAAACAGCAATCTGATTGTTCCATTTGGCATTAGCCGTAGGCTCTCCCCGACGAGTATCTGCCTCATCAATCACATCATCATGCACCAATGAAGCGGTATGAATAAGCTCCAAAGCCTCCGCCAAAGGCAGGACTTTTTCCAAGGAAAACGCCTTACCACCTCTAGCTGCCAGTAAACAAAGCGCCGGACGAATCCTTTTTCCCCCGGCAGTAACAAGGTGTGTACCGACCTCGTTCACCAATTCCACTGGTGAGGAAACTGCCCCGATCAGCCCCTCATTCAGCACATCCAAATCACTCTGTATTACATCAAACATGGGGTTTGACACATTTATCACCTACAAAAATACAGTCTTTATAGCATTTCACGCATTTTATAATTGTACTACATTTCTGCTCATTTGTCATTGTTTATATTTATCGTTAAAGCATATTTTGCAGGAAGGCTTTCGTCCGTTCTTCCTTAGGTGCCGCAAAGAATGCCTCCGGCTCACCCTGCTCCACGATATTGCCGTCCGCCATAAAGATTACCTGGCTGGCTGCTTCGCGGGCAAACGCCATTTCATGGGTCACCACGACCATGGTCATATGCTCAGCCGCCAATTCCCGCATAGTCTTTAAAACCTCGCCCGTAAGTTCCGGGTCAAGGGCCGAGGTTGGCTCGTCAAAAAGCATAATGTCCGGCTTCATGCACAAGGCTCTGGCGATAGCCACACGCTGCTGCTGGCCGCCAGAAAGCTGTGACGGATAGTAATCCGCCCGGTCCGACAGCCCGACCTTAGCCAAAAGTTCCCGCGCATAAGGCTCCACTTCGCTGCGTTTTAAGCCCTTCACCTGCATGGGCGCTTCCAATAAGTTTTCCAATACCGTCATATGCGGAAAAAGATTGAACTGCTGAAAGACCATGCCCGTAGAGGACAGGATTTCCCGTTCTGCCTTGCCGCTAGCATAAACAGCCTCACTGTCTTTGGTCTGCACCAGGAATTTATCCTTGATGGCAATACTGCCCTTGTCGATGGTTTCGAGTTTATTGATGCAGCGCAGAAGCGTACTTTTGCCGGAACCGGACGGGCCGATAATGGCCAACACTTCGCCGCGGCGCACTTCAATATCAATGCCTTTGAGGACTTCCAGATCGTCATAAGCCTTATGAATGTCCGTCATTTTCAGCATGATTTCGCCTGTATTAGTATTTGCCATAATGTGCCTCCAGTTTCTTAAAGCCCCAGGTCAGAACAAAAGTCATCGCCAGATAGAAGATTGCCGCAAACAGGAACGGGGTCATATCAAACTCCCGCTGTACAATCGTACGGGCCACGCGCAAAAGGTCGTTCATGGCCAAAATATACACCAGCGAAGTATCCTTGACCAGATTGATGGTCTCGTTGCTGACCGGCGGCAAAACAATGCGGATAACCTGCGGCAGAATAATACGGCGCATGGTCTGCGGATAGCTCATGCCGAGCGTCTTGGCCGCTTCATACTGCCCCTTGGGCACAGCCTGGATACCGGCACGGAAAATTTCGGCAAAGTAAGCCGCATAGTTCAACGTAAACGCGAGCAGCGCCGCGGCGATATCCGGCAAACGTATGCCAATCATCGGCAAGGCAAAGTAAACAAAGAGCAGCTGCAGCATGAGCGGCGTGCCGCGCATAATCCAAATATAAAACTCGACAATCCGGCTGATGATTTTCAAGCTGGACAGCCGCCCCAAAGCCGCCATCATGCCCAAAGGCAGCGAAAGCAGCAGGGTGACGAAAAATATTTCCAAGGTTATTTGCGTACCATCCAGCATCAGCAGGAAGATGTCAAAGAGTTTTTCCATATCGCTTACTCCTTTAGTGTCGTAAAGTGTTAATACATTAGATTATACACAATAACCATCACAGTGTAAAGAAAAAACGACCTGTCGATTGACAAGTCATTCTCCTGTTAGTTATCCATTTGACCGGCAATTTCTTCCAGATATTCCCAGCGTTCCATAAGTTGTTCCACTTCTGCCGTCAGCCGTGCCTCCTCCTTGGCCAGTTCATTTAAGCGGCCAAAGTCGGTGGCATTTTCTGCCATTTGGAGCTGCACAACCTTCAGTTCTCCTTCCTTGCTGGCGATAATGCCTTCAATCTCCGCATATTCCTTCTGCTCCTTGAAGGTGAATTTTCGTTTGGGCTGCTCCTGCTTTTCTGCCGCTGCCGGTTTCTCTTTCGGCTTTTTCACAGCAGCTTCAGACGCAGGTGCTGCCAGTGCTTCTTCCTCGGCCAGCTTTTCCTTGTAATACGAATAGCCGCCCGCATACATCCGCAGGTTGCCATCTGCTTCATAAGCAAAGACCTTGTTCGCCAGCCGGTCCACAAAAAAGCGGTCATGGGATACAAAGATGATTGCACCATTGAAATCGTCAATAAAGCTTTCAAGCACGGCCATCGTTTCGATATCCAAATCGTTGGTTGGCTCGTCCAGCAGCAGGACATTGGGTTCTTCCATCAACACCCGCAAAAGATAAAGCCGCCGCTTCTCTCCACCGGACAACCGCCCAATCGGTGTCCACTGCAAGTCACCAGGGAATAGGAAACGCTCCATGAGCTGTGAAGCCGAAATGCGCGTGCCATCCGCTAATGTGATAAAGTGCGCGGCCTCTTTCACATACTCAATCGCCCGCAGACGCTCATCCATATCAACTGCCCGCTGGGCAAAGTAGCCAATTTTGACCGTCTGCCCAATGGTTACCGTACCCGAAGTCGGCGCAAGCTGTCCCGCGATAATATTCAGGAGCGTTGTCTTGCCTGTACCATTGGAGCCCAAAATGCCTACGCGGTCGTTGCGCAGAACCGTATAGGTAAAATCCTTGACAATCGTGCGCCCATCCACTTCATAGTGCACATGGTCGAGTTCAATGACCGTGCGCCCCAGACGGCTGCCCGCCAGACCGATTTCCACAGTGCTATTATCGATATTTACACTTTGCGCTTTGACTTCCTCATAGCGCTGAATACGCGCCTTCTGCTTGGTGGAGCGAGCCTGTGCCCCACGGCGCAGCCACTTTAACTCGTTGCGCAGGAAATTCTGCCGCTTGGCCTCTGTGGACTGCTCCCGTTCCAGACGTGCCGCTTTCTGTTCCAGATACTCCGAATAATTGCCCGTATAGGTATAGGCACTGCCCTTGTCCAATTCCAAAATCTTCGTGGACGTATTGTCGAGGAAATAACGGTCATGGGTCACCATGAGAATGGCCCCCTTAAAGGCCCGCAGATATTCTTCGAGCCAGCCGATGGTCTCGCTGTCCAGATGGTTGGTCGGCTCGTCCAAAATCAATAAATCGCAGGGCTGAATCAAAGCCGTTGCCAGTGCCAGCCGCTTCTGCTCACCACCGGAGAGCGTGCCGGCCTTGGCGGTATAATCACGGAGGCCTAACTTCGTCAATACCGTCTTGGCCGCACCTTCAAGCTGCCAGCCATCATGTTCATCAATCACCGCTGTATGGCGCATGATTTCCTGCTGGGCTTCTTTATCCTGGGGATTTTTCTCCACCGCCGCCATCGCCAGTTCATAGCCCCGCAAAGCCTGCATCAACGGCGACATGCCGCGAAACACTTCCATGAGCACTGTGTTTTCCGGCTCAAAGACCTTGTCCTGTGCCAGATACTCAATCCGCAGGCCGCGCATGGTCGTGATTTCCCCAGCATCCACAGGAATCAGCCCCGCCACCGCCTTCAAGAAGGTACTCTTGCCCGTGCCGTTCACACCGACAATTCCGACCTTATCCCCTGCATCCATACTGAAATTCACGCCATCAAAGAGAACTTTCTCCCCATAGCTTTTGGTAAAATTTTCAATGGTTATAATCATATACGACTTCCTAACTATTCCTTACCCCAATAAATGGGCAAATTTTTTCTGCACCTGCCGGAGCCTTACTTCCAGACATACCGCACCGATAACAATGCCCGCAATCAGGCCTATCCAGTAACCATACGGCCCCATATCGGTATACTTTGCCAGTCCCCAGCCCAGGGGCAGACCGATAATCCAAAACGAAAGCACCGCAAGCATAAAGGTCACATGAACGTCCTTAAAGCCTCTGAGCGCCCCCTGCAGCGGCGCATTGATGCTGTCGGCAAACTGCATAAAGACCGCGTATATCAAAAAGACGGATAATATCGGCTGCACTTCGGCACTGCTGGTATAGAGCGCGGCGATTTCATCACGGAACTGGGTCAAGAACAGCGCCAATGTTCCCACGCTGAAAAAGGTCAGATAACGGCTGAGCTTAATGTACTGCCGGGCATCCGCCAGACGCTTGGCCCCCACTTCATAACCGACCAAGATGGTCAATGTCATGCTCACAGCCAGCGGCACCATATAGACAATGGTCGTAAAGTTCATGGCCGCCTGATGTGCCGCCACAATCGCCGTACCATAAGCCGTCATAAAGAGCCCCACCGCGCCGAAGATACTCTGCTCGCAGAACATCGTCGCACCAATGGGAATCCCTACCCCCAGCTGTTTTTTCCATTCGGCCAAATGGATTCCCGGCAAATGACGGAACACATGATAGTCCTTAAAGGGATGCATCCGACTGACCACGATGATATTTAAAATGAGATTGAGCGTCAGCGTAACAGCCGAGCCAATCCCCGCACCGATACCGCCAAATGCAGGCAGACCAAAGAGGCCATACATAAAGATATAGTTCAGCGTGATATTGGTCGGCACCGTACACATGGTCACGCACATCGTCAGCCGCGTATAGCCATGCGCATCAATGAAGTTGCGCAGTACCGAAGAAATAAAGATGGGAATAATCCCCAGTGACAGGAACATCAGATAGTGGCTCGTGATGTATTCCACCCGCGGCTCCAAATTCAGGAGCGGCAGAATATAGGGAACCGTAAGCCAGCCCAAGGACACAAAGCCCACGCCTAACGCCAAAGCCCAATAAAAGCCCTGCTTGACGATAAAGCCGATTTTATCCTGTTTACCGCCACCATAAAGTTGGGATATGGTCGGCGTAAGGCCGGAAATAATCCCCAGGAAGCTGCCAAAAAACGGCATAAAGAGGTTAACCCCCACGGCCACACCGGCCAAATCCTGCTGGCTGATATGTCCGGCCATTACCGTATTAAAAAACCCTGTTGCCATTAACGACAACTGGGTTATAAAGATGGGCAAAAGCACCACAAAGAATTGTCGTGCTTTTGCCTGGTAACCAAAGGTCTGTTTCATTAATTTTCATCCTTCGCAAGGCAACAGTTCTTATACTTCTTGCCGCTGCCACAGGGACAAGGGTCATTGCGCCCAGCCTTCTGGCGGCGCACTTCAGCAAAGGGAATCACCTGTCCCATGCCACTCTTTGCGAAAAGTTCGCTCGGTGTATGGCCTTTGAGCGGCCAGAGATGGGTTTCGTTATTGTAGGCAATGAGCAGAGGAACGACTGCCTTCATCTTGGCTTCGTCCTTCATCATCCCAAGCTGTTCCAGATATTCAGCCGCTTCCGTCATCGTGCCGCCATTTTGCAGCAGGATAAAGATTTCACCGACGATATCGGCAGCCTTGAGCACATCACAGCCATGTTCCTTCATAAAAAACTGCGCCAGTTCTTTATATTCATTGGTATCGTCAATATGGTTGTCGGCACCGGCTTCAAAAAGCTGTTTGTAACCGAATTCCGCAAAGTCCAGATTGCTGTGCTTACGCTGTTCGTCTTCGAGCGCATTTTCATCAATCAGCGTATAATACTTCACGCCCTGCGGCAGTGCCACAATGGTATTCGTCCAGCAGGAAGCGTTGAGCATGACGCCAACAAAATCCTTGAAGGAGAGGTTTTCCCGCTGGTCCGCTTCGAGCTGTCCTGCCACTTTGGTATAAAGGGTTTCATAATCCATATAACCGCAGTAGAACAGATAACCGGCCGTCAGGCGGGTGATTTCCGTATTCATGGTTGCCAGCGCCTCAAAGTTCGGCGAATCCAGCTTCTTGAATTCATCACGGATTTCCTTCGGCATATACCAGACGAGCTTATCACCATCCTTGCCACAGGACAGCAGCCCCAAGCCACGCAGATAATCCAAACGTACGTCATCATCCCGCAGCTTATCGCTCTTGCCTTTTTCCAAAATGAAATGCTGGAAGCACTCATATTCTTCGAGCAGAATTGACGGCAGCCAGATGCGGGCAAATTTCAGGATTTCCGGCACAAGCGTCTCTGCCAGTTCCGCCTTCTTTAAGGAGCTTACACCGCTGATGTTGAGGTTGTAACGGATATCATCCAGCTCAGCCTTAGTCATGGCATTCAGCATTTCCTGCAGCGTGTTCTTCTCCGGCATCTTATGGCGATAGAGGGCTTTCTTGCGTTCCTCCATATCTGCTTCCATCATCTGTGCAAGGGTTTCTGCCTGAGTCAATTCATTTTTCTGGTCTTCCATTGGTAATTCTAAAATCCTTTCTATCCGTACATCTTAGGGGTAATCTGTTCATCAGCCAAAGTAGTCGGCAATGCCATCGGCAATGCCCTGGGCGGCTTTCCGTATGCCTTCTTCGCTGTCCATGAGTTTTTCTTCCGCCTCATTGGAGATAAAGGCAACTTCCACGAGGGTAGCAGGCATATCGGTATGCTTTACTACATAGAAGTTGCAGCTCTGCGTTCCGCGGCTCTGGGTACCGATTTGGTCGATAATGCCGGCACGGATTTTGTCGGCTAGCTGACGGGAACGCTTATCGCCCAGTGAGTAGTAATAACCGGTAGTACCACGGGCGGCACTGCTGGTGAAGGAATCCATATGAATGGATACGAAAATATCCGCCTTCTTCTCATTGGCCACATCGCAGCGCGCCTGCAGTTCTTCGATATCCGTTGCCTTGGCGCGTTTCTTGGAAACCTCGATATCGGCATTGCGGGTCATATAGACTTCCGCACCTTCCTTAACGAGCAGGCGCTTGAGTTCATTGGCGATACGCAAAGTAACGCTCTTTTCCATAACGCCCGTGGGCCCGATGGCACCGGAATCACTGCCGCCATGACCGGGGTCAAGGACAATCTTACGGCCTTTCAGCCCCGTAATGCCGGACAGTTCACCATCCACATCCCCATCGTCTATCGGTTCCTGTTCTTCCTGCTTTGGCGGTTGTTCCACCGGCTTTTCCGCAGGCTTTTCTACAGGTTTAGGTTTGACAGTTTCCGTCTGGGGCTTGGCTGGCGGTGTATCGGTCTTGGACATATCAATTTTAGCACCAGATGAATCCGTGAGATTACCAAAGTCCATGACAATACGACCGGGTATGGTGCCGCCATTTAGGGCAAAGACATTGTAATTGTTTTTGCCCACCTTGGTTTCCACCACAACCCGGACGGTCTGCGGGTTAAATTGGGCAATTTTTACACCAGCCACAAAGCGGTTTTCGATGCTGATGTGTTTGTCCAGCTTGGGTGAAAGCCAGGCATTTTCGATATCCACCACCACTCTGTCCGGGCCGGACAGCACCATTTTTTTATAGTGAACAGCTTTTGTGGCATCAATGACAATGCGGGTTTTATCCCCGTCAAAACTGTCGCGGATACCGGTGATTTCCGCCATGCCATTTACGCGCTCACTAAAATCCCCTTCCTCGGCCGAAGCGGCAGACAGGGGCATAAGCAGACATAAAGTTGTCAACAGCAGCAAATGTATATAGAAGAAAATACGTTTCATAGAATCCCTCCATCAACAGGACACATATACTCTATTATATGGCTTTACTCCCTTAAAAAGCAAGGGTTGGAGCGGATTTTAATGAAGATTCGATGCAAAAGAGATGGTGAGGTTTCCCACGCTCTGCTGCGCCTCAGGACTAAAAATAATTTTTGCTTTTAATTACGCATCGGTAAAGGTCAAAACTCGCTTTGCTCAAACAGTAGACCTTTACCGATGATATTAAGGTTTGCAAAAATTAGTTTCTTTACGCCCTGTGGCTGACGCTTCGCTTAGGGAAACCTCACCGTCTCTTTTGAAGTTACTATCGTGCTCTAATCTTTTCTTTCCTTCAAGCAAAATCGAACAAAAGCCGTGAAAACTGGTGATGTTTTCCCGCAGCTTTTGACAAGCTTGTCTATGGCGAAGGGAAAATATTACCAGTTTCCACGGCGGCTTAGCGCTTCGATGTAAATAAAATTTATCTTCTTGCTTTTGGTTTGCCGAGAATTTCTGACCAGATAACTGCCTGTTGCAGGTTATTTAATGTCACGGTGCTTTGCGGAGCGGACATCGGTTCAGCCTGCTGCTTTTCTACACGGCTTTCAGCCTGTTCCCGTTGCTGTTGTTTTTTCTTCCTGCGCAGCATTTCCTGATAGCGTTCCTGCTGTGCGCGAATTGCATCCTGTGTTTCCACTTCTGCCGTTGTTTGAATGTCGGGCAGGGGCGGTGCACCTCGCAGTTCCGGGATTTCAATTTTCCTGCGCTCCCGCTTAGGCTGCGGAATGTCCGGCAAGGGACGCCGGGGAAAATCCGGCACACGGCGTTTGGGAACCGGCTTTTTCTTATCCTTGCGGTCAGAGAAAATGGCAAAGAGAATAAAGAGGACGATGACCCAAAAGGAGTCCATGGGAATCCCCCCTTATTTTACCGGTGCCGCCGGCGCCTGCAATTTACTGCCCGCACTGCTCGTGCTGATGGCGTTGCGCATATCCGTATCCGCCTGCACATTGTTGAGGTTATAGTAATCCATAACCCCGAGCTTGCCTTCCCGCAAAGCCTGTGCCATAGCGTGCGGAACTTCCGCCTGTGCTTCGACAACCTTGGCTTCCATTTCCTGCGTATAAGCCTTCATTTCCTGCTCTTTTGCCACAGCCATCGCGCGGCGTTCTTCGGCTTTGGCCTGCGCGATACGCTTGTCGGCTTCAGCCTGGTCGGTCTGCAGTTCAGCACCGATATTACGGCCTACATCCACATCGGCGATATCAATGGAGAGGATTTCAAAGGCCGTACCAGCATCAAGCCCTTTGCCCAATACGGTTTTGGAAATATCGTCCGGATTGGCCAGCACATCATTGTGGCTTTCGGAAGAACCAACCGTCGTGACGATACCTTCGCCGACGCGGGCGATAATCGTGGGTTCGCCAGCACCACCAACCAAACGGTCAATATTGGCACGCACGGTCACACGCGCCTTGATTTTGAGTTCAATGCCGTTTTTGGCCACTGCCGAAACCACCGGCGTTTCAATCACCTTCGGATTAACGCTCATCTGTACAGCTTCGAGCACATCACGACCAGCGAGGTCGATAGCCGCCGAGCGTTCAAAGGGCAGAGGAATCTGCGCACGGTGAGCCGCGATAAGAGCATCCACGACCTTATCCACGTTCCCCCCCGCAAGATAATGCGCTTCGAGCTGATTAACGGCTACATCAAGACCTGCTTTATTCGCCTTAATCAGCGGCAGGATAATCTTATTCGGCGGTACACGGCGCATGCGCATACCTACGAGCGTCATAATGCCCACCCGCACATTAGCTGCCAATGCAGAAATCCAGAGTCCGATGGGGACAAAATGCAGGAACACCATGACAAACGCAATAATCAGGACTAACAGAAAACCTGTTCCAATCAAACCACCCATAAACGCAAAACCGTTACTGAAAACTTATAAAAAGCAATAAACCTTCCGTAGAAAGTTAACTTTTATGTTCCATTCCTCATTCACCGCGTCCGCTTTTGCCGTCCCGAAGAACAGACTACTCACGTTTGATATAACGGTACATATCTGCATTGACTTGTCGGTGTCAGCTTGCAGATTTGGATAGTTCCGCTTCCCCATAGCGTTTGAGATTCAAAGATGCTTGAAAGTCACGGTCTATCACATTGCCACAATGCGGGCAGATATATGTCCTGTCTGACAGCTTCAGATCTTTATTTATATATCCGCATTCGACGCAAGTCTTGGAGCTTGGAAACCAGCGGTCAGCAATAATCACGGGAATTCTTGCCCAATGTGCCTTGTATTCAATCTGCCTGCGGAATTCATAAAAATTCTGTTCCTGAACTTTTTCAGACAGGTGCTTATTCTTCATCATGCC
>CACZIV010000070.1 GCA_902781305.1 Pseudoselenomonas ruminantium
GGAGCTGGCCATGGAGTATGGTATCCGTAGCGTGGCTTTTCCATCAATCTCAACAGGGGTATATTCGTATCCCGTACAACAGGCAGCGGAAATTGCAGTGCAGACGGTTAGGGTAGTCGTAGAGGAGCATCCGGAGGCGTTTGACGAAATTCTGTGGGTTTTACTCGATGAGCGGACAAAACTGGTGTATGCAGGAGAATTGCAAAAATGCTAAATGTTAGGCATTGAGAATCGTATAGGGAGGGCTGATGATATGGGTATAAGATTAGGGAAGATGCAGCGTATAGTTGATTTACGGTCGGTATGGCAACATGAGGAGTATGATTTCTCACAATGGCTTGCTAAGGATGAAAATCTTGCACAATTGGCTGAGGCAGTTGGAATTGACATGGAGTTAGAAGAAACAGAATCGTCTGTGGGCAGTTTTAGCGTCGATATCTATGCCAAGGAAGTGGGGACATCAAGGGGAATTATCATTGAGAATCAGCTGGAAGATACAAATCACGATCATTTAGGCAAAATAATAACTTATGCTGCCGGCAAGGAAGCTCAGGTGATTATCTGGGTGGTAAAACATGCACGTGATGAGCACAAGCAGGCCATTGCCTGGTTGAACCAACATACGGATGAAAAGATAGGGATATTTTTAATAGAAGTGGAACTTTGGAAGATAGGCGATTCATTGCCGGCTCCGCGGTTCAACGTGGTAGAACGCCCGAATGAGTGGGCAAAAAATGTCAAGGTAGTGGAATCGTTGACTCCGTTGAAGCGGTTTCAACTCGAATTTTGGCAGAATTTCTGTGCCTTTGCCTTTAAGGATATGGAGTTCAGTAAAATATTCAAAAAAAGAAAGCCATATGCGACAAACTGGTACAACCTAAGTTGCGGTGTACAACCATTGAATTTGGAGTTTACAATTAATGTGTCTAAGGGAGTTCTTACAGCAGGGATTTATATTACCAATGACAAGGATTTGTACCATACGATGCAGGAACGTCAGGCTGATATTGAGCAGATGCTTGGTACATCGATAGAGTGGAGTGAAGCAGAGTTGGATTGTCGTATGTTGGTACGTCGTAAGATTCCAAAATCAGTTGACAACAGGAACTGTAATGAAGATTACCGTTGGTTTATGGATAGAGCAATATTGTTAAAAAAGGTTGCAGAGATGTTTAAATCCAAATAATAAAGCCCTTGTCAATACAATAGCCTATTATAATTGTGTTGGAGTTGTTAAATCTAGTGAAAGAGGTGTTTTTTTTGGCACACATGGATATAGCTATTGCTATAAATCGTTGCGAAAAAACTTTGGCAGAATGTGACAGAGAAATAATTTCTAGCCTTTGTTCGCATATTCCTGATATGTTCGATTTTGTTGATGAAGATTCAATCAGGCGTTACCGAGTGAAAGAAATTAAGAGAAATAAAAAAATACTAGCGCCTGTGTATGGTTATTTTTCAACTTATCAATCTTTTTGCCAAGATTTATCGGACAAGTCAATATTTGATGGATTGCTTTATGGATTAGATGATGATGACTTTGTGTATATAGTGGATTGTCATGAATAAATAATAATTAAGGATCGACTTATTGTTGAAAAATGCAATCGTTATGATATTCTAAAAAGTGCATATCGGGCATATTTCTTTCGGGTAAAGTTATGGATTGGCCTTCTTGCTTTATCAACCAGTGTTTGGTGGTTTCATCAAGGCGGGGATGATGTTTTAGCGAATTGGCAACTAAAATAGTATTTCGTGTGAGGGGGGGTGAATAAAAGTCTGTAAATAGGTCTTCTATGACTTTAGCATTTATGTATTTTACGGTTGTAATCTGTCAGGATACATAATGGTCAGTTCTCCTCTTACCTTACCCAGTTACGAATTGGCATAGTCCATTTCTTGGTGGCCTCAAACGTTGCCAGATACAACGCCTTCAGCAGAGCCTGTTGGCTGGGAAAAACGCTTCGCTGACTGTTCAGACGGCGATATGAGGAATTTAAACTCTCAATAGCATTGGTCGCACAAACTTTTCCTTACTGGGTTGTCTTACTCAGCAATCGCCAAAAAACTGATGGAAAAGGGCATAAAATCACCAGCGGGCAAAGATAGATGGTATTCTAATACGGTGCAGAGCATTCTCACCAGCGAAAAAATGAAGGGCGACGCACTGCTGCAAAAGAAAATTACCGTGGATTTTCTGACCAAGAAGGTAAAAAAGACTGAAGGGGAGATTCCGCAGTATTATGTAACGGGCAACCACGAAGCAATTATACCGCCAGCAACATTTGATTTAGTACAGGCTGAAATTGAAGGTCGCAGTAATAGCCGGAGAAAGGGCAGATATAGCGGAGCAACCATATTCTCCAATCGCATCAAGTGTGGGGCATGTGGTCATTGGTACGGTTCCAAGATTTGGCATAGCAATGATAAATACAGGCGGTTGGTCTACCAGTGTAACAACAAGTTTGCCGGAGCCAAGAAATGCACTACACCACATCTGACAGAGGCGGAAATCCAAGAAAATTTCGTCAAAGTGATGAACAAACTGCTGAGAGGCAAAAAGGATATGCTGGAAAACATCCGACTGGTACGGGAGCAGATATGTGATACAGCGGAACTGGAAGCCGAAGACCAATGCCTTATGGAAGAAATGAATATGCTATCAGACAGGGTGCAAAAGTGCATAAGCGAAAATGCCCGCATAGCCCAAGATCAGACGGACTATCAGAAACGATATGATGAACTGGTCAGTCGTTACGAGGCTGTGAAAGGCAGACATGATGAGGTGGTTAAGTCCATCAAGGCTCGACATGCAAAATCTGAGCGTCTGGACGGCTTTGCCCAAGCACTTACTGCTCAAAGCGGAACCGTGACGGAGTTTGATGAAGGCTTATGGGAAACGCTGGTAGACTTCATGACCGTATACAGCAAGGAAGATATCAGCGTAACATTCAAGGATGGAACAGAAATTCATATAGGGTAACAGGCGGCACGGGCAAAGTCCCGTGCCAATTTTCTTGTCTTACCTTCTTATTTTATGGTAAAATGATTGTTATGTGATTACAAGATTAATGGAGTGTATGTTTTTTGAGACGATCAATCGCCTGTAAAGCAGTCACAGCGTTCATGCTGGGGGCTGCTGGTTTTATGATAAATTTGCCGCAGAGCTCGCCTGCTTTTGCCGAAGTGCAGGATAAGGTTTATGTACAGCCGGAGCGTCCGGATATTCCGGGGCTGGTGGTCAGTCCTGCCGACCCATTGCAGAAGCTTACGGCGCGTTCTGCCATTGTGATGGATGCGGCAACCGGTCAGGTTCTCTATGAGCGGGATATTGATACCCGCAGATATCCGGCCAGTACCACCAAGATGATGACGTTGATTGTGGCGCTGGAGCACGGCAAACTGGACGATATTGTGACGGTTGGCAAAGATGCCGAAGGCGTGGAAGGTTCTACGCTTTGGCTGGTGCAGGGGGATAAGATTCCCCTGGGTGAACTGCTTGCCGGTATGATGATGCATTCCGGCAATGATGCCACCGTTGCGGTAGCCGAGCATATTGCTGGCAGCGTGCCGGCTTTTGTGGAAATGATGAATGAAAAAGCCACGGAAATCGGCGCGTATAATACGCATTTTGTCAATCCGAATGGTCTTCCGGATGAAAAGCATTATACCACGGCCTTTGATTTGGCCAAGATTGCAGCCTATGGTTACAGCTTGCCGCATTTTGAGGAAATCGTCAGCAAGCAGGAAACCATTTATGACTGGGTAAAAGACCCGGCCAAGAAGCTGCGCAATGAAAATCAGATGCTTTGGCTCTATCGTGGAGCTAATGGGATCAAGACCGGTTATACAGAAGCAGCAGGCCGTTGTCTGGTATCGGCCGCCCGCCGCGATGGCATGCAGCTCGTAGCGGTTGTTTTGGACAGCTATTATATGTGGAATGATTCCATTGCCTTGCTCGACTATGGTTTCCACAATGTTCAGCCCAAAACACTGGTGAAAAAAGGCGAAGTGGTGACTAAGGTGGATGTAGCCGACGGCCGCCATGACGAAGTGGAACTTATTGCCGCAGAATCCTTGGTCGTTGCCGAAAAGAACGGCGAAAGTGCTAAGGTGGAAAAAAAGATAGAAATTCCCAATGACGTTGCTGCTCCGATTAAGAAGGGTGATGTCATTGGCAAAGTCGTCTGCTACTATGACGGCAAACGTCAGGGCTCCATCAATCTGTTAGCCGCACAGGATGTGGAATATTATTCCTTCTGGGATAATCTATTGAACTATCTGCGTGATTTCTGGAAAGGACTGTTCTGATGGCAGAACGCTTGCAAAAAATTATTGCCCAGGCAGGGATTGCTTCCCGGCGGGCAGCAGAGGGAATGATTCTCGAAGGTCTCGTTACGGTTGATGGTCAGATTATCACAGAACTAGGTGGCAAATACGACAGCAGCCAGCATAAAATCTGTGTAGACGGCAAGCCGCTGACCTTTACCGAAACGAAAGTGTATTATCTGCTGAATAAGCCCAAAGGCTACCTTTCCACCGCCAAAGATGAACGCGGACGGCGTACGGTTTTGGACTTAGTCAAGGAGCGGGTTTATCCGTTGGGCAGACTCGATAACAACACCGAAGGGCTGCTGCTTATCTCCAACGACGGGGATTTGATGAACGGCCTGCTGCATCCGCGCTACAAGGTCAATAAAACCTATGTAGCGCGCGTAGCAGGGATTCCCACAGAGAAGACCTTGGACAAATTGCGGCAGGGCATCAAACTGGAAGATGGCATGACCGCACCAGCAGTGGTGAAACTGCTTGAAACAGCCGATAGTGAGGCTAAAGTGGAAATCACCATTCACGAAGGCCGCAACCGTCAGGTGCGCCGGATGTTTGCTGCCATTGGCTGTGATGTGCGGGCGCTGAAACGGGTAAAATTTGCGGGACTTACCCTGGCAGGGGTCAAGCGCGGTCATTATCGTCCGCTTACCGCTGAGGAAATAGCAGAACTCTATAACATAGCAGGAATAAAACAATCATGAAAACTATCCTTGTAATTGGTGCCGGGCCTGCCGGCATGATGGCCGCCATCAAAGCCGCGGAAAACGGCGCCGATGTGACCATACTCGAAAAAATGAAACGCCCCGGCAAGAAGATGCTGATTACCGGCAAGGGGCGCTGTAATATCACCAATGCCGCCACAGTGCCGGAAATCATCAAGAATATCCATGGCAATGGCAAGTTCCTCAATAGCTCCATGCGGGCCTACGACAATGAAGATGTGATTTATTTCTTCGAGTCACAAGGCGTGCCGACCAAGGTGGAACGCGGTCAAAGGGTATTCCCGGTCAGCGACAAGGCACAGGATGTTGTGGATGCCATGGTGCATAAGCTCCACGAACTGGGCGTCAAAATCGTTACAGAAAGCCCTGTGGCAGAAATTCTGGCACAGGATGGCAAAATCAAGGCGGTCAAACTCCAAAGCGGTGCCAGCCTAAAGGCAGATGCCGTTATTCTCTGTACCGGTGGCGCCTCGTATCCCGGCACAGGGTCCACAGGTGATGGCTATAAGATGGCACAGAAACTGGGCCATACGCTGGTGGATATCCGCCCGTCGTTGGTTCCTCTGGAAACTGAGGAAGACTGGGTAAAATCCGTACAGGGACTGTCCCTGCGCAATGTCAAGGCAACGCTGTTAGTCGATGGTGAGAAAAAGACGGATATGTTCGGGGAAATGATGTTTACGCATTTCGGCGTGACCGGCCCCATTATCCTGTCCCTTAGCCGGGCAGCTACCGAGGCACTAACTAATGATTTCTTTGTGGAACTGGAGCTCAACTTAAAGCCTGCATTAGCAGAAGATGTGCTGGATGCCCGTCTGCAGCGGGATTTTGCCAAATATCAACGCAAGCAGCTGGGCAATGCCATGGTGGATTTACTGCCGCACAAGCTCATTGAGCCAGTGCTCGATGCAGCTTTCCTCGAAATGGATAAGCCGGTGCATCAGATAACGGTGGAAGAACGCCATCGTTTGGGACAGACTTTGCAGCATTTGCCGCTGACCATCACGAAAGCCAGACCAATAGCGGAGGCCATCGTGACGGCGGGGGGCATTTCCGTCAAGGAGATAAATCCCAAGACCATGGAATCCAAACTCGTCAAAGGCTTGTACTTTGCCGGCGAAGTAGTGGATGTGGACGCTTATACCGGCGGCTACAATCTGCAGGCGGCGTTTTCCATGGGCGCAGCCGCCGGCAACTGGAGTGTGTGGAACGATTAATCATATATACCTATAAAACAAAGGGGTTGTCTGAATGGAAAAAATCCAGATTGAAAAAGCCCGTCAGGGCCTGCAAGGCGAAATCGTAATACCCGGTGATAAGTCCATTTCCCATCGCAGCGTCATGTTCTCTGCGCTGGGGGATACGCCGGTACGCATTAAGAATTTCCTGCACGCACAGGACTGTATGTCCACAGCAGCCTGCATGGAGGCTCTTGGTGCCCAGGTGGAGTTTATCAGCGATACGGAGCTTATCGTCACAGGTAACGGCCTGCATGGCCTCAAAGAACCGGCAACGATTCTGGATGCGGGCAATTCCGGCACAACCTTACGCCTTTTGATGGGGATTTTGGCCGCCCAGCCCTTCCTGTCCACCTTCACGGGTGATGCTTCCCTGCACACCCGCCCCATGGGCCGGGTAATCAAGCCATTGTCGCAGATGGGGGCACAGATTTATGGCCGCGAAAACAATGCCAAGCTGCCGATTACGGTTGTACCTGCCAAGAAAAAACTTACGGGTATGCACTATGACAGCCCTGTGGCCAGTGCACAGGTGAAATCGGCCATTTTGCTGGCTGGCATGTTTGCCGAAGGGGAAACGACGGTCAATGAACCGTTTGTATCCCGTGACCATACAGAACAAATGCTCGCGGCCTTTGGTGTACAGCTGAAACGTGAAGGTACGGCCGTAACCATTCAGCCGGTTGAAAAATTCACCGCTCCGCAGGAAATCGAAGTTCCCGGCGATATCAGTTCTGCCGCCTATTGGCTCGTTGCTGGCAGTATCGTACCCGGCAGTAAGCTGCTCTTGAAGAACGTTGGTATTAATCCTACGCGTACAGGAATTCTCGATGTGCTAAAAGACATGGGCGCAAAGATTACCCTGCAGAATGAACGCACAAGCGGCGGGGAAGCCGCAGCGGATATGCTGGTAGAATACAGTGAGTTGCATGGTGTGTCCTTTGGTGCCGAAATCATGCCGCGCCTGATTGATGAAATCCCCATTATTGCCGTAGCCGCGCTTTGCGCCAAGGGGGATACCGTGATTACAGGCGCTGGCGAACTGCGAGTCAAGGAAACTGACCGCCTGATGGCCATTGCCAAGGAATTCAACAAACTTGCTCCCGGCGCAATTGAGGAAAAAGAGGACGGGCTGATTATCCATGGCAATGCGCAGCTAAAAGATGCTACGGCTTTTTCCTATGATGACCATCGCATTGCCATGTCGCTGGCCATTTTGGGCACAGCAGGCAATGGCGTAGAGATTGAAAATCCCGCATGCGTCAATATATCTTATCCTGAATTTTATCAGACATTGGAGGAAATACAGTAATGAAAAATTTAGTAGTAGCAATTGATGGACCTGCCGGAGCAGGCAAGAGCACCGTATCGCAGCTAGCTGCCAAGAAACTTGGTTACACCTATATCGACACGGGTGCCATGTACCGCGCAGTAGCTTGGAAAACGCTCCAGCAGCATAAAGAGGTTACGGATGAACTGATTCTGGACGTGGTTAAGGATATCGACGTTGACCTGCAGTATAAGGATGGCAAGACCACAGTAGCCGTAGACGGTACCGATGTGACGGGCGAAATCCGCACGCCGGAAGTCAGCGCCATTGTATCGCAGGTAGCTGCCCTTGGCCCTGTCCGCGAAAAGATGGTTGACCTGCAGCGCAAGATGGGTGAGCGGGGCAGCGTGCTCATGGATGGCCGCGATATCGCCACCAATGTTCTGCCTAATGCAGATGTCAAGATTTTCCTGACGGCCTCCATTGAGGAACGTGCCCGCCGCCGTCACAAGGAACTCACGGAAAAGGGTTACGAGATTGATATGGAACAGATGAAAGCTGATATCGCCGCCCGCGATAAGGCCGACAGCGAACGGGAAATCTCGCCGCTGGTACAGGCTGCAGATGCTACGCTTCTCGATACCACGGGCTTGTCCATTGACGAAGTAGTAGACCGTATCCTCGCTATGTGTCAGTGAGGTGCTCCATGTTATATAGTTTATTGCAGCTTATCTTCAGCATTTTCTTCAAACTCTTTTTCCGCGCCGAAATCTATGGCCGGGAAAATATGCCCAAGGACGGCGCGGTAATTCTGGCCGCCAACCATATGAGCAACTGGGACCCACCCTTTGTGGCTACCTTCCTGCACCGTCCGGTCAGCTATATGGCCAAGATTGAACTCTTTAAGAACCCCATCTTTGGCCGGGCAATCACCGCCTGCCATGCTTTCCCCGTAAAGCGTGGTGCCGCCGATAGAGGGGCTATCAAAGCGGCCTTGCAGGTACTCAAAGAAGGCCGCTGTCTAGGGCTGTTTCCCGAAGGAACCCGCAGCCGTACCGGCAAAATGGGCAAAGCAGAAGCTGGCGTAGGGCTGATTGCTGCCATGAGTGGTGCGCCCATCGTGCCTGCCGCGATTATCGGCACGGATAAGATTTTTGCCAACGGCGGACATTTTCCAAAGCTCAAGGTTATCTATGGTGAGCCCATGCAGTTCACCGGCGACCATAAGGATAAAGAGGCTCTGGCGGAATTTTCCCAGCAGGTAATGGATAAGATTGCCGCTATCAAGGCTGAGTATCAAGGTTAAACAAATGAGGTGATATGGATGATTTTACAGGCAGTAGTAACGAAGTACATTCCCACCAATGCATATTTCTATATTGACGATACGACTAAACATGGCTTTCTGATTGACCCCGGCGCGCAGGCGGATAAACTCAAGCAGATTGCAGAAGAAAAAGGCTTTGTTATTGAAAAGATTCTTCTGACCCACGGCCATTTTGACCATATCGGTGCAGTAAGTGATCTGCAAAAAGCCTGGAATGCAGAAGTATGTATGCACGAAAACGGCAAAGACTATGCCGAAAATCCTGCCTGGAACTTATCCAGTCAAATAGGGCAGGGGATTATACTGGACAATGTTACCTATCTTCCCGATAATGCCATTATCACCTTAAATGCCAATCCAGAGCATAAACTTCAGCTTATCGCTGTTCCCGGCCATACTACGGACGGTTGTACCTATTACAGCGAAAAGGACGGCGTGGCCTTTGTTGGTGACAGCGTCTTCTACGAAAGCTACGGACGCACCGATATGCCCGGCGGTGATGAAGAGACCTTGCTCAAAAGTATTGCCCGGCGCATAATGTGTTTGCCTGAATCAACCATATTATTGCCCGGCCATGATGACCGCACGAGTGTGGAGCATGAACGCAAAATGCCCTGGTACGCCGGAAGAATATAAACAATGCCATCTGATTGGTCGAATGACCAGTTAGATGGCATTTTATAAAAACAAGAAAACGAGAGATAATCATGTATGCATCAGCAGAACAGACAGAGATAATCAAAGCATCACAGAAATTGCAACCGGGACAAATTATGAAGATAGATGCCTGTGCCGGTTCAGGCAAGACCACAACGTTGGTGGCGGTGGCTAATGCCAATCCGCAGAAAAGATTCCTATATCTGGCCTTTAATCGCAGTATTGCCGACAAGGCCAATCAGGTATTCCCGGCCAATACCAGGGCTATGACTATGCACAGCATGGCTTACAGGCATTTCTTCCGCAGTGGAGCACGACCAAACTTAGCGGCTATCAAGATAGATATGCTCCATGACTGCTTTCCGGGCAAGGAAAATTACGAGCTTTTCCTGTTACTTAGTCGTTATAAGGAATTCTTGATATCTGCCGACCATGATTTCCCCAGCAGAGAGATAAAAAAGATTTTTGAACTTGTAGCAGATGGAACACTGCCCATGCCTCACGATCACTACCTGAAACTATTTCAATTGCTTTCCCCGGAGGAACAAGGATTGGGCAGGATGTATGACTGCATTCTGGTTGATGAAAGTCAAGACTGTAATCCCGTGACGCTCAGCATCATTAATCGGGCCTCCTGCAACCGGATTTTCGTTGGTGACTCGCACCAGTCTATCTATGGATTTCGCGGGGCAATCAATGCTTTGGCACGGCAGAAGGCTGATGTTACGCTGCACCTGACCAATTCATTCCGTGCTCGCCAGCCGATTTTGGACAAGGCTAATCTCTACATGAAGGTATTTATGGATATGCTGTACGATGGACAGGTACCATACTATCCCATGAATTCCCTGATTAACGAGGAAAAACTCAAAAATAAGCAGACAGCCTGTATTACCCGGACGAATTCAGCACTGGTAGATTTGATTGATGAGTACCGGGAAAAGCCGGAACGGGTTTATCTAGTCAAAAAACCCGAAGATGTATTCAAGACAGCCATTGCGGTCAAAGAATTTCTCTTTGACCGGCGTAATAACTTCATGGGTGAATTCAAGTTCCTGAATCGTCTGCATAACAAGGAAGAACTAAAGGATTATGCGGATAGCACAGCAGACGTAGAGATATTGTCCGCGATGAAGATTGCAGAAAAATATGAGGACGACTTATATGATTTGCTGGATATTGCCCGCCGCATGAACCAGCCGGAAGCGCCGGTGGTGTTGACCAATGCACATACAAGCAAGGGTCTGGAATGGCATACCGTAAAATTGATGGATGATTTCCCCGATTTAGGCTTTCGTTATATAGGCTGCCGGTTTAATCCGGTAAAGTTTAAGTCCGGCATGAACCATTTAGAAAAACAGGATGAGCGGTTCAAGGACTTTATTCAGGAACTCAATCTCTATTATGTCGCCATTACCAGAGCACAGATAAAGCTGGTGGATATGACCGATAATGCCGCCTATCAAAGCCGGGAGGCCATTCATGCGCATCTCGATGAATGTGAGTCAGCGATTAGAAAGTCGCGCGACAGGCGCAAAATCCAGAAAGCCCAAGAGCATGAATATGCCAGGGAGACGAAAAATACCCGCAAGCACCGACAGACCTCAGAACTTCGAATGTGGGAAACCGAGCGCGATACCGTTCTGAACCGTATGCGGAAAAATATCCAGGATTGCGCCATTTCGGCCAATAACTTCAAGGAATTCAAGGACCTGCTTGGGCTCGGCGGCATACTGCTTCAGCAAAGGAATAACGACTGGGCATATGTTGATTTCTATGGCCGAGGCATAACGGCAAAAAGATTGGGCAAGGAGTTTACCAAGGATTACATTATGAACTTTCTAAAAAACTGATAGCAGATATTTTTCCTTTTTTATAGCAGAGCAGGGGAATACCGTGTAAAAGTTGAATTAATACAGTATAACTATCGTGGAGGTGTTTTTTATGGGGATTTTCAGCGGATTAATCGGAAATGCTGCGGAAACGGACATTGATGATGTGAAAAAAGATTATGGAAAGCTTTTAGGCAAGAATGAGCAAGTAATTCAAGCGTATAAGTGGGTTAGAGACTTGCTCATTTTCACGGATTACCGGCTTATACTGGTGGATATTCAGGGAGCGACGGGAAAAAAGGTGGATTATCATTCCATTCCCTATAAAAGCATCCGACATTTTGCAGTAGAGTCTACTGGCCACTTCGATTTGGAGGCAGAACTCAAAATATGGGTTGCCGGCCTTGGTGCAGAGCCATTGGTGTATACCTTTAGCAAAGATGCGGATGTTTACCGGGTTCAAGCATTACTGGCAGAATGTGTAGGAAAATAGCGTTAACCTGAAAGGACGATGGTTTCATGCAGTATGCATGCATAGATATTGGCGGCACGGCAATAAAATACGCCATGATGACAGAAGACGGCCAAATTTTAACCAAAGGGCAAGTCTTAACGCAAATGGCTAAAGATGGCAGTAGCGATATTCCCCGAAAAATAGCCAATATTGTCTCTGAATTAGAAAGAGAATGTGGTAAGCCAGAAGGAGTAGCTGTTTGTTCGCCAGGTCTTATTGATGC
This sequence comes from Pseudoselenomonas ruminantium, assembly GCA_902781305.1. Lineage (GTDB taxonomy): Bacteria > Bacillota > Negativicutes > Selenomonadales > Selenomonadaceae > Selenomonas_A > Selenomonas_A ruminantium_K. The sequence goes on from CACZIV010000070.1 coordinate 12,116, forward strand.
AGAAAAAGGTGAAATAATTTTTGCAGGGTCGAACTTTCCAGGTTATACAGGTATGAAACTGCGAGAAGAAATTGAACGGCTGACGAATTTGCCCTGTACTGTAGAAAATGATGTGAATGCAGCAGGTCTGGGAGAAAGCTGGTTAGGGGCAGGCAAAGGCGCCAAAAGCGCTTTTTGCATCTTTGTTGGCACAGGTATTGGCGGTGCATTGGTATTGGACGGACACCTTATTCATGGCGCTTCCGCTGCAGCAGGAGAAATAGGATTTCTTCCCTTTGCTGACAGTCAATTTGAAAAAATAGCCAGTACATCAGCCTTATTGCAGCAGGTTGGTGCAGCAACAGGCGAGGAAGTATTTCAGCGTGCTGCTAATGGTGAAGAAAAAGCGTTGGCAGCATTGGAAGAAATGACCAAAAAGATTGCTTATGCCTTGGCAGAAATCTGCTGCATTGTCAATCCGGAGGTTCTGATTATGGGCGGTGCAATAATGGCACAGCGGGAATTTTTTGAACCACGTCTTAATCGCTATTTAGCAGAATTACTGCCTGAAGCATTGCGGAAAAACACACACATTGCATTTGCTCAGTTAGGAACAGCAGCCGGCTTTACTGGTGCGTTGCGTCATTTCCTGCAAAAGCATAATAAGGAGTGTTCGATATGATTGATGGCAAGCAAAAAGTATTAGCACTGGCAGCTCACATCAGCTACCTATTCTTCGGGGTCGGCTATGTACTGGTGCCATTGGTGCTTTATTTGATATACGATAAAAAGGATGATTTCATCGCCGGACACGCCAAGCAGGCATTAATGGCCCAGGCAATCTTCGGTGTGATTAGCGCCATAGTCGCAGGGCTTACCATCCTGCTGGTCGGAGTGCTCCTTTGGCCGATTGTCTTCCTGCTCGGTGCAGTATGGTTCTGTTGCTCTATAATCGCCTGCTTTAAGGTGATTAACGAAAAAGAATATCACTATCCGTTATTGGGGCGGTTTTGATACATAAATGTAAGCTGAAACACATGAGTCTTAATAAGAGCACAGCTGTTAATATGTTCTTACATCAAATAGACAACCAAAATACAATCTCTTTTACAATCGCAGATAAAGATGATATGATTTTTGCTGTACTTTCATTTGAGAGAAGTTGACAAGTCAATTTTGACTATTCAACTTCTCCTTTTGCGTTTTTGCAGGAAATCACAGTTAGTATGCAGAATACACAAGTAAATTGCCGCCACAATCCATTAAATAATACCATCAATATCAGTCCCCAAGAAGCGAACATAGACAAAATAAAGATGTAAAACGATATTGCTATTATTCTAAGTCAAGAATATAATATATTTGAATAAAAGATGACAAGGAGACTGTTATGACCTTTATATCTGCAAAAGATGCTGCCGTCAAATGGGGGATTTCCCAGCGGAGGGTTTCGACTTTATGTGCCGAAAAGCGTATATACAATGCGGAAATGGTAGGAAATGTGTGGATTATCCCCGCAGATGCGGAAAAGCCGCAGGATGCGCGGAGTCTGCGTTATGTGGAAAAGCCGCAGGCAGGCGTGAAGCCTTTTTTGAAGTGGGCAGGCGGCAAGGGTCAGCTCTTATCTGAGATTTCTGCCTACTATCCGTTTGGCGACGGCAAGTTCACCAAGTATGCCGAGCCATTTGTGGGCGGCGGAACCGTTCTGTTTGATGTGCTAAATAAATTTGACCTTGATGCCGTTTACATCAGTGATGTGAACCGTGAACTGATTGGTGCCTACAAGTCCATCAAGGTGAATGTGGATGAGCTGATTGCCCGCCTGCAGGAATATCAGACGGCATATCTGCCGGAACCTACCGAAGGGCGCAAGGCATATTATATGAAAATGCGTGCCCGGTTTAATGAATTGAAGCTGGCTGGCCGTGATGCAGATCAAGTGGAACGCGCCGCCTTGCTGATCTTTTTGAACAAAACCTGCTTTAACGGCCTGTACCGCGTCAATAAAAAAGGTGCTTACAATGTGCCCATGGGAGCCTATAAGCGGCCTTTGATTTGTGATGAAGAAAACTTGCGGGGCATTGCCGCAAAACTCCAAAATGTAGAGATTGTCTGCGGTGATTACAGCAAGGCACGGGATTTTATTGACGAGCATACCTTTGTGTATTTTGATCCGCCCTACCGCCCGTTGACCGCTACCGCCAGCTTTACCTCCTACACGGCGGACTGCTTTAATGATGATGACCAAATTGCCCTGGCCAAATTCGTTGACGAAATGGCGGCCAAGGGGGCAAAAGTCGTCGTGAGAAAGGATAATAGCTACATAAATATCGGATAAACGCTGGAGGTATTCGCATGGATATACACATGAACGCTGCATTAGGATTGGACTACCATAGCCCACAGCAACAAGCACGAGTCATAACAGAATCGTGGGCGGCTAAAAATATGTACTGTGTCATGTGTGGCGAACCGCACTTAGCACATTTGCAAAATAACAAACCCGTAGCGGATTTATTTTGCCCGAACTGCCAAAATACATTTGAGTTAAAGAGCCATAATGGCCATTATGGTTCCGTAATTGCCGATGGAGCCTATGAAACGATGATGGCCAGACTGATGGATGATAATAATCCGCATCTGTTTGTCATGGAATATAAACGGCCTAAGTATATAGTGGAAAATCTTTGGGTTATTCCCAGTTATTTTTTTACCACAGAAATTATTATCAAAAGAAAGCCTTTGCCCCCAACCGCTCGCCGTGCAGGCTGGACGGGTTGTAATATTGCTTGGAAGAATATTCCCGCGCAAGGTAAAATTCCCGTTATTTTCCAGCAAGAAATCCTTGACCCTAACTGGGTACGTGAAAAGGTGTCCGCTACTACGGTATTGGCTACATCTAAAGTTCAGACCAGAGGTTGGTTAATGGATGTGCTCTACTGTTTGGAGCAAATGGGCAAGGAATATTTTACACTTAGGGATGTATATGGATTTACGGATTATTTACAGGAACGACATAAGGAAAACCACAATATCCAACCTAAAATCCGTCAGCAGTTGCAATTCTTACGAGATAAAGGTTTCGTAGAGTTTTTAAGCAGAGGTGAATATCGGCTAAAGAATAATGATTGAATAGGATTAACCGCTTAGAGGTGTAAAAATTGAAATTTAACTTAACAATTCACGAGATATATGAGAAAAAAGTGACGGTAGAAGCAGAAAATTGGCACGAAGCTTTAATGAAAACTATAAAGAGTCATGATAAAGGTGAATTTATAATTGATAATGATGATTTAAGGGAATGTAATGTCGATCTTGAAGGTTGGCCTTATCAAATTTTTGATAGATGGACGATTGAAGATGTAGAAAAATATGTTAATGACAATGCGCAGTGGTCTGAACTAAATTTAACAGAAAGTGAAATGCGTCAAGCATTATATATAATGAATAAAGACAATGAGACAAAGGGATTTAGCGAGAAAAAATTAGACAAAAGTTTAGCGGTAGTGTAAAAAAATAGATAAGCTCTTTCCATCACAGGAGGTCGATTGCGTCCTCGACCAGTTCGCCGATGGCGGCACCACGCTTGTTGAGGCCAAGTTATTGAACCGCAATATTATTGGCGTGGATGTAAACGATGTTGCCCTTGAACGCTGCCGGGAAAAAACGAACTTCGAGCATGAAGGCGCCAATGGTAAGGTCTATCTAAAAAAGGGAGATGCCCGTAATCTTTCTTTTATTTCCAATGAGCATGTTGACCTTATCTGCACCCCTAACTTCAGTGGATATAAGTATTGTAATCGGAGTCATCAGACTTCAGGATGTTGCTGCTCTCAGTACCAGATCAGAAAAGCTTGTTGATGTCAATACAGCAAGCGCAGCGGGTATTGATATCAACAAGCTTTTCTGATAGGTTGGTCGTTACAGCAACAAATGACATGAATTATATATGAAGTAGGTGACTAATGAATGATATATGGTAATCTGGCTTTGAAACTAGAGAAAGACTTTAACCCTCCTTATGCGGATATTATCAAGTACAGTGAGGATATAGAAGAAGACCTCTCCCGCTTGAAGATAGCCGACTTTTTGGAAGAAATGAAAAAAGTCGCCGGGGAATGCTACCGCGTACTCAAAAAGGATAAATTCTGCGCCATTCTAATGGGCGATACCCGTAAAAAA
>CACZIV010000071.1 GCA_902781305.1 Pseudoselenomonas ruminantium
AGGTGCCAACACGCCCGTGATTATCAAGTATCCTTTCTGGGCAATGACTGCGGAAAATCCTCAGGCTGTTTATGCCTGTCTGAACTTTGATGAAGCTGTCTGTCCAGCAGAGATTAAGGCAAGGTCAATCTGCATTGATGGTGACAGCGGTTTAGTATTGCAGGAATTGAAACGCGACAGGATTTGCTCCTAAAAAAACGCTTCAATTCCATGCTGTAGAAATACCTGTTGAAAGGCAGCTAAATCTTCGGGATGAAGGGCCGGAGTATGGACGAAGGCATAGTTCTTTCCGAGCAGGTGGTACTTATTCTCGCCAAATTGATGGAAGGGTAAAAGCTGTACACGATGGGCGCCAACTTCCTGAAGACGCTGGACGAATCCCTCGGCATCTGCAAGGCTGTCGTTATAGCCGGGGATGACGGGAAGGCGTGGCAGGACATTTTTGCCCTGCTCTATGGCGGTTTTCATATTTTTTAGTATCACTGCATGGGATACGCCAGTCCCCTCTATATGTTTTCGGTTGTCCCAATGTTTGATGTCAAATAATAGCAGGTCAAGATAGGGGAGAAGTTTGGCGAATACAGCCGGTGAGGTAAAGCCGGTGGTTTCGATAGCTGTATGGATACGCTTTTTCCGCAGTGCTTTTAGCAAGGCCAGCGCAAAATCTGGTTGCATGGCTGCTTCTCCACCGGAAAGTGTCACGCCGCCGCCGCTTTCCTCATAAAATGGTTCGTCCTGCAGAACGATGCGCATAACTTCATCAACGGTTTTTATGTCCCCCTCGGCTTTCAAAGCGCGAGAGGGACATTTTTCTATACAGATTTTACAGGATGCACAAGAATTGCTCGCGGAGCAGCGGTGCGTGTCAATGGCAATACCGTTTTCCATCGCGGTTATTGCTGAGTGAGGGCAATTTTTCAGGCAGGTATGACAGCCACTGCATTTTTGCCTGTCCAAGATGATTTCTCTTTGTGGCTGCTGGCTTTCGGGATTGGCGCACCAAGAACATTTGAGGGGGCAGCCTTTGAAGAAAACTACTGTACGAATTCCTGGTCCGTCATTTATGCTGAATTTTTGAATGTTGAAAATCATGCCTGTGGCTGTGTTTTTCTCCATTATAGAATCACCTCCGCTTATTGTTTCTTTAGAAGCATTGTAGCATGAAGATAAAAATTTGTAAATGAAATTATTTCGTAACGTAAATAAATAATAATCGAACGAAAATAATTATTGACAATCATACGGCAGTGAAATAGAATAAAGTTACAAACGAAAACATAAACATGATTAACGAAAGGAAGGATTGCTATGGAAAACACGAAACATTTTGGTGCATTGACGGAACGGATGCAGGCATTCCGTGAAGAGGTGCTGGATGAAAAGCCTTATATTGATGCTGAACGGGCAATTTTGGTTACTGAAACGTACAAAAAACATCAAAACCAGCCGAATGTAATGAAACGTGCCCTTATGCTGGCTAATGTTTTGGAAAACATGACCATTTATATAGAAGATAAGACATTGCTGGCCGGCAATCAGGCCACGAAGAACTGCAATGCGCCGATTTTCCCGGAATACACAATGAAATTTGTCATGGATGAGTTGGACAAGTTTGAGAAACGTGATGGCGATGTTTTCTATATCACGGAGGAAACGAAGGAAAAGCTGCGCGCCATTGCACCATTTTGGGAGAACAACAACCTCCGGGCCAAAGGTGAAGCGCTCCTGCCGGATGAAGTCAGTGTTTTCATGGAAACAGGTGTTTTCGGCATGGAAGGCAAGCTGAACGCCGGGGACGCGCATTTAGCTGTAAATTATGGCAAGATGCTCGCTGAAGGACTGTCCGGCTATGAACAGCGCACGCGGGATCTAAAGGCAGCGCTTGACCTTACCAACCCAGCCAGTGTTGATAAATACGTCTTTTACAAAGCCGTGCTCATTGTAATTGATGCCGTTCGTAAGTTTGCTGCTCGTTACGCGAAACTGGCAAAGGAGCTTGCCGCTAAGGAACAGGAGGCAAAGCGCAAGGCAGAGCTGGAGGAAATGGCCAGAATCTGCGCTAAGGTTCCTTATGAACCGGCGGAAAGTTTCCGTGAGGCGGTGCAGGCAGTCTGGTTCATTCAACTGATTCTCCAGATTGAATCCAATGGACATTCCCTGTCCTATGGGCGCTTTGACCAATATATGTTCCCTTATTACAAGCAGGATATGGAAAAAGGGACAATTACGGAACCGGAGGCCTTGGAGCTCTTGAACTGTCTGTGGATAAAGACGCTGACCGTGAATAAGGTTCGCTCGCAGGCACATACTTTGAGTTCTGCTGGCAGTCCCATGTATCAGAACGTCACGATAGGCGGTCAGACAACGGACAAACAGGATGCCGTTAATGACCTTTCCTTCCTTGTTTTGAAATCCGTAGCGCAGACACGGCTGACGCAGCCCAACCTTACGGTGCGCTATCATAAGCATCTCAACAAGAGGTTTTTTGATGAATGTGTCGAAGTTATGAAATTGGGTTTCGGGATGCCGGCGCTTAATAATGATGAAATCATTATTCCTTCGTTTATCAAATGGGGCGTAAAGGAAGAGGATGCCTACAATTACAGCGCTATTGGCTGTGTCGAAACAGCAGTGCCGGGCAAATGGGGATACCGCTGCACAGGGATGAGCTACATCAACTTCCCACGGGTGCTGCTCTGCGCCATGAATGATGGCGTAGATATGACCAGCGGCAAGCGGTTCACTAAAGGCTATGGCTATTTTATGGACATGAAATCTTATGATGAACTGCTGTCGGCTTGGGACAAAACCGTCCGGGAAATGACCCGTTACAGCGTCATCGTGGAAAATGCCATTGACAAGGCCTCTGAGCGTGATGTGCCGGACATTCTCTGTTCAGCCCTTACCGATGACTGCATTGGCCGTGGCAAGACCATCAAGGAAGGCGGCGCGGTTTATGATTTCATTTCCGGTTTGCAGGTAGGTATTGCCAATATGGCGGATTCTTTGGCGGCAATCAAAAAGCTGGTCTTTGAGGAAAAGAAGATAACGGCGGCGCAGCTTTGGGAGGCTATTCTGGATGATTTCCGTTCGCCGGAAAGTCGGCGCATTCAGGATATGTTGGTTAATGATGCGCCGAAATATGGCAACGATGATGATTATGTAGACCAACTGGTCGTAGAAGCCTATGATTCATATTTGGATGAAATTAAGAAGTACCCGAACACGCGTTATCAGCGCGGCCCAATCGGCGGTATTCGCTATGGCGGTACATCCTCGATTTCGGCCAATGTCGGTCAGGGCATGGGGACAATGGCAACGCCGGATGGCCGTCATGCGCATGAACCGTTGGCGGAAGGCTGCTCACCTGCCCACAGCGCTGACAAGAACGGGCCAACCGCTGTATTCAAATCGGTGGCTAAGCTGCCTACGGAGAAGATTACAGGTGGGGTCCTGCTTAATCAAAAGATGACACCGCAGGTGCTGGCCAAGGAAGAAAATAAGCAAAAGTTGGAAATGCTTATTGCCACCTTCTTCAACCGCCTGCATGGTTACCATGTGCAGTATAACATTGTTTCGCGGGAAACCTTGCTGGATGCGCAGGCTCATCCGGAAAAGCATAAAGACCTTATCGTTCGCGTGGCTGGTTATAGTGCGTTCTTTAACGTGCTGTCGAAAGCCACACAGGATGATATCATCGGCAGGACAGAGCAGGCCATCTGATTATCAGGCTAAATATGATTATTGTTAAGCATTTGTATAAGTATAGGGAGGAACATATTATGAAACTCATTATTGACGATGCCCACATTGACCAGATTAAGAAAATTTACGAATTTTACCCGGTAGATGGCGTGACGACCAATCCTACGATACTGGCCAAGAGCGGCCGTCAGCCTTATGAGGTATTGAAGGAAATTCGTGAATTCATCGGGGCAGAAGCCGAACTGCATGTACAGGTCATTGCCCAGACGGCAGAGGGCATGGTGGAGGATGCGCACCGCATACGAAAGGAACTGGGGGAAAATACCTATGTAAAAATTCCCTCGGTGCAGGAAGGCTTCAAGGCGATGAAGCTCCTGCACAATGAAGGCGTGAACATTACGGCTACAGCTATCTATACGCCATGCAGGCATTCTTGGCAGCAAAATCCGGTGCAGCTTACGCGGCACCCTACATCAACCGTATAGATAATATGGGCTACAACGGCATTCAGGTGGCGCGCCATATTCATGACATCTTCCGTAACAATGATTTGAAAACAGAGGTGCTGGCCGCCAGCTTCAAGAACTCTCAGCAGCTTTTGGAACTCTGCGAGTATGGTGTAGGCGCAGCTACCGTTTCGCCGGATGTCATCTTTGGCTTGGTAAAAAATCAGGCCATCACTTCGGCAGTAGATGATTTCATTGCCGATTTTGAAAAACTTGTCGGCGCCGGAAAGACGATGAAGGATTGCTGAACGTAGCGTGAGTGAAGCATAAAGGTTTCAAACGAAAATGTTTCCTTTTGCCTTGCCGGTATCTATGCTATAATGAAAAGAAAAAAGCAAAGGATGAGGCAGGATGCACGCCAGACATGCAAAGATATTAGAGATTATGACGCAGAAGAAGAAGGCTACGGTTACGGAACTGGCCGAAACGCTTGCGGTTTCGGAAGTGACGATGCGTAAAGACCTCTCCCGGCTGGAGGCAAAAGGCTTCTTAAAACGTGAACACGGCTATGCCTTGCTTATCGAAAGTGACGATGTAGGCAATCGCTTGTCAATCAATTACGATATTAAAAGACGGATTGCTCAGGAAGCTGTCAGCGCAGTAAGTGACGGCGAAACGGTTATGATTGAATCCGGTTCTACCTGCGCATTATTGGCAGAGGCGCTATTAACCCAGCGCAAGGATATTACCATTATCACCAATTCGGTGTTCATTGCCACTTTTGTACGCGATAAACCGAATGCCCGTGTTATCCTGCTGGGGGGAGACTATCAGGTGGATTCGCAGGTTATGGTCGGCCCTTTGGTTCGCAAATGCGCAGAGGAGTTTTTCGTAGATAAACTTTTTGTCGGTACAGACGGTTTTAGTGATGCTGGTTCCATGTCCAGCAATCTTATGCGGGCAGAAGCGGTGCGCAGTATGGCCAAAAGTGCAAAACAGGTTATTATACTTACCGAGTCAGAAAAATTTTCCCAGCTAGGGGTAGTGGCTTTGCTGTCGTATCAGGATATTGACGCTATATATACGGACGATAAAATCGCCAAGGACATAAGAGACAGGCTGTTGCAGAAGGGGATTCGTCTTTATACAGCAGTACAGGGCATAGAATAAGGATATTAGGGAAGATAGGTGGCGTGATGATGCCTGGGAAATTATCCGCCAAAGGCCGGATGTAGTGTTCTATTTCTTGACCAAACGTCCTGAACGGGTGGTGGAATGCTTGCCGGAAGGCTGGGGGCAGGGCTGGGACAATGTTTGGTTCAACGTGACTTGCGAAAATCAGCAAATGGCGGATAAAAGGCTGCCGTTTTTGCAGAAAGAGTGTATTAAATAGTGCTGTTTTATATGGTGGGAGGTTGTATTATGGCAGAGCAGGGAAAATTAGTTTTAGGCTTTATTGGCAATGGCAAGAGCACCAATCGTTATCATTTGCCCTTTATCCTTACGCGGCAGGACATAATCAAGGTGAAAACGATTTATCAGCGCACCCTTAGGGATAACGGCTGGGCAAGACTTCCTGATGTTACCTATACGGATGATTTGGATAAGCTGTTAAGTGACCCGGAGATTGATGCAGTGGTTATTACTACGCCATCTGCTGCTCATTATGAAATGGCTGGCAAGGTGCTGTCAGCCGGGAAAAATTGTGTAGTGGAGAAACCCTTTGCCACCAGCGTAGAGGAAGCAGCGCAGCTCTTTAAGCTGGCACGGGAAAAGGGTGTGATGGTGCAGTGCTATCAAAACCGCCGTTTTGACAGTGATTTTTTGACGGCGCAGAAAGTGATGGCTTCGGGCATTTTAGGCGAGGTTTATGAAATCAATATGCACTATGATTATTACCGTGCTTATGTGCCGGAGCAGGAAAAGTCCTATCGCCGGGAAAATGCGTTCATCTATACGCATGCCTGTCATACGGTAGATCAGGTGCTTTCCTGGCTGGGCAAGCCGCAGGATTGTCACTATGATGTGCGCCAGCTTTTGGGCAAGGGGCGCATGAATGATTATTTTGACTTGGACTTGCTGTATCCGGGGCTTAAAGTATCGGTAAAATCCAGCTACTTCCGGGCAAAGGCGCGTCCCAGCTTTGAACTTTATGGACGGCGTGGCGTGTTCATTAAGCAGGAGCAGGACAGACAGGAAGCTGACCTCAAAAAATTCTATCTGCCGGAAGGACATGATGATTTTGGCATGGATATGCCGGAGAACTACGGAACGCTGATCTATTATGATGAAGCCGGCGTTTACCATGAAGAAAAAGTGCCCAGCGAACGCGGAGATTATGGGCGTTATTACGATGCGCTTTATGCCACAATCATGCAGGGCGCACCGCGACTGGTCACGGAAGAACAGACTATGGAACAGATGCGTATACTGGAAACTGCCGGGCAGGAATTAATGAACCAAAACTAGTGTAACATCTGACTGAGGGGGTGCATGACCATGCACTATACGTCTACGGGCAAAGGTTCAAGGTGCGCTATATGAACTTTTACCAACAAAACAAAAACAGTCAGCCCCAATTCGGATACTGACTGTTTTTTATTTATTCTCAAACAGACCGAGATGTTATCTGTTTGAGTTTTTTTATATTTACTTTGCCTTACAAATGCTATCCATCCAATTAAACAGTTCCGGCAGGTCGTAGTCACCGGCATGGCCGCGGTTCCACGGGGAGTAGAAATTCACATCTACGCCGCTGTTCTGCAGTTTCAGTGCCAGAATGGCTGGAATCGCAAGTGCTGTGTCGCGGATTCGGACGATCATGCTTGTGCTCGTGAAGGTTTTTCACCGCATATCCGGCAAAGATTTATCCGGATGGAAACCATCCTGGGGTACGTGGCTGCCGGCGCTGGCGTGTCGCTGCTGCTGGAAAAGGAACTGACGGCGTTTAACCTGCAAAAAGTTGCAGTCAAGAAATTATCGCTGGCCATTTCCAGCAGCATTGCACTGGTATTTCCTCATGGGCGGCATCTGTCACCGGCGGCAGCTGCTTTGCGGAGCTTTTTGGAAAATTTTACAGGGAAAAACAGGTAATAGAGCGAATAGCAATATTGTTAGAAAATTATCCGTGAGGAAGGAATGATTTTATGAACAGAACGATTCGTATTTTTCTTTGCTGGGTAGTGCTGATGTTGTTGACCGTCAGCACGGTTTTTGCCGGGCATTTGGAAGATATTGCCGCCAGAGGTACTATTCGTATTGGGACAACAGGTGATTACATTCCGATGTCTTATCGGAATCCAAAGACGGGTGTATACGAAGGCATTGATGCCGAGTTATCGCAGCTGATTGCCGACTCTCTGGGCGTGAAAATCGAGTATGTGCCCACGAACTGGCCAACGCTTACCTCGGATACGCTGGCCGGAAAATTTGATATCGCCCTGTGTGGTATCTCCCGAAACTATGCAAGAGCTAAGACCATGGCCATGTCGGATGCCTATGGTGAAGGTGCTTTCGGCAAAACCATTCTGTGCCGGAAAAGCGACGCCAAGAAATATCAAAGCCTTGCCGACATTGACAAGCCGGAGGTGCGTGTCATGATTAATCCCGGCGGCACCAATGAAAAATTTGCCCATGCAAATCTTAAAAAGGCCAAACTGATTGTTCATCAGGAAAATGCCGATATTCCCCGGCAGGTGGCGGAGGGCAACGCTGACATCATGATAACGGAAACCGTGGAGGCCGCCCGATATATTGAATTGAATGACAAATTAGCGGCTCCGCTGATGAAAGCACCTTTCACCCGTCATTCCTGCGGTATACTCATGCAAAAAGGCGACCAGGAGTTTTTGAACTACATCAACTTTGTTTTGGCCGAACTGAAGATGGACGGAACCTTGGCAACGCTGGAGAAGAAATATTTGTATCGCTAATAAGGAAATTTAGAAAAAGAAATGCAGATTTGTATGAGGAGTGAACGCAATGGAAAAATCCATTTTTATCCCTATTTCTCGGCGAGATTTTATGAAGATGGCAGGCTTGGCTGCGGCAGGAGCGCTGGCCGGCAGTACAATTGGTACGCCGGAAAATGTGCTGGCTGCGCCGGAAGACAGAAAAATAGGCACAATGACTTATGCAGGCAGGGAAATTCCTGTGTTATATTCCGTGGATGTATGTGTCGTTGGCGGCGGCCCTTCGGGGACTGCGGCGGCTGTGATGGCAGCTCGGAATAGCGCCAAAACCGTGCTCGTGGAGCGCGGTGTAGCGTTAGGGGGATTGGCGGTATTGGGCTGTGTTTATCCTTTTATGGATACCTTTGCGCCGGACAGCGATACGCCTTATGTAGCGGAAGTGAAGGAACGGCTGCGCAAACACGGCATTGAGCCTTTTGATGGTGTGACCCGGCAGACCTGGCACAATCCGGAGATACTGGCGCTCATTTATGATGAAATGTGTGAAGAAGCCGGCGTGGAGGTTCTGTATCATACTGTGTTGGTCGATACCATTCAGCATGGTTCGGTCATTGAAGCATGCATTGTCCAGACCATTGCCGGTCTGGCGGCTATTCGTGCCAAGACCTTTATTGACAGCACCGGGGACGCATTTCTGTCCCGTGCGGCAGGCGTTCCTTATGAGCGCGGCTATGAAAAGACAGGCAACAACCAGCCATTGTCTTTCCGTTTTGAAATGGGCGGCATAGACGTAGACAGGCTTTATCAGCATGTGGCAGTGGAACTTAAAGAAGATTGGTGCAAGTCCAAGCCACCGTATTTTGAAATTGCCGAAGCCATGCACCGAACGCAGCGATATAAGCTGGAAGACCTGATGGCCGAGGGCGTGAAAAACGGGGAAATCACACAGGAAGAAGCAGAATACATGCAGGCTTATACCATCATTGGCAAAAACGGGGTTATGAGCATGAACTGTCCGGAAATTCCCGTGAAGTTCTCAGCCTCTGACCCTGTTTCCTATAGCAAGGCAGTAGCCTATGGCCGCAAGATGATGCACAATATCGCCAATTATCTGATTCGCCATCTGCCGGGCTTTGAAAAGGCCTTTATCAGTCGCGAAGCAGCTATGTTGGGCGCACGGGAATCCTGGCGTATTCGTGGTAAACACTATCTGGTTGAAGACGATTACCACAATCAGAGCCGCTTTGTCGATGCCGTCTGCCGCACGGCCTGGTTTATTGATGCGCATGGCGAAAATGTTTCGGAGAAACTGCCTAAGGGTGCGTTCTATGAAATTCCCTATGGTTCCTTAATCACGGAGCAGATAGAAAATCTGTTGGTGACCGGACGCTGTATCAGTGCCAGCTTTATCCTGCAGGCATCCATGCGCATCCAACCTACCTGCATGAGTATTGGTGAAGCGGCAGGTATCGCAGCCGCTTGGGGAGTTACGCATAAAATCGCCGCTAATGCCCTTAAGTGGGAGGAGATACCGGCTGACAAGCGCAGCTATGTATCAGCTGATACGAAAAGCTGAAATTAACCGGATATCAAGAAACTGCTCGTTTATACTTTGGGGATGTTGGAATCATGAGGAGGCAAAGACAATGAAATTTTGTATCTTTGGTGCCGGGGGCACCGGCGGTGTGCTGGCAGCGTATCTGGCTATGGCCGGAAATGAGGTAACGGTGATTGCCCGCGGGGCGCATTTGGCAGCCATACAGGAAAAGGGGCTTACCCTGCGAACCAATCATCGGGGTACGGAGCAGATAAAGAAGGTAAAGGCCTGCACAGTGGAAGAGTATGCGGATATGCCGGATGTATTGCTGGTCTGTGTAAAATATTACAATATCGACGATGCCATTGCCTTTGCCCAGGAAAAGATGAATGCAGATGTACTCATCGTACCGGTGCTTAACGTGTTCGGTACGGGCGGCGTGATGCAGGAGAAATTGCCGGAACTCACCTGTCTGGATGGCTGTATCTATGTGATGGGCGAAATTGCCTCGCCGGGTGTTATCTATCAGTCGGATAAGATGCTGCGGGTGATTTTCGGCTATCGTCCGCAGCAGGAGGTTCGCTTGCGGGAGAAAGCGCAGGAACTGGAAAGCATTATGCAAAAGGCGGAAATACGCGCACATTTCAGCGATAACATCATCCGTGATGCCCTGCAGAAGTTTGCCTTTGTTTCGCCGGCGGCAGCAGCGGGAGCATATTTTAACGCCACAAGCGAAAAGTTTCAGGTGGAAGGCCAGGAGCGCGAATTGTTCATTGGCTTAATCAAGGAAGTAGAAGCCTTGGGCAAAGCCATGGGCATTACGTTTACGGTCAATCTGGTGGAAACAGGGCTTAAAATCATGGATGCGCTCAAGGCTGGCTCGACGATGTCGATGCAGCGGGATATCCAGCGGGGCGGCAATTCGGAATTTGCCGGACTCGTGAATCGTGTGGTTGAGCTGGGAAAGGAATACCATGTAGCTGTGCCTTTGTATCAGCAGGTTGCGGACTGGGGCGCGAAAAAAATGTAAGAGGGTCAAAATTCGTCACGAAAAAGCGTGGCGAATTTTTTTAGGGATTATATTGACATTGTGTCATTTTATAGCTATAATGCAATTAACATAAGTTACACGATGTCATTTTGAAGAAAATAAATTGCAGGAGGATCTTTATGCCAAAGGTTTCAGAAGAAGTATTGCTCGCGCGGCGGGAAGAGATTATTGATGCTTGTGCCAAGCTCTATGAGACGATGAATTTTAAGGATATCACGCTCAAAGAGATTGGCAAGGTCACGAC
>CACZIV010000072.1 GCA_902781305.1 Pseudoselenomonas ruminantium
ATGCAAAGAAGCATTTGCAATGCTATCCAATAGGGATAAGTCTCAGCTCGTAATTATTGATGGTGGTGGTCATGCTATGGTCATGGAAAGACCATATTATAAGAAGTTTAGGGAAAATGTGCTGAGATTTTTGCAGGCAAAATAACACCGCCGAGAATAGCAGCTTGACCGCCGAGCATGGCTCTACGACATGATACGCCATAGCGGCAAACACTAAACTTGTCGGAAGTCCGGCCCCACCAACCGGACGGATGACGCAAAAACGCGCCAGTGCATCACAGCATTGGCGCGTATCTTTTTGTACGCAAAAATTCTAAGGATGACAAACCTTGCAGGCCACATAGCCATCATTGACTGCTGCCTCCCGGGAACTGTACGGAATGAAATTTTCCGGGTGCTAAAATGGATGAGATGAAGAAGAACAAGATGGACGAGCAGGAACTGGACAAGGCATCTGGGGGAAAAATTTCTCCTTGGCATCCGAAAGCCCCTCGCCCTCGTCCTGGCATCCATGACAGTAACGCAAATTCTATGGCGGCAAATGTAGACGAAACACAAAACGCAAGTGGTTGGCTAGGCTCCAGTATGATTGCTAAATAATAGCGACACAGGCGAAGACATAGACAGAGGGCATATCATCGGATGTGCTCTCTTTTTGTCGTATAACGATGTAGGGAAAGAATTTAGCGAGGCAGGAAAAATTTGTAATAGATGACTTAATCAAACGTAAGTATAGATGAACGGTAAACAAAGTCAACTAAATAAAGGGGACTGGAATGAAACATGCGAAAGCATTTTATCCCTATGGCAATAAGTCAAATGTGGTACACGTAAAAAAGACCCCTATCTAAATCGATAGAAGCCTTTTAGAATCTCAATGGCAGAGAGGGTGGGATTCGAACCCACGGTGGCTATTAACCACACTTGATTTCGAGTCTTAGAGGGGGGCTATGAAAACAGATTTTATGGAATGTCTGTGGAGCGTGTACTGGCGGGGAATGACGGAATCCTTGACAGGATTGGGACGGTGGAGTCGTTGATTAGGAAACTGGTTGTTTCGTGACGTTTAGTTTCTTTTAGAGGTTGATTGACTTCTTCATGGTAGCCCGCAAATTGCCCGCAGTTTTTGCAGGCCAAGGGGCGAATTTATGAGGTACATCAAAACTCTGAAATGGAGAATGTTTGAAAAGGGAAATTTGTGAGATTTATTTTTTAGAGATTGATGGATTATCATACTGGAAAAACTGACAAGCTCTATGCGGATAGCGTGGAGCTTATTTTTTTGTCATAAGTCAAATGTTTATTTATTCGTTTCTTTTGGATTTTATGCAGAGATTGGCAATGTTTTTGGCTTATGTCTATATTAGCGAGTTGACCGGTCAAAGGCAATGCGTATTTTTATTGGTCAAAAGTTTTCCCCGCCCTGCGGCATCCCTGCTTGGGTGGACGCCGGCACCCATGACGACCCTCGACCGTCACGGACGGCTGGCGTTCACGTCGCAGGGGGATACCACTCCCCGCCCTATACCTCATCATCGGCACAGGGAAGCCAAGCGGAGCCGGACTGTCCGCCTCCGTTCCCTCGTTTCTCCTTCCGTCAGGTCAGGCCGTGACGTGCCACCGCGTCCCGACCTTCCTCCCTCAGGCGCTCGGTCACTACGCCGGACAGACCGCCCCCAGGCATAACGAGGAACAGGCAACGGGTGTCCAGTGGCTTGGGTGGACAGCTACGCCGTCCACGTCGCCAGAGACACCGGCGCATTTGACCAGTCAATCTTGAAAAGGTCAACATTATGCAAAAGTCAATGCGCAGGGGGCGGGCTTTGGGACGTGCTGCGCACCTCCCGCTCGGTACGTTCCGGCCACCGCAGGCCGCAGCCTTGTCGGTCAAAATCGGCAACAAGGCGGGCGGCACTGAGGGCAGGGAGCTGTCTCTGCACATGGACGCATCAGCGTCCATTCTCCGCCCCCTTTCCCCCTACGGCCCCGACAAGCGGGGCCTACCCTCTTTCCCCCGAATGTCTGCCCTGCGGTGCTGTAGCTCCTCGGTCAGACGGGGAATAATGTGCTGCGGGATAGGGGGACAGGGGGCTAGGCAGCCCTTCGGGACGACTACGGCGGCCAGCGAGCAAGGAGCAGGATAACTCGCGCCGCCGTACTCCCTGCCCTCAGTGCCTTGTGCTGGTCAGAAGGGCTGGAAGATGCCTGCTCGTCGTTACTGCGTAATCCCACCCATGGCGGCGTCCCACTGCTTTGGTGGACACTTATCAGCGTCCACGTCGCAGAAGAACACCGCCCCGCCCTGTAAAAAGCCTATGCGTACCACAGAAGACAGGGGCGGCGGACTGTCTGCCTCCATTCCTGCGGCCTTCCAGTCGTCAGTCTCACGCGCCCGACGGGTGCTCAAGTCTTCGCACTATTTCCGCCGGGGTGTGAACCTTCCTCCTTCCAGCGCTTAGTCATTCCACCAGACAGACCGCCGCCAGCATACCCCGTTACAGGCATCGCGTGTCCGTTGCTTTTGGTGGACATCTGTGCTGTCCACGTCAGCACCGACACGGGGAACGCAAAGCGGCCATTTGACCAGTCAGCCGCTGCCTCGTGTAATCGGTCAAAAGTTGACGGTTCATAGCAAACACGCTTTGAATCGTGCTATAATATTAAAAACGATTCGGCACGATTTCGAACGATTCGCCGGTTTTTCGAACGATTCTTCACTTCGCTAAAGTGTGGGGAAAGCCTTGTTCCACAAGGCTTGAGCGCATATCCCTAAAAAATCATGGACAAATCGTTCGAACGATTCGCCATTTTTTCGAACGATTCGGCAAGTCATGGAGTAAAACATGAGCAATAGCAAAGAGCAACTAAAACATATCATTGAAACCTTGCAAAAACAGCAGGAATCATACAATCTGGAATTTAAGGAGGCCAAGTCCTCGCTGCCAAGCGCCTTTTGGGAAACCTATTCTTCCTTTTCCAATACGGCGGGCGGCTATATTCTGCTGGGGATTCGTGAGAATCCCTGGGAGATTTCCGGGGTCAAGAATCCGGATAAGATTTTGAAAGACCTCTGTAATACGGCCAATAATAAATCCATGGTCAGCTACAACCTGCTGGATAATCAGAATATGCAGGTGCATGAGCTGGATGGCAAGAAGATTATCTCCGTTTATATTCCGGAGCTTCCCGATAACAAAAAGCCCCTTTACTTGAAGGGGAATCCCTTGAACGCTTATATCCGCATCAACGAGGGGGATTATAAGATTAGCGAAAATGACCTCAAGCGGTTTATGCGCAATGGGCAGCCTGACCAGGATAGTGACCTGTTGGATGACTATATTCTGGAGGATTTGGATATGGATAGCGTCCTGTCCTTCAAAAATATCCTGCACGCACGTCACCCGTCGAAAAATTACCTGGCGATGGACAATCTCGATTTTCTGCAGACCATTGGGGCGTATCAGATTGACCGCAGGGGCGGGAGTCGCGAGCTGAAAATGACCGTGGCTTGCCTGCTCTTTTTCGGCAAATATAACGCCATTCGGCAGAAGTTCCCGCATTTCCATTTGGAATACCTCAATCACCGCAACTGTCAGGGCAAAGAGCGCTGGAGTGACCGCGTGTGTACCGGCGACTTGGAATATGCTGAGCTGAATATCTTTAGTTTTTTCCAGCTGTTGCGTGAAAAGCTCCGGGCGACCATCAACGATAAGTTCGAGCTTGACCAGAACAGTGAGCGCAAATCCTCTGCCGAGCTGCAGGAAGCCCTGCGCGAAGCCTTGGCCAATATGCTGATTCATGCCGATTACGCCGACGGGGAAACGGATATCAAGGTCACGGTGGAAGACCTTTATTATACCTTTACCAATCCCGGCAAGATGTTGGTTACGGCAAGTCAGTTCTTTATGGGCGGCGTTTCCCATCCGCGTAACAATACGCTGATTACGTTCTTCCGTCAAATGGGTATATCTGACCGTGCCGGCACCGGCGGTTCGACACTGCTGAACTTTGCCAAGCTGAATAAATTCCGGGCGCCGGAGATTGAGACGGACTTAAAACATACTGTATTGAAACTTTGGATTGCTGCGCCGCTGGATTCGCATCCCGAATTTGATGACAACGAGCAGCGAATTTATAAGTTCCTATATACCCACAAGCATGGAGGCTCCGTGGCAGAGTTAGAGGAGGCTACCGGCCTCACCAAGTACCAGGTGCGTAAAATCTTGAGTCAATTTATCGAGCAGGGGATTGTCACTCAGACCGGACGGGCAAGAGCTACGCGCTATTATTGTACCCCCAGTATTATTGAGCGGGCGGATATTGCGGACAAATTCAGGCGTACTATGTTGTACCAGACGGAGGAAAAATAAAAAAATAGCCTTGCATTTGACCGGTCAACTCCATATCATAGTAGCTGAAAGAACTTTCCTATAACATCCTAACTGAATACATATCGGAAATGACAAATTTTTATGGGTATCTACGCAGGCATGCGTGAGATATATTTGGGTTGTCATTCCGCAAGAAGGCCGCATGTATCTATGAAGGAGGGAAAATCATGCCTACCATTCGCTCGAAACAGACCACCACGCTGAAAATCACCCGTGTTAAGGGCACGTCCAGCACGGGCAAGGAAACCCATGATTACGTCAATCTTTCCGTCAATCCGGAACTTGCAGACGGGGACGTGCTTTCCATCGGGACGAAGCTCAGCAATTTGCAGCAGTACCCCGTTGATGGTATCAGCCGCATTGACGCAAGTTCGCTGGCAGAAGAACACTAAGGGAGGGCTAGACCATGAAAGAAACGCTTTTGATTGAGTTCACGGTGGAAAACGGCAAGAACACCACCATTTCCATCCCCGACCCGCGCGAAGATGTCACTAAGGCGGATGTGGTCACGGCAGCTGATGAAATCGTGGCCAAGAAGGCCGTCCTTTCTGCCGGAAATCCGGTGAGCGCCTTCAAACGGGCTTATGTCCGCACCATTGAGGAGACGGAGCTGGCGTAATTGCCGCTGAATAGACGTAGAGGAGGCCGCAGACTAGCGGCCTCTTTTGGTAAGGAGGGACGAGCATGCGCGTGAATTCGACGACGAACCTGAAAATTGCCTGTGTGATTGGCTGTGAAAATAACCGGGATGTTTGTAAAATTATTCATTTGCGGGTCGATCCCGAGGCGACGGACGATGACCTGCTCTTTGCCGGCAAGACCATCGCCGCATTGCAGACACTTCCCCTGCATAGCATTGATCGCGCAGATTGTTGTGATTTGACCGAATAAGGAGGGGCTGACCTGTGGTAGAAACAACGCTGATGATTATTTTTTGGCTGGATAATGGCAGAACCATGACCCTTTCCATCCCGAACCCGCGCAGCGACTTGACGCAAAGAGAGGTCAGCATGGCCATGTTTGAACTCTTGAAACGCGGGCTTATCCTGTCGGAAAACGGGGGCCGGGCAACGGCGGTCAAGCACATGTACCTGCGGATTGTGGATGAACAGCTCCTGCCATAAGGGGGGCGAAAAAGATGGAGCAGACCATACTCACCGCCGTTTCGGCTGTGGGCTTTCCTATTGTCGTGACGTTTTATCTATTGACCAGCTTTCAGAAGTCAATGGATAAGTTCACCGACAAGCTAGGGGAGCTGATACAGGAGTTGAAAAGGCTTGAAAAGTAGGTTAAGAAACAATATGTGACACATAGTAAGCCCATTATTCTGAATCCGCGAATTAACGATGGAGATGCGCGGGAAAATTGTGATGGAAGGCGCTAAAAGTAAAGGCAGGCTGATTGGTTATTTTTGACTGGTCAGCCGTTTGCCATCATAGAGATGGCAATTGTAATTGTGAGTAGGTATAAGGTCCTTATATGATCGACTTTTCTGATTGACATTTCTTTGCAAGCATGTTATACTTAATTAACCAAAAGGTTAATTTGGGGTGATGACTTATTGAACATCGAGTATGCTAATAAAAAAGTAGAGAAATATTTTCGTGATTATTCGAAAATGAAAAAGAAACTACCAGAACATTGGGTTCAGACAATTAAACAGTATATGGATTTGTTGGGGGCATCTGATAATTTTGGCATTTTTTTAAGTTTAGGCCTTGGAAAGCCAGAAAAGTTAAGTGGGTATAAGACTCCGCATTATTCTTTACATATAACGGGAAATGTTCGATTGCTTTTGAAATTAGATGCTGATACAAATACTATCACAATTTGCGAGACAGTAACAGTGAAAGGGGTGGATGATTACCATGGCGGCAAAGATAACTGGTATATCTCGTGATTTGATAATTCATCCAGGAAAGACAATTGGAGATATTTTAGGAGCAAGAGGAATATCGCAAGTAGAACTGGCAAATAGTACGGGGATTAGTGCTGCGTATATTAGCAACGTTATTGCAGGGAAAAAAAATATTTCTGCTAAATTTGCGCAGGCATTGGAATACACTCTTAACATACCAAAAAGTTTTTGGCTCAATTTGCAAGCTAATTATGATGCAGAATTATTAGAGTATATGGAAGCTGAAACAATAACTGATGATGAGCGGAAAATTATCCGTTCATTGAATCCAATTATCAAATATTTAAAAGGAAAAAAGAAATTCCATGCGATGGTAGAAAAATGTGAGTCTGTGTTGATGGTAAGACAAGTTCTTAGAGTCAGTAATTTGGCTAATCTTCCTAATATTGTACCGCAAGGAGCTTTTCGGATGGAGGATTCTAAAAAAATAGATCCTTATGTATTAGGGGCTTGGCTTAGAATGTGCCAATTATATGGTGAACAAAGCATTGCTACTACAAAATTTGATTCTGGTAAGATTGATGAATTGGTTTCAAAATTAAAAGATGTAATGATGGCCAAAGATGGGGATTTGCAAAATGATTTAAAAGAATTGATGGCAAATTATGGTATAGATTTTTTTATTATAAAAAACTTTCAAGGGGCCCCGGTTCAAGGGTATATTAAACAGAAAAATGATGGAACATATCAGATGTTTTTGACGATTCGTAGGGCATATGCTGATATCTTTTGGTTTTCACTATTTCATGAATTGGGGCATATTGTTAATGGTGATGTATCGAAAAATAATAAATTTATTGATATGGATTCCAGTCGTGAATGCGAAAAAAAAGCGGATGAATTTGCAAGTAAGAATTTGCTGTCGATAGAAGGTTATGATGCATTTTTAAAAAAGAAAGACTTTTCGATTTCGGCAATAAAAAAATTTGCTGACCAACAGAAGGTTATGCCTTATGTTGTTATAGGTAGATTGCAGAAAGAAAAATATCTTTCTTATCAGCAATACAGTAGTTATAAACTGAAATATATATGGGCTTCATGAGAAAAATCGAATGATTTTTTAGCTTAAACTTCGTATATCTAAAAATGCGGGCGGGATACTGTTTACTTAACCAGTAACTCGTCCGCATTTATATATATAATACTATCATCTAATAAAAAAATCATTGCTGCTTTTGCAATTAAAATTCAGATAAGAAGTTTTCGAAGGTAATGATACAACTGGGGTTATTCTCCATTATGTTGTTGTACATATCCTTGGCTTTATCGAAACTTTTATCTGTCATCATAGATTTTCTTAAATAATTAATCGTGATTTCATTTTCTCCTAAGTTATAGAAATATAATGCTTTAGCAAAATATACGCGTCCTAGTGTGATTTTGTCAGAGTGTTTCTCGGCTTCGTCGAAGTCTTCTATTGCTTTTTTATTTTCATTTAGTATGGCATATAAACATCCTCGGTGTAATAAGTGCAAAATTAAAAAAATATTGTTGTTTGGTGTCTTATCTGCATATTGTATAGCTTGTGAATAATCGCTTACAGCCATATCGTATCTTTTTAATTTTGTGTATAAACTAGCACGCCATGAGTATGCTTGTTCAATGTTATATCTTGTGCTATTATTCTTTTTTAATAGTTCAATTCTCTTGGTGGTATCTTCAATGTCACTTATATAGTCTTTTTTATGCCAGTAATATGCTGAACCGCGAAGTAAATAGTATGCGTCATTTTCTGGATCTAATTTTATTGCGACTGTATAATCTGCTATTTCCTTGTCATATTCCTTTATTTTCTCATATATGCCAGCTCTAACGGCATAATATCTAGCTGTTTCTACGGTTTTGCTTTTGCTTTCATTTATTGCGATGCTTATATCAGATAGCGCGCGTTTATAATCTTTTTTATTCTTATAGGCTATTGCTCTTTGTGCATAGGCATCGTAAAACTTAGGATTTACTTTGATGGCCTCATTTAAATTCGAGATGACTTTATCATATTCAAGAAATTTATCATAAATATATGCACGACCATAGTATGCCATTCCGATCCAGTATCCTGGGACATTATTCATTTGGATTACCCGGTTGAAATCCATCATCGCATTATCGTATTCATCAATCTGACTGTAATATTTACCCCTTTCAATGTATAGTCTTGGATAATCTACATTTTCATTATTCAGTTTTGCAGTCTTTATTACATTACTGATTTCCTGTATTTTATCTTTATGGTTATTGATGCTTGCTAGTGCATAATTATGGAAAAGAAAGATTATTAGCGATAAAATTGTTATTACTTTTATTTTCATCATACTTACTCCTATGACAGTCATGCTGAAAAATATGTTTAACTCATAACTATGGATTTTTTCTATTCAAATAATCAATGATGTCTTCCGTTAATATTATATGAGTAAAGCCGGCAGAATAAGGGGCTAGTGCGTAAGGAGAATAGACCAATGCTATTCCGCCGTTTCCCGTTAAGTAATAATTTGTGCTTATTCTAGCATGACCTGATTTTTGATAATCTTTTGCGAAATTATTTGTATATGGAATAACTTTGTCATACCAGTCGTAAATTGGTAATGATAAGATAAAACCTAAATCCTCAGATGCTATCCTTACAAAGTAAGGCAACGCTATCTTTTCCCCTGTTATCTTATCGTAAGTAATACATTTGCCACTATCCCAAGTGTGTGCTGCTCCATACATATATCTCATTTCGATAAACATTATGGATATATATTTTTCATCTTCGTACTTTACTTCATATCCACATTTACCACTATAAAACTTTCCGTCATCATATTCGCCCTTAAAGCTATATACATAATTAGCTATATCTGAATTAATTTTATCTTGTGCACTGATGTTACTGTCTATGTAAACAATTGGATAAGTTATTTTTAAATTTTTATCCGTTAATGTACCTGTTCCAACGTAAGCTTCTGTTGGACTAACGGTTAACATACACAATATAACAACAATTAACCCCATAATGTATCTGACCATTTCAAGCTCCCTCCAATCAATCTTATCATTCATAGATACAAATTCTACCATGTTTTATTTTTTCCTCCTACCACTACAAAGAAGAAGAATCCTTTTTTATCCTAGTGTCTGATGCTCGTAACCTGTGACGGGGGGCGACGGCGGTCTGTCTGGCGGAATGACTAAGCGCCGCAGAGAGGAAGGCAGACAGTCTGCCTCGGATTGACCTCCCTGTACTCCGTGCCGTCCACCTCGCTGTCACAAATGACCGACAAGGGCACGGCCTGCAGATGACGTAACGTATTTACAGGAAAATAACATCTTGTAATGATATTTTGTCTATGCTAAAATAATCTTACAAAATGAGAAATTGGGCGCGTAAGCCCATAATGACGTGTGAAGTTTGCGTACATAAGCTGCCTGTGTGGCAGTCGTCATTATGGCAGCGTCCTTTTTGATGGGGAGAAAACCGTGCGCAGAATGATGGTACTGAGCGCGGCTGTTCTGTATGCGGACAAAATAAAAGAGCCTTGCAGGTTACCAGTCTGCAGGCTCTTTTATCGGTGTGAACTTGTGGTTGACACCTTGTTTTTGTTGTAGATATTGCCAGCAGTCTAGTGGCTGCATGGCTCTATGACAAGTTCCGTAATGATATTGTACTATTTTCCTTAAATACTGGCAAGAAAATTTGCGTAATCCGTCACCCCTCGTGCGATGGCTCTTGCGATATCGTCGCCGTGGGTGGTGAGGAGGTTTACGTCCTCGCTGTCGATAAAGCCGGTTTCGACGAGAACGGCGGGCATGGTAGTGTTGCGCAGGACGCAGAAGGAGGGATGGGCTTTTACGCCGCGGTCTTTGTAGCCTTGGTCGAAGGAGGAGAGGTTT
Source organism: Pseudoselenomonas ruminantium (assembly GCA_902781305.1). Lineage (GTDB taxonomy): Bacteria > Bacillota > Negativicutes > Selenomonadales > Selenomonadaceae > Selenomonas_A > Selenomonas_A ruminantium_K. The sequence continues at coordinate 10,186 of CACZIV010000072.1, forward strand.
TTTACGAGCTGGTTTTGGATGGAGCGGGCGAGTCTTCCGCCCGCTCCCTGCAGGTCGTAGCAGTAGGTTTCTGCGCCCCGCCCGCCGCCGGCGTTGACGTGGATGCTGAGGAAGATATCGGCGGGCCAGTTATTGGCCGCGTCCACGACGCAGGGGTAGCCGGGGGCTTCGCCGTAGAGGTTATGGCTTTGCAGGAGTTTGACTTCTAAACCTGCGGCCTCTAAGTATTTACCGCAGAGGGAGCCATAGGTCAGCGCCAGGTCGCATTCGCGCAGGGTCAGGGCAGGATTTACGCAGCCGGGGTCAGGGTCGCCGCCGAGGGCGTGGCCGGGATTGAGGAATACACGCATGAAACGCTCCTTTCTTACTGTACAATAAAGCCGTCTTCGGTCGTTTCCGTCAGATAGGTGTCCTCGCCTTCGTATTCGTGGGAGTAGACGGTATAGGTGCCGTCGCCTGTCAGGCTTTCGCTGATATAGATGCAGGCGCCCAGGGCGTTCATCAGGGCGTCCGTCCATTCGTCGAAGTCGTAGAAGGTGCCGGCGATATGGGGCATGGCGGGGAGAAAGGCGGCGGCAGGGTCGCTGTTTGGCGGTTCTGCCATCGCAGGGGCGGCGGTGCTGGTATCGTCGGAGGCGGGCGGCGGGGAGTAGGCTGCTTGCCTTTCTGCGGGGGCAGGCGATACCACAGGTGGGGCAGGGGCAAGGCTGCCGCCCGCCGGACTGGTTGCTAGGGGCGGCTGACCCGTCAAGGGCGCATTTTCTTGACCCGTCAGCGTATAGTAGAGTTTCCTGCCTTGTTTGGTGAGTTGCAGGAGGCCTGCCGTTTCCAGTTCCTTGCGTCCCGCCACGATACTGCCGTGGCTTAGGCCGGTTTTATCCCGCAGCAGGTATTCGTCCAATATGCCGCCGCCTTTTGCCTGAATTACCGCGAGCAGTTTTTCTGCTTTTGCTGATACCATATTTACGCCTCCCCGCACTTTTGGAACACCGCAAATTCCCGCACGCCGCAGGGCGGGCGTTTTTTAATGCCGTGTTCGTGGTCGCGTTTTTCCATGCCATCGGCAAAAAGACTGCGGCCCTCGATGGTGGCAAAGTCGATATAGTCTTTGCCGAGCATACTGCAGCGGGGCAGGATTTCCCGCGCCACGTCCCAGGCCAGGCTGGCGTAGAGCTGCGCCCAAAGTCGCGCCATATGGGTGTAGCCAAAGTCGCCCAGCGCCAGCGAAATATCCAAGATATCGCCGCCGGACAGGTCAACCTCTGCCGTAAGCGCGATGCCGTGGGGCGCGATATGCAAAGGCACCCAGAGCATAAGTCCCTCGCGGGTGAGCCGCTGCGCCAAAAGTTGCTGCCAGTAGGCGGCAAGGGACGGTTTTCCCGCAGAAAGCTGCGTCGCCTGCTCCTCACGCTGCAGGCAGTCTCCAATATAGAGGGCCTGCGGCCCGTCCAGCCGTAATCTCACACTTCGTTCCATGAAAGACGCGCTCCTTTCTCGTAGGCGACGCGAGCTACGGGGCTGCCGTTGACCAGTGCCACCATCTTTGACCGGTCAAACCGGACGGGTATCCGCGCCCGCCGGTAGACCTCCAAAACCACGCATTCATTGGCGGTCCTGCCGCTGAATAGTCCATAATCTGCTGTTTCTGAGTCTTGTATGCTTGCCAATTTGACATCTCCCTTATTTTGTCGTCTCGCACAAATGCGCGCGGAATCCGCAAGGGGAAAAGCAATCGCCTCCCGCACCCCTTCACGGGAAATAGCCAAAATCGTTGTGGTGAATCCAAAAAATTTTATGCCAGATGCAATCCGTTTTTCTGTGCTTTCGCCGTCTGTACCGCCTCCCCGCTTTGTTCCACCTGCGGCGCAAGTTTCTGCCCGATATGGATGTTCGACAGGATATAATACCCCGCGGGCTTGTTGCCCCCAAACGACTGATGGCGGATATAGCCGTAATCCTCCAGCTCCCGTCGGGCGCGCTTGACCATCGTGATCGACATTTTCGTGCCGCCCGCCAGCTCCATGAGCGACAGCCGCAGCGGAAAATGCCAGAACGCCTCATTGCCCCGGTACATTAAGTACGACCAGAGCGCCTGCGCATGGGTGGACAGCGGAAACGATAGCTGCCGCTTGTAAAAATAGCGGATTTCCTGCATCCAGCCGCCAAGCGTATCCATCAGAGTTCAATGGAGGGCAGGCACGCGTCCTGATGCGCGGCGCAAGTAGCCAGCCAGTCCTCCGCTGACCGCTTGTGAATCATGATGCGGTGACCGATGCGGATAGCCGGAAAGCCCTGCACATGCGAAAGCCGCCGAATGGACTTTTCCTCAAGCCCTGTGATTTTGGCAAATTCCTGCACCGATAAAAGAATCTTGCTTGTTTCTTCCATATTTTTTCCACACCTTTCCACTTATTTGGTCGGGATTATCCTACCCACGAGGACACAAATCAACGGAATCCGTTATAATACTAGAATTTGATTGATTGTTTCCTGATAACCCCCATCTGTTAGTTTATTATACTATTGTTTGTTCGTATTGTCTACTAAAAGATTGGTATTTTAGCGTATTTTAATAGTATTTTTATGGTATTTTGTGCCAGACTATGGTAGAATAGGGGTGAAAGGAGGATTAGAGGTGAACGATAAAATAAAAGCATGTGCGGCAAAATCTGACCGGTCAATCCTCGCGGAACGCCCTGACCTGGCGGAACGGTTCGCCGACCTTGACGCCCAGGATGCCAGCGATAACCTGTTTCCCGGGCGGCTCAAATCCCTGCGGCAGGAGCTCTCCATACGACAAAGTGAGATGGCCAAAATCCTCGGCGTACCGCTGACGACTTATGCCAACTGGGAGCAGGGACGTTCCTTTCCCAGCGTTGACCGCCTGCCGCGCATCGCGGCCTTCTTCGATGTGACCGTGGACTACCTCATGGGAGCCAACCGGGACACCGTGAACCGCCGCATTGTGAAGCAGCTGGCCGCGCTCTCCCCGGAGCAGCGCCAGGCTGTCGAGTTAGTTTTATCCAGTATGAACAGCAGCAAGAAAAGCACCAAAAAAAACAGCACGCTATAACAGCACACGATAACACCGGTGTTGGGCAGGTGTTCTACCCACTACGATTATTTATAGGTTATGTCTTCTAAATTAGGTACGTCTTAGGAACGCTGCAAAGCCTTGTGCCCCAAGGGATAACGACTATCCACAGGGCACAATGTGCCCGCAGTTGTACCTGCACTTGTACCCGAAGATGTACCCGTAATAGTACCAACCCTGCCGGTTATCCACCGATTAATCACAAGAAATTCACAAGTTATCCACAGATTTATCCACAATCTGGGGAGTAAATCCACATCTTTCCTGTATCTACTCAAGAGGAGTGACAGGAAATGACAACGCAAAGCAAGTCTACCCATCGCGGTGCCGGTGAGGGCACCATTTACAAGGATACGGCCCGCAATCGCTGGGTGGCACAGGTCACCGTGGGCTATGATGGCCGGACGGGACGTTTAATCCGGCGGTCAAAATCCGCCCGCACCCGCAAAGAGGCGCAGGCGGCGCTGGCCGCGCTCAAGGAAAAATATGCCAGCCAGACAGCTATCCTGGCCAGTCGTATGACCGTAGGCCTTTGGCTTGACCGTTGGTTTGACACGTATTCCAGGCCCCATATCCGTCAGAATACGGCGGCCGGCTATTTGCTCATGATTGATATTGCCAAGGAATATGTCGGCAGGATTGACCTGGAGGCGCTCTGCAGCTTTGACCTGCAAAATGTCATCAACAAGCGCCTTTACAACCATTACCGGGAGGCCCAGTATTTTCGTACGGTCATGAAAATGGCCTTTGCGCGGGCGGTCAAACTGAAAATCATCCCCGAAAATCCGGCGGAGGATTTGGAACTGCCCAAGAAACCACCCAAGCGGCCCTTTATCGCGCCCACCAAAAAGCAGCGGGAGGCGCTGATTGAGGCACCCTCCATTTACTACTGCTGGCGTCAGATGATGCTGGTGGAGTTTATGACCGGCCTTAGGCGCGGGGAACTTTTGGCCCTGCATTGGGAGGATTTGAACCTGGAGGAAGGCTGGCTCAAAGTTCGTCACGCACTGGTCAATGGTCGGAAGGAAGCGGGCATGGATGCGTATCCCGTCTTTTTGAGTGAACCCAAGACGGAAAAGAGCCGCCGCCAGCTTTATCTGCCGCCTGCCCTTTGTCGGGAACTTGCGGCTTACAAGGTTCAGCAAATGAAACTTCGCCTGCAGAACGGCCATTGGGAGCACCCGGAAATGGTGTTCACGGATAAGGACGGGGCCTATATCAGCCCCTGCGTCTTTTCCTCCCAATACGTCAAAGTCCGCAAAAAGCTGGGTATCAAGACCACGTTCCACATGCTGCGCCACGATATGGCCAGCCGCATGAAAGCCTCACATCGCTTTGACTTCAAGGATATTCAGGAACAGCTGGGGCACAGCACTATCCAGATTACCATGGATATTTATACACATATTAATGAAGAAAAAAAGGCAGCCGTCAGCGACTGGCTTCAAAACGACATGGATAATGTCGTGGACTTCGGCGAATGTGATAAAACCCAATTACGTCAGATGAAATGAAAAAAGGGACGACCAGCGCAGAAAAATCTGCCTGTTCGTCCCGACTCATCTAACGAAAAATGTCCGAAAAACGGCTATCCGTGCCAAACATAATACTTTCCTGTTGCCCGCAAGTTGCCCGCAGACACCTCAAAAAACACAGCAAAAAAGACCCGCACAAAA
>CACZIV010000073.1 GCA_902781305.1 Pseudoselenomonas ruminantium
CGACGTATTCTTCTTCAGCTTGATATTTTGGAAACTTAAAGCCGCGCCGCCGCTCCAGGCACCGAGGAACAACGAATCCGATGCCTTATTGGCAAAGGCTGCCATATCCTCGCCATTTGTGCGCAGGGTGACATTGGCATCCCGCAGAGCCGATTTTGTCTGGTTCGCCGACAGGTTCACCGAAACACTGCCCGCCCCGGCCAGCGTGAAACTGGGCATAGTCTGCCCACCAGTCATGTTGGCCACACCGGTTTCCTGTTTGTCCTTATCCTCCTGGCTCTTGTTGAACCGGTCCATCGTGCGGCTGAATACCGAGCCATTATCCTGTTTTTCATCCGGCTTGAAGTAGTTCTGATAGCCATCCTTGAAGCTGCTGAATTTGCCACTGGTATTGGAAACAAAGTTGGCCAACGAGCCGCCGGATGTGCCGTTGTCCGTCTGTTCAATGACACCGCCGGCCACACTTACGCTGTGGATATAGCCATCTGCATTGGCGTTCATATCCAGGCTGTGCGCATTAATTTTCCCCGCTTTGGCCGCAGCGGAACCAAAATAATCAGCAGGCTTCATATTTTTGTCGCCACGCACAGACAACGTACGCGCCAGCGAACCAATGTCATCCGGATTATCAATATTGTTATTGCTTACTGCCGAAAGGGTTTTCACATCAAAGTTCGTTACCGCCACGGACGCACCAATGCCCTTGGAGCCATTTCCATAAGCTAGGCCGCCGGCAATGTTGAGGACTCTTGCCTCATTTTGTGCCTTGATTTCCACCACACCCGATTCCTTGGCGGTTTCTTTTTTCTGCTTTTTCTGTTCTTCTGCCGAAAGTTTATTCCATTCCTCGTCAATCGCTTTCTGCTTGTCGGCCTTGGTCTCTTCGCCGGCTGCCGTTATCTCAGCCCCGTTATCTACCGATACGACAGCCAGACTTTCGCCGCCAACATAGCTGACTGTTCCTTGCAGAGCCGTAGTATCCGCAACCGTATCATTGTTTTTGCCGGTCTTATTGGAATTGTTGGCTGCTGAACCGGAGCCGCCATTTAAGATATAATGGTTAATATCGTTTTTGTCCGTAAGGGATACATTGTTGCCCGTAAGTTGTGCCTTATCGGCTACAGCCAGTACACTGTCTGCCCTGCTGTTAAATACATTAACCACTGCACCGACAGACGTCGCGGATGCCCCGGAGGGTTTCAGGTGCCCATTCATCGCGATATCACTCTTGTTTACACCGCTGTTAATCGTCAGGTCACCCTCCGTATTTAACTTAGCCTGCCGCCCCACCAGCATGCGGGCCTGGTCATCCAGGGAAACCACATTCACGGCCCCGGCCAGCGATACCGAAGCCGAACTGCCACCTTCTGAAGTATTCTTTTCCCGGTTCTTCACCATGTTGGAACGGGTAGCACTGTCCACATAATAGTTAGCGACTTTTTCCGGATTGGTCAGGTTGGCAATGGCCTCCAAAGTCTTGGAAATATCAATGCCGGCCTTTTCCAATTCCGTAGCATTCTTTTCCAAGTCCTCATAAAGCGCCTGGCCTCTGCTGACTAAAGTCTGCAGAGCCGTCGGGTCCTCGGCAATATTTTTCAGATTTCCCACGGCCGTAAAGAAATCCGTCACATGCTGCCTGGGTTCCTTCCACTTAGCGGCGGTAAAGTAACTCAGCAGCTTATCTTTAACATTTTGTATATTCTTTATATCTTCGACCAGCTTGTCCAGACGGCCATGTCCACTATTTGCCTCCGCTTTGAGCGTGATGCTGCCTCCTTCTAACGAAACAGCCTCTTTGCCATCGCTGCCGGCAATAGCCACGCTGACATCATTCTTGAGATTTGTTACCGATACCGCAGCATTAATCAGCGCCGATTTTGCCTTGCCATCGCTGCCGGCAGCAGAAGTCGCAATGGAACCTATCTGTATATCCGGATTGGATTGTACGGCGGTTACGGATAAAGCCCCTTCCTTGCCGGCACTTATGCTGGCATTCTTGGTGATTCCCACGCCAGCCTTGCTGTCGCCCAGGACGATATTCACACTGGAACCCACCGTAACGTATTTGGCAGCACTTTCCAGTGCCGAAGTCTTGGTCTTGCCTTCTTCGCTGTCCTTGTCCTCTTTTTCCTTGTCTGCATCCTTAGCCGCATTGGTTGCATCACCAAACAGGTCAGACAAACCGAGGTCATCTTCTGCATCCTTGGCTTTAGTCTGATCTTTGTCTTTATCCTTATCTTTGTCCTCTTTTTCCGGATCTGCTTTCTCCGTACCGTTATTGGCCACCACCTGCCGCAGCGTGTTCGTTTCTGCAGCATTCACGTCAACATTGCCATCCGTCGCCGTGATTTTTGCACTATCCGTTACCTGTGCCTTTTCCGAGGTGTTGACGAAGTTCAAGGCCGAACCGCCCAAGCCCGTTTCCTTGATGCTGTTTTCGGCCTTGACCGCCAGCGAATTATCCAGCGTTGCCGCCACGGAGATATTCTTCTTCGCATTGAGCTCAGCCCCTGCATTCAGCGTATTCCGGCTCTCGGTAGAACCGATTGCGACATTGCCGGCAAAGTTCATATGACTGGTGTCTTTTTCACCTGCCAGATTGGAGCTGGTTGCTGTAATGCTTGTCTTGGCATCCGAAACAGCCGAAACCGAACCGACATCCGCTTTCAACTTGCCCTCAATGGTAAGATTGGCATTATTCTTGTAATACGAAAAAGTTGCCGCTGCCAACTGATTCTTTTCACCTTCGACCTGCCCTTCAGAAGACAATTGCGCCTTTATCTCACTGGATGACAAAATTGACAATGCCGGGGTCGATTCCGGTTTCTCACCGGTTTCATTATCTTCATTGGCTTCTGCAGCTACATCTTCGCCTGCAGCCGTCAGCTTGGCATCCTTGCCGATTTTCACATCAGCCGTGTCCTTATGAATCATATACGAGCCGGAGAATTTAAGCTTGCTCAACAAACTCGTTGACTTAATCTCTTTGGCCATATCTTTATCAAACTGATAATCATCCTTGGTCGTTGCGGCAATATTTATCGTTTGGCCGTTAATGGTACCCGACAAATCCACGCTTGCCTGCAGGCCCAAAAGGGCCTTGGTATTCTTGACAGCATCTTTTACCGCCGCTTCGTCCGCATCTTCAGGCTTGACGTTATTGGAAATGGCTTTGGCCGCAATGATAACATTGCCAGTCGTATCTATTTTGGCATCTTTTTCCATGCTTATCGAGGCACCAATCGGGTCACTGATATCCCAATTGGTCACCCGGAAAACATTGGCTCCTGTTTTGTCCAGCCAATTAGTCAGTTTGTTCTTTACGCCGGAGGATTCCGCGGTATTCTTGCTGTCTGCCACAGCCGCCAGCACAATATCCCCCGCTTCATCCTTCGTAAGCTGCAAGTCACCAGTCAAGCCAGCCTGCACCGTAACCTTGCCATTGGCGTCCTTTACATTGACCAAATCTGCATAATTTATGCTGTTTTTGGTATTGAGCAGCGCACCATCTTCAAGTTCGATTTTAGCTGCTGCCAGCGTAATGCCGTCTACGGTGTTGAGCTTGCCTGCCACCGAAATCGAACCATCCAGATTGAGCGGCACTTCACCATTTTGAATACTGTTCGCGCCGAGGAAGTCCTCCGAATCTAATGAATTTTCATTCTTTAATAGTTGGTTGTAATACTTTTGAGTTGGCACAACCATGCCCACCTGTCCGGCATTGATAATACCTGTTTCAGACACAACAATCCCTTTGGGGCTGATAAAGCGCAAATCGCCGCCGATTTTGTTGTTCTGTATTGCATTGACAATACCTTCAATATTCACTCCGCTATCGACAAAGTTAAGCAGCCGGGCAGCCGTTGCATGGTCTTTGCTCGTGCCGAAAAACAAATTGGCAATATTGCCCTGATGAAGGTCGAATTTGGAAAAATGGTTAATCGCAGTATCGCCTTTCACACTATCTGCCAATACATTGTGAACATTTCCTGATGTCGTTATTGTACCGCTTTTAGCGGAATCTGCCTTGGCAATCCCGGCATCCTCTGCAGCCACCCCCACATGGGGAAATGCCAACATCCCAAAAAGCGCCACTGACATTATGGCGTTGCGGCGTTTCGCCCATTTCCTGTACATACTCATGATAATCCCTTTCCTTCCTGTTCTGTTCGCAAAAACGTTATCCTTAACACGTTTCATAAGCTATCTAATCGCAAAATTATATACAACCCCTATTTTACAAGTCCATTATATAGTATTGCATGATTATAGTCAATTTTTAGATAATTTTATCAATAACAATTGCCCGCACCAAGTGTCCTTACTACACAACAGCGCGGGCAATTGTTATCCTTCCGCATCCAGCCGCAAATCATTCAACCGTGCCCGAATTTCTTGCCAATCCGGCATATACTTTGCCACATAGCCATAAAATCTGGCATTATGATGTTTCTCTATCAGATGGGTCAGCTCGTGAAGAATCACATACTCCAAACATATCGTGGGCTTCTGCGCTAACTGCACGTTGAGCCAGATTCTTTTGGCCACGATATTGCAGGTGCCCCAGCGGGTCTTCATATACTTAGTACGCCACTCGTTAGACTTCAGCCCCGTAATCTTTTCCCATTTGGGCAGCAGCACTTCGGCTTTTTTAATCAGCTCCGCCCGATAGACTTCCCGCATAAACTTCTCCCGCCAGTCCACGCTGGACTTTTTCGGCAGGTACAGCAGGATTTTATCGCCCATGATTTTATAGGCAGGCTTCTGCGACTCGATAACCACAAGGCGATAAGGCTCTCCCCATAGGTAAAGCGTCTCCCCTGACACATACTGTCGCTTAGACGCACGAGGCTGTTCCTGAAACTTCTTTATCTGCCGCCGAACCCAAGGAAGATTGGTGCGGGCAAATAGTTCAATCGTTTTATTCGGCACACGCAAAGGAGCAGAAATAACCACCCTGCCACAGGGTGGTTTGACATAGAGGTGCATATTCTTGATTTTCTTCTTCTGTACTTCAATGGCAATTTCTGCCACCTGCATTTGCATCAATAATACCTCTCTCAACAGCCAGTTTTACCAGTTATTCCAGTTGTACAACTATCTGCCCTTTTCATCCAAAATCTTCTGGTCAAGTATCGGCCCGTATTTTGGCCGCCACCACGAGATAGCTCTGATAGCGTTGATATAATCCTGCATGGCCTGGTCGTCGATAACGGGTGTTCCCCCGCCCGCGATGGCCTCCGGCACCAATGGCACAGTATCGGCCTTGCCGATGGCTGTCCGCGTAATCCAAAAGCCGTAGTTGACCCCCTTTGTGCTTGTCGTTGTCAGGCTCTGCCCCAATGCCATATAGCTTGTACCTTTAGGCGCTGTAAGTTCCATCAGCGTGGGGAATATATCAATCTGACTGCCCGCACTGTCAGCAAGCAACGTGCCCTTATGGATATTTTTTCCCGTCACGATAAAGGGAATGCCATAGCGGGCATACATATCCGGCTGTTTTTCGATATTGTAACGGTCGCCGTGGTCGCCGACAATAACCAACAGACTGTCGGGATATTTGGCCTTGACCTCCCGCACGAATTTGACCAGTTCCCGCTGGGCATACCAGTAATGACCGAGCTCCCGCAGGAGTTCTTCATCCTGCTGATAGGCCGCAGGCAGTGCCGCCCGCACTTTTTCCTTAGCAAAGCCCTTCGCTTCCACATCCACATCATAGGGTGAATGATTCGATGCATTGAGGATAATATTAAAGCTCGGCGCATCCGTCAGCCGCTCCATGATATTGGCATAAAGGCATTCATCCTCACAGCCCCAGACACTGCCCGGCACATCACCAAAATCGCCGCGGCTGTAGAAATGCTGGAAGCCCTGTGCCTGCGTAAAGGCGCCGATGCGCTCCCAGGTAGCCGGCCCGGCATAGAAAAAGTTGGTTTCATAGCCGAGTTTTGCCATCTGCGGTGCACTGGCTGTCGGATAGGGTGCCGCAAAGGATTCCGGCATGGTGGTCAAATAGAGGTTGGCATCGGCTACACCTGCCACCGAGCCGGTCACGGCCGATACGGTACTGGCACCATTGGGCAGAAAGGTCGGACAGTAATCCGTATCCTCTGCCGCCACCAGCCCGCGCAAATCTTCAGCAATCGGAATATCCTTGTACTTATCCAATAGCGGCCAGTTGGCCAGACTTTCGGAGAGAATCACAAAGACATGGCGCGGCGGCTGTTCTGTCCCCTGCACCACCGTTCTTTGCAGATAAACATCGAGATTATTCGTATCCGCAGGTTTGCCGCTTAAGTTGGCGGCCAGCTGCTGGATATCCTCCATGGTGAAATCCAACCCATTGCAAGCCAGCATGCGGCTGTTGAGGTTATAGGCACGGTAGATGGCCTGTGGGTTATCGAGGATTGCTTCATTTAAGAACTCATCCTTGGTCACACCGGCATTTTCCCAGTCCACCGCTGTCTGCCAGCCCAGACTGCCGCCAAAGATGCCCAGCAGCACCGCAATATACACGAGATAAAGAAAAGCGGCACGCACAACCATCTTTCCCCACAAGGGCCAATGGACAATGGGTAGTAAAGGCATTTGCCAAGCTAACAGCCTGCGCAAGAGCTGCCAAAGTACAAAGGTCAAAAGCATTGCCCCCGCAAAGCGGGCCGGCAGGGCATACTGGTCAACCATGGTCCAGAACAGGGCTCCCCAGTCCTCATTCATCCCCGTAAAAATCATCTGATTGAAATTCATCCGGTAGATGCGGTAATAGGGAAAGCTGGCCATATAGAGAATGGATAACGCCATAAGCAGCAGGCCGTTTATCCCCAACCATAGGCATTTTTCGATTTTGGGCAGGAGATAATGCGCCGTAAAGGCAGGCACAAAGCTAACGAGCGTCAACGCCCCTGCCGTCTGCATACTCAGACGGCTACCCCGCCAGAGAGCAAAAACAATATCTGTGCTATTTGTCTGCGGCCCCCAATAGTCATTAAGCCACAGAATAAAAAAGAGCCGGAAAAGGGAAAGGACTGCCAGGTAAAAAGCATATACCTTCAGTCCTTCTACAATAACCCTATGAAAATTTTCCCAGCTAAGTCTTGATGGGAAATTTATACTCATGGCAGAATGATTTCCACCCCGTAAGAATCAGCGGCCTCCTGAATATCCTGTGCCGGCAGGGTATCGGTAATCAGACCCGAAAGCGTATCGAGGGTCGTATAGTTGTAGTTGCCGTCCGTGCTGAGCTTGCGGGCTTCGGCTACTACATAGGCCTTCTTGCTGTGACGGATAATGGCGGCCTTATTGATGCCGTCATCAATATCGTAAGTGGAAACACTGTTTTCCTTAACATCAACGCCTACGGCACCGACAAAAGCGATATCCGGTTTCAGACGGGAGATGAAGTCCAGCGTCATGCCGCCCCAGAAACCATCACGGCTCTTGTTGATTTTACCGCCGGCAAAGACCACGCGGATTTTCGGATTGCGGGCCAGTACCACGAGAATATCAATCATGTTGGTTACAACCGTGATATCCTGGTCCATCTTGACCAAGAGTTCCGCAATAGCCAGGTTGCTCGTGGAGATATCGAGGAACACCATATCGCGCTCGTGAATGAGTTTTACAGCGGCCTGCGCAATGCGCTGTTTCGCTTCCACATCGGTATTACGGTGCTTGCTGACTTCGAGCATATGGCTGTTTTCGCGAATGCGGACAGCGCCACCATAGGTACGTTTGAGTTTTCCCTTTTTCTCCAACGCACCTAAATCCTTGCGGATACAATCCTCAGTCACCTTGAACTTTTCGCTGAGGTCACGGACACGCACCTTGCCATCGCGAGCAAGCATGCTCAGAATAATTTCCTGACGTTCTTCCAAAAACATCTGCAATTCACTCCCATTAATTTTTTCCTTACAATAAACTCGGGGAAGCCGTAAGGTATTGTTTGTTATTATTGTTGTACAATTAGTTTACTAGATTTGCGATAAATTATCAAGTTATTTTTCCGATAATTTCTCCCGACTGTCCTGAATATGCTGCCGTGCCCTGTCCATCAAGGCCAGACTGCGGTTCAAGAGCATATCATATACGGGTTCACTGCCCATGTATTCGGCCACAAGAAAAGCCGTCATGGACACCAGCATCAGGGACAGCAGATGATGAAAGGAGCCGGTCATCTCCATGATAAGGATTGCCCCCGTGACCGGTGATTTCACCACTGCCGAAAAATAAGCCGCCATGCCAAAGACAATGCAGTTCACCGTCCATTGCGGCGCCAAGAGATTGGCCGCTACAGCCAGCTTAGCAAACAGGGCCCCACCCACAGCGCCCAATACCAGCATGGGCAAAAATATGCCGCCGGGCACACCAGAGCCAAAGCACAGCATGGTAAAGAAAAATTTTCCTGCCAAAAGCAGCAACAAAAAGCCAATCGCATATTGATGTTCCACCAAGGCATCCACGAGCGGACTGCCACCACCTAAAATTTCCGGCAGGAAAAAGCCGATAACACCTGCGGCAAAGAGCGGCACTAAAGGCTTTTGCCATGGTTTTAAGGGCGATTTTGCATAGGTATCCAACGAAATTACAAGCATTTTGTTAAAGCCCAGGCCCAAAGCCCCCACAAAAGCCCCCAGGAGAATCAGTACAATATAGACATTGCCCGCCATCACCACGGGAATCTCGCCCATATGAAACACCGGCTCCATGCCAAAGAAAAACTGGGTCACCGTCGTTGCCGTAACCGTGGCTGCAATAGAGCCCATCAACACATAGGGCGAAAAATTCTTCGTCAGCTCCTCCAGACAAAAAATCGCACCCGCCAACGGCGCATTAAAGGCGGCAGCCAGGCCTGCTCCTGCGCCAGCCGTAAGCAGATAATGATTTTCCTCGTAGCTCCTATGGGTCAGACGACCTACGCCCTGCCCCAGGCAAGCCCCAAGCTGGACACTAGGGCCTTCACGTCCTAAGGAAAGTCCTGCCCCAATCCCCATTACCGCACCAGTAAATTTTAGCAGCAGTACCCGTGCCCACTGCATATCCATCCTGCCCATCAGAATTCCCTTGATTTGTGGGATACCCGAACCGGAAATCATGCCATCGGCCTTGAGCATACGATGAAGGATAAGTCCAATCATTACGAGCACAGCAAACCAGCCAGGAATATAGACCGGATGTGCCTGCAGGTATTGATATAAGTGCGGAAGATTTTCCTCGGATAGTTCGAGCAGATAGCGAAACAAGGCAATGGTCAGCCCCGTAAAGATGCCGATAATATTACCCTCAATAAATAACCGCAGTTTCAGCCGTTTAGGGTCGGTAAGCATTTGTAAAAAAAGTTCCAATCGTTCCTGCATCCATCTTCTCCTCTAAAACGAAAACAAGCCTTCCCCGAAAGGAAGGCTTGCAAATTTGCTTATTCAGCAGTGAACGGCAGCAATGCGATATTGCGAGCACGTTTGATGGCAACAGTCACCTGGCGCTGATGCTTAGCGCAGTTGCCGGAGATACGACGGGGCAGGATCTTGCCGCGCTCCGTAATGAAGCGACGGAGTTTTGCCACGTCTTTATAGTCGATATGTTCGACCTTGTCTACGCAGAACGAGCAGACCTTTCTACGAGGTCTTCTGCTTCTGTCACGTCTCATCAAAGTAATTCCCTCCTAACTTAAAACGGAATTTCTTCGTCAGGGATGGACGGGCCGAAGCCATCACTAGGCATAGACTGCGGTGCTGCCGGTGCCGGAGCACCAAAACCGCCAGCCTGCGGAGCAGAACCCTTGGAATCCAGGAATTCTACTTCATTTGCTACGATTTCCGTCACATAACGCTTCGAGCCATCTTGTGCATCGTAGCTTCTTACCTGAATGCGGCCTTCCACAGAAATACGACGGCCTTTCACCAAGTTGTTGCCACAAACTTCAGCTAGCTTGCTCCATACAACAATGGGAATAAAATCCGCCGTAGGCTGACCATCGTTAGCATCCTTACGGGCAAAACGTCTATCGACAGCCAACGTAAAGGTACATACTGCAGTGCCGGACTGCGTATAACGCACTTCCGGGTCACGGGTCAGACGGCCTATCAGTATTGCCTTATTCATGATACATCCTCCCTGACGCCAAAAATTGGCGTACTTCTAATTACTCTTCGTCGTTTTTCACGATCATGTGCTTGAGGATACCGTCCGTAATCTTCATTACACGGTCGCACTCAGCTACGCATGCGGGTTCGCAGGTAACGTAGAGCAGTTCATAGAAACCCTCAGTGCAGTCTTTGATCTCATAAGCAAGACGCTTCTTGCCCCAACGATCTTCTTTATCGATAGTACCGCCGTTTTCGGTGATGAGCTTAGTGAACTTGCTGATAACAGCGTTCGTAGCTTCTTCTTCCATCGGTTTCACGATAAAAATGACTTCGTACTTTCTCACGAAATCACCTCCCTCTCTGGTCTTTGGCTCCTGCTCGCACAGGAGCAGAGGTTGAAATGTTATTTCAACTCAAAACCAACTCAAAACAAAACTTATTTGTCTCACGACTAGGAAATTATACCATTTCCCGGTGACGTTTGCAAGATATTTTTTTCTTCTTCTGTAAAGACGGAGGGGAGGGGCGGGGATAACTTTCTTCCACTTAGACAGGCTTGTCAAACGTTTCAGAAAGTCATCCCCGCCCCTCCCCTCCTCACTGCCAGCCAAAACTTGACACTCCTACACCACGCAAACTATTTAAAACATAGGAACAGACGGTGTTTTTAACGCTATCACCTCATCTGGTATAGCATAAATTTACGCTTGAAGAATAAATTTGTAACTTCGTGGCGGCAGGGCTGGTGACTGTCTGCGACGAAGCGTTTGGCCTTTGGCGTTAAGAAAATCTTTTTTGCCCACCACAACAAAAACGCAAAGTACTTTTGTCTGAACGAAGTGAGTTTAAGTACTTTGCGTTTTATCGTATTTATTTTTTGAAGAGATTTTTGATGTTATCCAGGAAGCTCTTCTGCTCCGGGTTCACCTTATCCCCGCTGATTTCGCCAAACTCCTTGAGGAGTTCTTTCTGGCGCTGGTTGAGGTTCTGCGGCGTGAGCACCTTGATGACCACATGCTCATCACCACGCCCATTGCCGCGCAGGTGCGGAATGCCGCGCTCGCGCAGGCGCAGGATTTTGCCCGACTGCGTGCCAGCCGGAATCTTGACTTCCACCGGACCGTCAATGGTCGGCACCTGTACCTTGTCACCCAGCGCTGCCTGCACGAAGGAAACCGGCACTTCCACAATCACATCATAGCCTTCACGCCGGAAAATCTTATGCGGCTTGATGAAGATGTAAACATAGAGGTCACCATTGCCGCCGCCACGAACGCCGGCTTCACCGCCGCCGCTTACGCGCACGCGGGAACCATTGTCCACACCTTTCGGGATATTGACCTTGATTTTCCGTGTAACCTTCTTGCGGCCCGTGCCGTTACAGTTCGAGCAAGGATTCTTGACAATCTTGCCTGTACCATGACAGCGTCCGCAAGTCGTCTGATTGACCATGCGGCCAAACGGCGTATTGGCCACGGTCTGGCGAGTTCCCGTACCATTACAGTCAGGGCAGGTTTCCGGGCTGGTGCCCGGCGCTGCGCCCGTGCCATGGCAGTGGTCACACTGTTCCGTGCGGGGAACATTCAGCTCAGCTTCTTTGCCAAAGGCCGCTTCTTCAAAGGTGATTTCCAAATCATAACGCAGGTCGCTGCCGCGTTCCGGACCAGGACGGCCACTGGAACGGCGGCCACCGCCGCCGAAGAACATATCGAAGATATCCCCGAAGCCTTCAGCACCGCCGCCAAAACCACCAAAGCCACCGCCGAAGCCGCCAAAACCACCGGCTCCGCCACCGCCCATGCCATTTTGGAAGGCATCATGGCCGAACTGGTCATAGGCTGCTTTTTTCTGCGGGTCCTTCAAGACATCATAGGCCTCATTGACCTCTTTGAACTTTTCTTCAGCAGTTTTCGGGTCGTCACGGTTCAGGTCGGGATGATATTTGCGGGCCATCTTTTTATAAGCCTTTTTGATTTCGGCTTCCGAGGCACCTTTACTAACGCCCAGCACCTCATAATAATCGCGTTTTTCGCTCACGTTGCACCATCCTTAAAAACGATTGGGAGCCATACGGCTCCCAACAATCCATCAAAGCAAATGATTATTTCTTATCGTCTTTGACTTCCGTATATTCGGCATCAACTACATCATCATCAGCCTTAGCCTGCTGCTGAGCACCCGCACCTGCATCTGCACCCGGAGCACCCTGTGCGCCAGCGGCCTGAGCCTGCTGATAAGCTGCTGCGCTCATTTCATAGAGCGGCTTCTGCAGTTCTTCCGTAGCCTTCTTGATGGCATCCGTGTCGCCACCCTTGAGGGCTTCTTTGAGCTTGTCAATACCAGCCTGAACATTAGCAGCCTGCGTCTTGTCCGCTTTGTCGCCGAGGTCTTTCAGGGTCTTTTCAGCCTGATATGCAAGGCTTTCGCCCTGGTTCTTAACCTCAACGGCTTCTTTCTGCTTCTTATCTTCAGCTGCATGAGCTTCGGCTTCCTTAACCATACGGTCAATGTCTTCCTTCGTCATGCCGCCATCGGACTGAATCGTAATCTTCTGTTCCTTGCCCGTGCCGAGGTCTTTAGCAGATACATGCACGATACCGTTGGCATCGATATCGAAGGAAACTTCAATCTTAGGAACACCACGCGGTGCAGGAGGAATATCGGAGAGTTCGAAACGGCCGAGCGTCTTGTTGCCGGCAGCCATTTCACGTTCGCCCTGCAGAACATGGATATCAACGGAGGGCTGGTTATCCGCAGCCGTGGAGAATACCTGGCTCTTGTGCGTCGGAATCGTCGTGTTGCGCTCGATAATCTTCGTGCAGACACCGCCGAGGGTTTCGATACCGAGGGACAGCGGCGTAACGTCGAGGAGCAGTACGTCCTTAACTTCGCCGACCAGTACACCACCCTGAATAGCAGCACCAACGGATACGCATTCATCCGGGTTTACGCCCTTGGACGGTTCTTTGGCCAGGAACTGACGGATAGCTTCCTGCACAGCCGGGATACGGGAAGAACCACCGACGAGGATAACCTTGCTGATGTCGCTGCCGGAGAGGTCAGCGTCAGCCATAGCCTTGCGGGTCGGTTCCATCGTGCGTTCTACAAGGTCACGGGTCAGTTCATCGAACTTCGCACGGGACAGCGTGAGGTCGAGATGTTTCGGGCCCGTAGCATCAGCCGTGATGAACGGCAGGTTGATGTTCGTCTGGGTCATGCTGGACAGCTCAATCTTGGCTTTTTCAGCAGCTTCTTTGAGGCGCTGAGCAGCCATCTTGTCCTGAGACAGGTCGATGCTGTTTTCCTTCTTGAATTCTTCTACCATCCAGTCCATAACCTTCTGGTCGAAGTCATCACCGCCGAGGTAAGTATCACCGTTCGTTGCGAGAACTTCGAACGTACCGCTGGAGAGTTCGAGGATGGATACATCGAACGTACCACCGCCGAGGTCGAATACGAGAACCGTTTCGTCTTCGTCCTTGTCGAGGCCATAAGCCAGAGCAGCTGCCGTCGGTTCGTTGATGATACGCAGAACTTCGAGGCCGGCAATCTTACCAGCATCTTTGGTAGCCTGACGCTGGCTGTCGTTGAAGTAAGCCGGAACCGTGATAACAGCCTGGCTGACCGTTTCACCAAGATATGCTTCGGCGTCAGCTTTGAGCTTCTGCAGAACCATAGCGGAGATTTCCTGCGGGGTGTAATCCTTGCCATCAATGCTGACCTTGTAGTCATTTTCGCCCATATGGCGTTTGATGGAAGCAATCGTGCGGTCCGGGTTGGACACAGCCTGACGCTTAGCGAGCTGACCAACGAGGCGCTGGCCGTCTTTCGTGAAACCAACAACGGACGGGGTAATACGGCTGCCTTCCGGGTTCGTGATAACGGTCGGTTCGCCGCCTTCCATAACGGATACAACGGAGTTCGTCGTACCTAAGTCAATACCAATAACTTTTGACATGATATATCCTCCTAAAAAACTTTATTAACGAATTAATTAGCAACTACCTGCACCATGCTCGGACGGATTACACGGCCTTTGACCATATAGCCCTTCTGCAGTTCCTGGGCGATGTCATCATCTTCCATATCTGCATTCTGCACGCGCATAACGGCCTGATGGAAGTTCGGGTCAAATTTCTGACCTTCCACTTCGATATGCTCCAGGCCATTTTTCTTGAGGATTTCCGTGAACTGCGTGAAAATCATTTCCACGCCCTTCTGGAAAGCCTCGCCGTCTTTGGCTTCAGCGGCCATGGCACGCTCGAAGTTGTCCAAAAGCGGCAGCATATCTTTGAGCATTCCCTGGGTAACCACTGCGGAGAGTTCTTCCTTTTCCTTGCTCGTGCGGCGGCGGAAGTTTTCAAAATCCGCCTGCAGGCGCAGGACACGATCTTCCTTCTCCTTGAGCTCTGCCGTCAATTTTTCAATCTGGGCAGCAGCTTCGTCCTGAGAATCCTTGTTTTCTGCTTCAGTTTCTGCGCTTTCGCTGGCGGCTTCTGCCTCATCGGCTTCATCAGAATCAGCAGCGTTGATTTCCTGCTGCATTTCCTCCAGCTTTTGCTCATCCTTCTTTTTTAATTCATCTTTCATGAATGATGGCAATTCATTCACCTCTTTCCAAGGTAATTATATTTCGCTTTGTTACCAGCAACTACCAGTGAAAGCGTTTGATAACGTTGGTTAAATTGTTGTTCATGTACTCCAAAAGGCTCATGGCCTTGGCGTACTCCATGCGGGTCGGCCCGAGCACCGCAATCGTACCTAACAGCTCACCATCCAAATGATAGGTCGCGGTGATGATGCTGCTGTCCTTGAAGTGGCTGTCCTCGTTCTCCTGACCGATGGTGACTTCCAGGCCATCACCGATATGAGCCCGGAGGATATCCTTCATGAGTTCTTCTTCTTCAAGGGTCATGAGCATGTGCTTGACCTTTTCCACATCGTGGTATTCGGGCTGTTCGAGCATCTTGGTCGTACCGCCCAAGTACAGACGTTCCTGCTTGCCGCTGTCGAGTGCCCGCTGAATAATAGACAAGGCTGAATCGTACAGCCCTTCATCGCGGATTTCGTCCCGGATTTGCGCCAAAGCATGATGCTCGATGGATTTTAGGGTATGTCCGGCTAAGTTCTCATTGATCACCGCCGCCATGCGCTGAAAATCCTCAAATTCTGCGCCGTCAGGCATTTCCAGAATCTTGTTTTCGATAAAGCCCGCATCGGTCATCAGCACCGTAATCACGCGGCGACTGTCCAATGGCAGGAACTGCAGGCAGCGGAACTGTGCCTGCGTCATCTGCGGCGCCAACACCAACGAAATATTCTTCGTTATCGCTGAGATAAGGCGCGCCGTTTCCTCGAAAACCTGGTCAATGCGCTGCACCCTGGATTTATACCAGCGGTCAATCAGCGCCTTTTCTTCATCACTGACGGGCTTGGGCGGGATAAGGCCGTCCACATAGAACCGATAGCCCTTGGAAGATGGCACCCGCCCGGAGGAAGTGTGCAAATGCTGCAAATACCCAAGCATTTCCAAATCCGCCATCTCATTGCGAATGGTGGCCGGACTGACGCCCAAATCGTGCTTGCGGGCCAGCGCCCGTGAACCGACCGGTTCTGCCGACTCGATATAATCGTCGATAACGGCCTTTAGCACCCGCTGTTTGCGCTCGTCCAGCTCATACAGCTTTTCCGGCATTTGCTCCCTCCTTTCGACTCTGTTAGCACTCTTAAAAGATGAGTGCTAAATTTAAGTCTATAAGAATGATACCGCGAATAAAACAAAAAGTCAAGAGATAATAAATCAAAAAGTCAAAAATCCTGTTCGAACTTCACCAAGGAAGAATCCTTGCCGATAATGAAGATATCATCTTCTGCAGTAAAGCGATAATCCGGCGAAGGCGTAACCATGAATTCACTGCCATGACGAATGGCGATTATGGTGACATTGTACTTTCCGCGTAAATTCGCTTCAATAATGCTCTTGCCCACCAGCCACTTGGGCGGAGCCGTATTGATAATCTTAATGCTCCCCGCTAAATCAATATAATCCACAGCATTGGGTGAAACCAGATGCATAATCGTCCGCCGCGCCATGTCCCGCTCAGAAAAGATAATCTTCGTGGCTCCGAGCCTGCGCGCCATTTCCGCATGACGCTCATCAATCGCCTTAACGAGGATTTCGGGAACATTCCGTTCCTTGCAGAGCATTGTCGCCATCAGACTGGCTTCGAGATTTTTGGAGGAAATGATTACTGCATCAAAACTGCCAATGCCCACCTGGTCCAATGCCCGGGCATCGCGCATATCAAAGCTTACCACCTGCGATAAGGATTCCGCCAAAGCGGCGACAACACTCGTGTCCATATCCACGCCCAGCACTTCATAGCCCATTTCTTCCAGCGTCTGGGCTGCGCTGATGCCAAAACGCCCCAGTCCCAAAACCGCAAATTGCCGTTTGCTTGCCATATCTATCCTTCCTTATCCAATCATAATATCTTCTTCCGGGTGCTTGATGGTGGATTGCTTCTGCCGAATAAAGGACAGCAGGAAGGTCATAATCCCCACCCTGCCCAGCAGCATAGTCAGCGCCAAAAGCCCCTTGCCCCAGTCATTCCAGCTAAGGGTTATGCCAATTCCCATACCGACTGTGCCAAAAGCCGACACCGTTTCAAAAATCACTTCTTCAAGGTCATGCACCTCGCCATCAATCACAGAAAGCAGTATTCCCATAGCCACCACCCAGATGGTGCCAATGGTAAAGATGGCAAAGGCCTGGTCCCGCAACTCCTTGCTGATGGCCCGGCCAAAGACCGTAAGTTCACTCTCCCCACGAAAGACCGCCCATACCGACCGCATGATGACGAAAAAGGTCGTTCCCTTGATGCCGCCGCCAGTGGATAAAGGCGATGCGCCAATAAACATCAAAATAATCATCACCAGTTGGGTTATCTGCGTGGACTGCGCCAAATCAAAGGTATTAAAGCCCGCCGTCCGGCAGGAAACCGACATAAAGGCCGAGTGTGCCAGTTGCTGCCCCAAGGGCATTTCGCCAATGGTATGGCTGTTTCCCGTTTCAATGCCCCAGATAAGCAGCGTGCCGCCTATAATCAACAGCACATTGCTGACCAGGACGATTTTCGTATGCAGAGAAAATTTCCGCCAGCCGCCGGCGTGCAGCACATCATACATTACGGTAAAGCCAATCCCGCCCAAGATAATGGGCAGGGCAATCCCCGCCATAAGGAAAAAATCATCCGGCCGCCGGCAAAGGCTGTCATAATTGCCGAACAGGTCAAAGCCCGCATTGCAAAAAGCCGACACCGCATGAAAAATCCCGTAGCCCAGAGCATCGAAACCAAACTCCGGGTAAAAGTGCCAGGTGAGCAGCATAGCAAAAAAGCCCTCCACGGCCAAGGTATAAATAATCATGCGGCGAATCAGACCAAACAGCCCGGCACGTCCGCTTTGGTTTAAGGACTCCTGCAGGATAATGCTCTGTTTCAAGCGGAAACGGTAGCCCATTGCATGTGCCGCCATCGTGGCCAAGGTCATAATCCCCAGTCCTCCCACCTGAATCAGCATGAGCAGCACGCATTTGCCAAAAAAGCTCAAATCGTTTTTCACATCCACTACCGTAAGCCCCGTAACACAGGAGGCCGATGTGGATACGAAAAGCGCATCCATAACCGGCAGCCCCTCACCGCTCGTGGTGCTGGCCGGCAGCATAAGCAGCAAAGTCCCCAAGCCAATCATCAGCACAAAACTGAGCAAAATGGTCTGCGTCGGCTTTAGGCGAAATTTTTGTTGGGCCTTTACGTTTGTTACCTTATGCAGAAAGTCTTCTTCCCCATTGTCTTTTATCAACATAGCCTCACTCCCTTGTGAGCGACAATCCGTTCATAACACGCGTTGGCGGCAGGAACGACTAACAGGATAGCTATCCTGAACGGTTCCCGCCGCCATAATCATGCCTTATTCCGTTACGACAATCGCTTCGATTTCACAAAGTGCCCCTGCCGGCAAATCCTTCACCGCTACACAGCTGCGAGCCGGTTTGCTGATGAAATGCTTGGCATAGACTTCATTGAAAGCCTTGAAATCGGCAATTTCTGCCAGGAAGCAGGTCGTCTTAACCACCTTGCTCATATCTGTGCCTGCTTCTTTCAATACTGCTTCGATATTCTTGCAGCACTGCTCTGCCTGCTCCTCAATCGTCGTTGCGACAATCTTGCCCTCGGCAGGATTGATGGCAATCTGTCCGGAAAGATAGAGTGTATTTCCGGCCTTAATTGCCTGACTGTACGGCCCCACAGCTGCGGGGGCATTGTTGGTATGAATGACCTGCATGATGATTCCTCCCTAAAATAACTATCGTGTATTTCACACTATAGTTATTTTACCGCAACATGCTGCCTGTTACAAGTTTACAGACAAACAAAAGAGAGAACCACCCAGATGGATGATTCTCTCCTTAATCTATGCGTTATCGCCTTATGCTTCTACCGTTTCGGTTTCAGCCGGTTCTGCTTCTTCTACCGGTTTCGGGTCGTTATCCACAATCTTAAGGTTGCGGTAACGGCTCATCCCCGTACCAGCCGGAATCAGCTTACCGATAATAACGTTTTCTTTGAGGCCGATAAGCGGGTCAACCTTACCCTTGATGGCGGCATCCGTGAGTACACGGGTGGTTTCCTGGAAGGAAGCAGCCGACATGAAGGAGTCAGTAGCCAGCGATGCCTTGGTGATACCGAGGAGAATCGGTTTAGCCACAGCGGGTTCGCCGTCTTCCTCGATGGCCTTGGTATTGGCGGCTTCGAACTGGTTGATGTCGATGTATTCGCCAGGCAGGAAGTCCGTGCTGCCGGATTCCTCAATCTTAACCTTATGGAGCATCTGACGAACCATAACTTCGATATGCTTATCGTTGATCTCAACGCCCTGAGACTTATACACTTTCTGTACTTCGTATACCAGGTAACGCTGAGTTGCCTGCAGACCGCAGACACGCAGGATATCGTGCGGGTTGATGGAACCTTCGGTGAGCTTGTCACCCGGCTTCAGATGCATACCCTGCTTGGCTGCCATGCGGGCGCCATACGGGATTGCATATTCGCGGGCTTCGCCTTCGTCCGGTACAATCGTAACCTTGCGCATACCCTTACCGGAGTCTTCAACTTCGGCACGGCCTTCAATCTCAGCGATGATGGCATGGTGCTTCGGCTTACGTGCTTCGAACAATTCTTCGACACGCGGAAGACCCTGGGTGATATCGTCACCGGCAACGCCGCCGGAGTGGAATGTACGCATGGTGAGCTGTGTACCCGGTTCACCGATGGACTGAGCGGCGATGATACCAACTGCTTCACCGATTTCCACCTCAGCCTGGTTGGCCAGGTCACGGCCATAGCACTTGATGCAGACGCCGAACTGCGACTTACAGGTGAGCACGCTGCGGATGGATACGCGGTCACGCACTTTTTCGATGCGTTTGGCCATATCTTCATCAACGGTATCGTTGATGGAGGCAATGCGTTCGCCCGTAGCCGGGTCATCAATATCTTCAGCCAGTACACGGCCAACGATACGTTCAGCCAGGGATTCGATGATACCATCGCCTTCCTTGATGGCTTCTACTTCGATACCGCGTACATTGTTGTTGCGAACACGGATTTCCTTGGCATCGGATGCCAGAATCGTGTCAATGATTTCAGCGGTCAGCTTGGTGCCGGCAGCTACAACTACAGCATTTGTGGAGTCAACCACATCACGGGTTACTTCCTTGCCGCTCATTTCATGAAGCAGCGAATCCTTGGCCTTGGCACGGGCAGCAGCATCCGGCTCACCGAGCGTAATGGCTTCGGTAATCATCGCATTGCTGATTGCTGCCTCAGATGCGAGCGAGGAACCACGTACCATGATTTCACGGATTTCCTTTTCACCGGAGAACTTCCTTGGTTTCCGGATCATGCACATCTGCGCCCAACAGACGGCCCATCAGGCTGTCGTTGAGAATTTCCAGTGCATCGAAGGTGGACTCGGACAGACGTGCACGAGCCTGTACCAGATTGAGCGTGGAAATATCGCAGTCTTCCTCGCGGACGATAACATCCTGGGCCACGTCTACCAGACGACGAGTCAGGTAACCGGAGTCAGCCGTACGCAGTGCAGTATCGGCCAGACCCTTACGGGCACCATGGGAAGAAATAAAGTAATCGGATACGGACAGACCTTCACGGAAGTTTGCCGTGATTGGCAGGTCGATGATTTTACCAGACGGGTCAGCCATCAGACCGCGCATACCGGCCAGCTGACGCATCTGCTGTTTATTACCACGGGCACCAGAGTCAGCCATCATGAAGATCGGGTTGAAGGCGTCCATGTTGTCCATCATGGCGTCAGCCACGTCATCCGTAGCCTTGGACCAGAGGTCAACAACCTTGTGGTAACGTTCTTCTTCGGTGATCAGACCGCGGTCATAGCGGCGTTCAACCTTGTTGACGATCTGCTGCGTGTCGCTGATGATGGTCTTCTTCTTCGGCGGCACGATAACGTCGGAGATAGCAACGGTCATACCCGCTACGCAGGCGTAGTGATAACCGAGGTTCTTAACATCGTCGATAACGTGAGCCGTTTCCGTTGCACCAAAGGCGTTGTAGCACTTGGCAACGAGCTTGCCCAGTTCCTTCTTGTTCATCAGAACGCCCAGACACCACTGGTCGGTTTCTTTATCCTTGTAGAAGTAACGGATTTCCTTGGGCAGGATTTCGTTGAAAATCATGCGGCCCAAAGAAGTCTTGACGAGGCCATAACCATCGATGCGGCACTGGATAGCGGCCTGCAGGTCGAGGTCATGCTGCTGATAAGCCAGCAGTGCTTCGGCAATGCCCGTGAGGACCTTGCCTTCGCCCTTGGCACCAGGACGGATGTTGGTCAGGTAGTAAGAACCCAGAACCATATCCTGCGAAGGAACGATGATTGGCTTACCATCTTTCGGTGCCAGGATGTGGTTAGCAGCCAGCATCAAGATGCGGGCTTCCGTCTGTGCTTCGGAGGACAGCGGCAGATGGATAGCCATCTGGTCACCGTCGAAGTCGGCGTTGTATGCCGTACAAGCCAACGGATGCAGCTTCAAAGCGCGGCCTTCGGTGAGCACCGGCTCGAATGCCTGAATACCGAGGCGATGCAGCGTCGGGGCACGGTTCA
The DNA here is from genome assembly GCA_902781305.1 of Pseudoselenomonas ruminantium. Lineage (GTDB taxonomy): Bacteria > Bacillota > Negativicutes > Selenomonadales > Selenomonadaceae > Selenomonas_A > Selenomonas_A ruminantium_K. Next base: position 21,285 of record CACZIV010000073.1, read on the forward strand.
GGAGAACCGGATGCTCCTTGATTACGCCTTCGAGAACATCCCAAACCTCAGGTTTAGCACGTTCTACCATGCGCTTAGCAGATTTAATATTGTGAGCGGCTCCCGAAGAAACCAGCTTTTTCATAACAAAGGGCTTAAAGAGCTCCAGTGCCATTTCTTTCGGCAGGCCGCACTGATGGAGTTTCAGTTCCGGGCCTACGACGATAACGGAACGGCCGGAGTAGTCAACACGCTTACCCAAGAGGTTCTGACGGAAACGGCCCTGCTTACCTTTCAGCATATCGGAAAGGGATTTTAAGGGGCGGTTGCCCGGGCCCGTAACCGGACGGCCGCGGCGGCCGTTATCGATCAGGGCGTCAACCGCTTCCTGCAGCATGCGTTTCTCGTTGCGGACGATGATGTCCGGTGCACCGAGGTCCAAGAGGCGCTTCAGACGGTTGTTACGGTTGATTACACGACGATAGAGGTCGTTGAGGTCGGACGTTGCGAAACGGCCGCCATCGAGCTGTACCATCGGGCGCAGTTCCGGCGGAATGACCGGCACAACATCCATGATCATCCAGGACGGCTTGTTGCCGGACTTGCGGAATGCTTCCACAACTTCCAGACGACGGATGGCGCGAATCTTCTTCTGGCCGGAAGCCGTGCGGACTTCCTTGCGCAGAACTTCGCTCATGCGCTCCAAATCGAGCTCATCGAGCAGTTCTTTGATGGCTTCGGCACCCATGCCAACACGGAAGGTGTTGCCATATTTTTCCAAAGCATCGTGGTATTCCTTTTCGGAAAGCAGGCTCTTTTTTGCCAAATCCGTGTTTTCACCGGCATCGAGTACGATGTAATAAGCAAAGTAGAGAACCTTTTCCAAAGCACGCGGGCTGATGTCTAGAATCAGACCCATGCGGCTCGGAATACCCTTGAAATACCAAATATGTGAAACCGGCGCAGCCAGTTCAATATGTCCCATGCGCTCACGGCGAACCTTGGCGCGCGTTACTTCAACGCCGCAGCGGTCGCAGACAATGCCCTTATAGCGGATACGCTTGTACTTACCGCAATGGCATTCCCAGTCGCGGGTCGGGCCAAAGATACGCTCGCAGAAGAGACCATCGCGCTCAGGTTTGAGCGTACGATAGTTGATGGTCTCCGGCTTCTTGACCTCACCGTAGGACCACTCCCGGATTTTATCCGGGGAGGCCAGACCGATGCGCATCGAATCAAAATTATTTACATCCAGCAAAGAGATGACACTCCCTTCTTATTCCTCACCATTATCCCCATCGATTGCGTCCGGCTCTACGATAGAACCCAGGCTGCCGATGTCGGCAATGATGTCGTCCGGCTTTTCATCATCCGAGGGTGCTCCTTCATCATAGGAGTCTTCCTGCTTCGGTGCAGCTACACCTTCCTGGCCGGGTTCAACCCCTGCCACATCAAAATCAAGTTTCTTGGCCGTTTCGTTGATATCTTCGTCGTCCTCATCCTGCAAGGAGATTTCCTTGGCGTCTTCGTTGAGCACCTTGATATCGAGACCAATGGACTGCAGTTCCTTAATGAGTACCTTGAAGGACTCCGGTACACCCGGTTCTGGGATGTTTTCGCCCTTGACGATTGCTTCGTAAGCCTTAACACGGCCCACCACGTCATCGGACTTAACCGTCAGGATTTCCTGCAGGGTATATGCAGCGCCGTATGCTTCCAGCGCCCAAACTTCCATTTCACCGAAGCGCTGACCGCCGAACTGAGCTTTACCACCCAGCGGCTGCTGCGTAACGAGGGAGTACGGGCCGGTAGAACGCGCATGAATCTTATCGGCAACCAGATGATGCAGTTTAAGGAAGTACGTGCAGCCAACGGTTACGCGGTTTTCGAACGGTTCACCAGCCAACGGTTACGCGGTTTTCGAACGGTTCACCCGTACGGCCGTCATAGAGGACCGTCTTGGCATCGTCAGCCAGACCTGCGGCACGAATCGTACCAAATACAGCTTCGTCGCTTGCACCGTCGAATACCGGCGTAGCGATATGCAGACCAGCAACGTCCGGAATCGGCATGCCATTCTTGTCGAAGTCGTAACCAGCTTCACGCAGGCGTGCTTCAACCGTCGGGTCGCCATCCTTAATCTGCTGGCCGAGGACCTTAACGGCCATACCCAAATGAGCTTCCAAAATCTGACCGATGTTCATTCGAGACGGCACGCCCAGCGGGTTCAGCACGATATCAACCGGCGTACCATCCGGCAGGAACGGCATATCTTCCTGACGCATAATGCGGGAAACGACACCCTTGTTACCATGACGACCTGCCATCTTATCGCCAACAGAAATCTTACGTTTCTGTGCGATGTAGACACGTACCAGACGGTTTACGCCAGGCGGCAGTTCATCGTTGTTTTCGCGGGTGAATATCTTAACGTCAACGATTTTACCCTGTTCACCATGCGGTACGCGCAGGGAAGTATCGCGGACTTCGCGGGCCTTTTCACCGAAGATGGCACGCAGCAGGCGTTCTTCAGCGGTGAGTTCCGTTTCGCCTTTCGGCGTAACCTTACCGACGAGGATATCGCCAGGACGTACATCGGCACCAATGCGAATGATACCTTCTTCGTCCAAATCCTTCAGGGCTTCTTCCGCCACATTCGGGATATCGCGCGTGATTTCTTCAGGCCCAAGCTTCGTATCGCGGGCATCGCATTCGTATTCTTCAATATGAATGGACGTATAGAGGTCGCGTTTTACGAGGTTTTCGGACAGCAGCACGGCGTCCTCGTAGTTGTAGCCTTCCCACGGCATGTAGGCAACAACGATGTTGTAACCCAGTGCCAGTTCGCCGTGGTCCGTAGCCGGGCCGTCAGCGATGGGCTGTTTTTCTACAACTTCATCGCCCTTGTAGACGATAGGAATCTGATTTATGCAAGTTCCCTGGTTGGAACGAATAAATTTCTGGAGTTTGTAATGGTCAAGCTCGCCATTCTTCGTGCGGACGTCAATGTAATCAGCCGTTACATTTTCAATCACACCAGCACGCTTAGCCAGGATCATAACGCCGGAGTCGCAGGCTGCCTTGTATTCCATACCGGTACCAACGAGCGGTGCCTGCGTACGGAGCAGAGGTACAGCCTGACGCTGCATGTTCGCACCCATCAGGGCACGGTTAGCATCGTCGTTTTCGAGGAATGGAATCATCGCCGTTGCAATGGAGAACACCTGACGCGGGCTAACGTCCATGTAGTCAACGGTTTCACGAGCATGCAGACCGGTTTCCTCGTTGTAACGAGCCGTTACACGCGGATTTACGAACCATTCGTTTTCGTCCAGCGGTTCGTTGGCCTGTGCGATTACGAGTTCATCCTCTTCATCAGCGGTGAGGTAACGCACTTCGTCCGTCACGCGATGGGTTTCCTTGTCCACACGGCGGTACGGCGTTTCCATAAAGCCGAACTGGTTCACGCGGGCATAGGTTGCCAGAGAACCGATAAGACCGATGTTCGGACCTTCAGGCGACTCTACCGGGCACATACGGCCATAGTGAGAGTTGTGTACGTCGCGGACTTCGAAGCCTGCGCGCTCACGGGACAGACCGCCCGGGCCGAGGGCCGACAGACGGCGCTTATGCGTAAGTTCG
>CACZIV010000074.1 GCA_902781305.1 Pseudoselenomonas ruminantium
GTATTTAGTCTATGCCGTTTGTGGGCCAGTCCTCACTGCGTTCGGACAGTCGTTCCACGGCGAAAAGCATCACCACCTCCGCCCTAAGTGATGTCCGTATAAGACGATATTTTCGCGGTGATAAGCAGCAAGCACATCGATGTTCTTGTTACGAGGATAACGCATTCGTGGCAATAGCATAGACCGTATCTTGGGGCGAACGGGGAGTGCTTTTTCTGTTAGGAGCGACTGCCTGAACGCAGTGAAGGCCGGCCCCCCGTAGGAAGCAGCTAAGCAAATACGCTGAAAGCAGCGCCGTTGGTCTGCCCGGCGCGAGCAGCTGGACAGCTCTATTTTGCGAGGGGGTCGTTTAGCGGGAAACAGAAAAAGCACTCCCCGTTCGCCCCTGCCTACGCATAAACAGGATACCTTTACCACGAACTGAACTCCCCGACAAACTGCTATTTTCCCTCCCGATTTAGTGTTTTTTACTCAAGAGGCACAACTTCCCTCTGCCGCTGGGTAAACCGTATCGTCTGTTCGTACCCATACGAACGGGCATAGTTCACGGCCTCATCATGGTAGGCACCGCAGTCCTCCGGCTTATGCGCATCCGAAGTGATGACAATCGGCAGCCCCTCCCGCGAAGCTACGCGCATAAACTTGTAGTAAGGCGTAATCTCTGCAATCGGGTAGCGGTAGAACGTCCCCGTATTGACATCCACCACCATATTGGCCTTCTTGAGTGCCGCCACCGCCCGAATCAGATACGGCGTGGCATCAAATTCAGGGATATAGTGGAAGAGACGGATATTGTACGGATGCCCCAAAACATCATAGAGGCCGGATGCCGCTAATTTTTCGACCTCCTGCGTGTACGCCTCATACACATCAGCCAAATCTTCCTTATCCCACTGTGCCATGATTTCCGCCGAATCATAGGCCCAGCCATTTAAGAAATGCACCGAGCCAATCACATAATCAAACTTATAATCCTTCAAAATATCCCGCACAGCATCCTGATTCTGGAAGTTGCACACCTCAATGCCGGTCTTGACCGTGTGCTTTTTCTTGAGCTTAGCCATAAAAGCAAAGTATTCATCCAGCGTGTATTTAAACTTATTGGTCTTGAGCCATTTTTTTTGGAACTGGCCGATAAAACTGTCGTCCAAAATCAAATCATCATAGTAGAGGCTCTCAAATTCCGGGAAGGTATGGGAGTGCTCGGAAATGCCGATTTCCTCCAGCCCCAAAAGCTTTGCCTGATGGAAAAAGCCCTCCACCCACTCCTCATCATAGGAGCCTTTTTCAAAATGCATATGGTAATCTGCCCGCATGATCTCACCTCACCCGCATAAACCGTCGTCAATCAGCTTCTGAATGCCCTGCAAAACGCCGTATTCCCTGTTGCTGGCTGTCTGATAGCGGGCCAGCTCCTTGATTTTGGGATGCGCATTTTCCATCGCAAAGCTGTAATAAACGGAACTCATCATCTCGGCATCGTTCATAAAGTCGCCAAAGGCTGCACATTCCATGGGCGCAATATGCAGCTTTTTCTGCACCTGCTGAATGGCAATGCCCTTATTGATGTCAAAATTCATCACATCGACCCAGTAATCGCTGGACAAGGCAATCTGAAACGGCCCGGCAAATTTCTGCAGAACAGGCATAATGCGTTCGCCCGCTTTCCCGGTGGCATCAAAGAAGGATGCCTTGATCATTTCATCCTCCACATCATCCCAGCTGTCCACCACAGCCGAATGCGTATAATATTTATTCAACTCTGCTGCAAATTCATCCGTCATGCGATTTTTGCACACATAGGCATCTTTTTTGCCGCAGAACACCTCGTAGATTCCGGGCAATGCCGCCGTGGCCTGCAGGGCTTTCAGCCCCAACGGACGCCGCATGGTGCTGGAAAAAAGTTCTTTTCCATGATGGCGCACCATCGTCCCGTTTTCCGCCAGGAACAGGAATTCGTCTTCATAACCTTTGAAGGTGTCCAGCAGGGAATAATACTGCCGACCCGAACAAGGCGCAAAAATCACGCCTTTTTCCTTGAGCTGCCGGGCAATATCGGCAAACCCTTTCGGCAAACGGCCATTTTCATCTAGCAACGTACCATCCATATCCGACATGATTAATTTAATCATTCCATCACCTCGTTATCCTTGAAAGCAATCATTCTCATTATAACGCCCCCGCCCGTCCTTGACTAGGAAAATATTTAGGAACGTAAAAAGCCCTCCCGAAGGAAGGCTTTTAACGTCGTTATGAAATTACCAAATGAACAGACCGGCAATGCCTGCAGACAGCAGGGAAACCAGAATACCGGACAGCAGCATGTAACCGACATTGCGGGAAATGAGCTGGTTCTTGTCATCATCAACCAGACCCTTGAAGCAGCCGATAATCATACCCAGCGTGGAGAAGTTAGCAAAGGAGGTAACAAACACCGTGAGTACGCCCTGCATGTGCTGGCTGAACTGGCCCATGATGTCCTGTACGCTGAGCATAACCACAAATTCATTGGTTACAAGCTTCGTCCCCATGTACTGTGCCAGCTGGAAAGCTTCCCCGCTCTCCAGACCCATAAGCCAGGCAAAGGGGAACATGATGCAGCCAAGGATGTTTTCGAGCGTAATGGCCGGATGAACCAGAACCAAAAGCATATCGATGAGTTTTGCCAAAGCAACGAAAGCGATAACGTTAGCGCAGATGATGAGTACCAGACGGCCTGCACCCAGGATGGAGTTACCGAGGAAGGAGAAGAACGGTTCACGTTCTGCACCATCATCATCTACACGAGCAACAGTATCTTCTTCTTCGGTAATCTTAACCGGATGAAGAATGTTCGTAACGATAAGCGCGTTAATAACGTTCAGAGGAATAGCCGTAATGATGAATTCACCCGGCATCATCTTGGTGTAAATACCGACCATAGCAGCCGTGATGCAGCTCATGGACATCATGGCCAGCGTCAGGCAGCGGTCAGCTTTCATACGCTTCAGCTGCAAGCTGGATACGGCCAGAGCTTCCGTATTGCCCAGGAACATCATTTCAATAGCGAAGAAGGATTCGAACTTCGGCGCATGCGTCAGGAAAGCCAAAGCCTTACCTACCCATTTGATGATGAAGGGCAGCACACCGATATACGTCAGAATATCGAACATCGGCACAACGAGGAGGATTGGCAGCAATGCGGATGTAAAGAAGTTCATCTGCGGTACATGTACCCAATCCGGGAAAGCAAACGCAATACCTTCATAAGCCACGCTGATCAGCCAGTTAAAGCCGGCAGCAGCAGCCACGATAATCTCGCGGCCGATGGAGAAGGACGTCAGGAACCAGGCCAAAAATACGTTGAGTGCCAAAAGCGAACCTACGCAGCGCCACTGAATGGCATTACGCTTTTTGGACAGCAGGATGCCGATGCCTAAAAATACGGCAACGCCAATTAAGTTTACAACTAGTAACATTATAAATTCCCCTTTGATGATTTATAGATTGTAGGACATGTGTCCTATTTTCGCACAAACCATATGTATTTGTCAATAACTTAGAATTCCGTAAAGGCGTACGGCATGAGTTCTTCAAGGGTAACAACCTTCACATCACCCTTCATATTCGCCATGATGATTTTCGGAATCTTAAACTCTACCATTGCCTGACGGCAGGCTCCACAAGGGGAGCAAGGGCCCGGAGTATCTGCGATGAGGGCAATGGCCTCAAACTCCTGTTCCCCTTCCGATACCGCTTTGAAAATAGCCGTACGCTCTGCACAATTCGTAATCGGGAAGCTGGAATTTTCCACATTGCAGCCACCGTATACATTGCCTTTTTTCGTCAGCACAGCCGCACCAACCTTGAATTTGGAATACGGGCTGTAGGAAAATTCACGATATTTTTTCGCCGCAGCGATTAATTCTTTATCCTCCACAGTAAAAACACTCCTTCAATACATAATTGTATGACAATTTCCGGTAAAACAGCTGCCCCCTTTAGGGGCAGGGGGCAGCCACCTTTAATGCTTAGTATTTTTCAACTTTATCTTTTTCCACGCGGGCATATACCAGAGGTTTCTTTTCCGGAGCGCTGCTGTCGATTACAACGGCTTCACGGTACATATCTTCAGCACCCTTCAGCGCTGCTTCCTTCGACGTGTAGAGGGTAACGAGTACATCGCCCTTCTTCACTTCATCACCATATTTCTTATGGAGAATCAGGCCAGCGGAGAAATCAATATCGCTTTCCTTGGTCTCACGGCCAGCACCGAGAACTACGGACATTTCGCCGATAGCTTCTGCGTTCATCTTGGTGATGAAACCATCTTTTTCAGCCTTGATTTCGCCCTTGAAGGGAGCCTGTGCGAACTTGCTGTAATCACGCAGCACGCTGTCATCGCCGCCCTGTTCCTTAACCATCGTGCAGAAGGTTTCGAAAGCAGAACCATCCTCAATGGCTTTTTCGGCCATCTTGCGGCATTCTTCCGGCGTGCCTTTGCCCACCAGATAGAGCATATTGGAGGCCAGCTGCAGGGAAACTTCCGTCAGATCCTTCGGTCCTTTGCCCTTCAGTACGTCCATGGATTCAATCACTTCGAGGCTGTTGCCGATGCCCAGGCCCAGCGGCGTATCCATATCGGTAATGAGTGCCACCGTACGACGGCCTGCACCTTCACCGATAGCCACCATGGTCTGTGCCAGTTTGATGGAATCATCCAGCGTCTTCATGAAGGCACCGCTGCCGGTCTTTACATCGAGCAGGATGCAGTCGCTGCCTGCAGCCAGTTTCTTGCTCATGATGGAAGAAGCAATCAGAGGAATGCAGTCAACCGTTGCCGTTACATCACGGAGAGCATAGAGTTTCTTGTCAGCCGGAGCAAGGTTGCCGGACTGACCGATAAGGCTGATGCCGCATTTGTTGACCGTATCGAAGAATTCCTTGCGGTCAAGGGCCGTCTTATAACCCGGAATGGATTCCAGCTTATCTACCGTACCGCCGGTATGACCGAGGCCGCGACCGCTCATCTTGGCCACTTTGCCGCCGCAGGCTGCCACAATCGGGCCAACAATCAACGTCGTCTTATCGCCTACACCGCCGGTGGAATGTTTATCAACCTTTTTGCCGGCAATAGCGGACAGGTCAATCATATCACCGGATTTAGCCATTACCATCGTGAGCTGGGTGATTTCATGGTCATTCATGCCCTTGAACCAGATAGCCATCAGCATGGAGGACATCTGATAATCGGGAATTTCACCCTTTACATAACCATCAATCATGTACTGAATTTCGGCATCCGTCAGTGCTTCGCCGTGTTTCTTTTTGGTAATCAGGTCATACATTCTCATAGTAGAAAAAGCCTCTTTTCTATAGGTATATATTTAGTCTTTGATAAAGCGCGGAAGCAGGCTCTCGCCTTTGGTCTTCAAATCGCAGTCAAACATATCGGAAATCGTTGCACCAATCATAGCAAAGGTCGGATAAGTACCCAGGTTTACGCCTTCCTTGACATGCTTGCCATAGATGAGCAGGGGGATGTATTCACGCGTATGGTCCGTGCCCGGAGCTCCCGGATCGCAGCCATGGTCAGCCGTAATCATGAGCACATCATCATCACGCATCTTGGCCATGAATTCGCCGAGCTGCTTGTCAAATACCGTAGCAGCCTCTGCATAACCGTCGATATCACGGCGATGGCCATACTGCATATCAAAATCTACGAGGTTGACGAAGCACAGACCCTCAAAGTCTTCATCCATTACCTTCAGCGTCTTTTCCATGCCATCCACATTATCCTTGTTGATCCCCAAGGAACGGTTGACATTGCGGCCAGCAAAGATATCGGAAATCTTGCCTACGCCAATGGTTTCCAGACCTTTACGGCGCAGAGCGTCCATCATGGTATCGCCCGTGGGGTCAAGAGAGAAGTCATGACGGCGGGAAGTACGCTGATAATCCGGGAACTTGCCCACATACGGACGGGCAATGACACGGCCTACGCCATGCTCACCCTGCAGGATTTCACGAGCCGTCTTGCAGTAGCCATAGAGTTCATCCACAGGAACATCCGCTTCATTGGCAGCAATCTGGAATACGCTGTCAGCGGAGGTGTAAACGATAAGGCCACCCGTTTTTTCCTGTTCCTGACCATAGTCATGGATAACTGCCGTGCCGGAATATGGCTTGTTGCAGAGAATCTTCTTGCCAAACGCTTTTTCCAGCTTTTCAATCAGGTCAGCCGGGAAGCCATCCGGATAGGTCGGCATGGGACGCTCGGAAACGATACCGGCGATTTCCCAATGGCCCGTGGTCGTATCCTTGCCGCGGGAAAGTTCACGCAGGCGGGCAAAGGAACCCAGCGGCTTTTCTACCGGTTCACCGCAGCCAACGCCATCAATATTGAACAGACCCAGTTTTTTCATGTTCGGCGTATCGTACTTATCCGATGCCACAATGGATTTTAAGGTGTTGCAAACGCCATCGCCAAAGTCTGCAGCATCTGGCTCATTGCCGATACCATAGCTGTCCAGAACAATCACAAATGCTCTTTTGAACTTACCCATTATTTGGTCACCTCATCCTTCAAAACCTTTACTGCTGCGCTGGCACCCAGACGCGTGCAGCCAGCTGCGATAAACCCTTCCATTTCTTCGCGGGTATGAATACCACCAGCAGCCTTCATCTGTACGCCTTCACCGATATGTTCCTTGAAGAGCTTGATATCCTCAAGCGTTGCACCCTTGGAACCAAAGCCCGTGGACGTCTTGATGAAGTCTGCACCAGCGTCCGTCACGCACTTGCAGGCAGCAATCTTTTCTTCTTCCGTCAGGAAGCAGGTTTCTACGATAACCTTGAGCACGCGTTCACCGCACAGGCGCTTCAACGCACGGATTTCTTCGGTAACGTATTCCGTTTCGCCAGCCTTCAGCGCACCGATATTGATAACCATATCGATTTCCTCAGCACCATCAGCGAGTGCCTGTGCCGTTTCAGCAATCTTGGCTGCCGTGTTGCAGTTGCCGTTCGGGAAACCTACCACCGTTGCAATCTTTACCTTGCCGCCATAATTCTCACGGATTTTCGTGATAAAGCAGGAAGGAACCATTACCGTTGCCGTATGATACTCAGAAGCCTCTTCACAAATCTTCTGAATGTCAGCCCAGGTAGCGGTCTGCTTTAATAACGTATGGTCAACCTTTGCTAAAATTTCCTTTGCGTCCATCGAACTGCCTCCTAATTTGAATCACTACATTATTGGGAAAAATCACAATCTTTTCTTTTTCCTTTGTTGTTCTTATTGTATCGCTTTTCATCGTACAATAAAAGGACACATGACTTCATGTATCCTTTTAATTAAATAAAATTATTTCAATTCCTGCCCGGCAGCCCGACGCGCTTCATACTCCCGGTCCAATATGCCCAATATCACCAAATTCTCATACACGCCATTGGTAAGGATGGTTTCACGAATCAGGCCTTCCCTTACCATGCCCTCACTTTCGTAAAGGTGCAGCGCGCGCGTATTGTAATCTTTGCAGTCCAGCCAGGCCCGATGGAATTTCTGCACCGCAAAGCACCACTTCTTGATGAGCTGCATGGCCTCATGGCCATAGCCCATGCCCTTCTTGGCGATAATCACATGCGTCCATTCCATTTCTTTGGCGTCCGTCTTTAAGCCTGCCACGAGAAAATAGCCCACCGGCTCGCCAGTTTCGACTTCCTCCACAATCACATCCATAGAGGCCTCGCCTTTGGTGACGATATTGGTATGAAAATCCCGGTCAAACGGCACGATAAACGGCAGATTGTCCTCCGCATATTCCAAATCCATGATAAAATCCAAATCCGCCTCTACAGCCCGGCGCAGACGCAGGCGCGGCCCGCTAATTAAAATCTCAGCCATAAAATCCCCCTTACTATTCTTTTTTACTTATAGTATAATGAGAGAGATTTTTTATTTCAAGCAATATCGCAAGGGAGGAATTACTTTGCTCAATATGGACTGGATGAATTGGATTGACTGGACGCACCTTTTGGAAATGCTCATTGTGCCCCTATGCATTCTGACGGCAGCACTCACGGTGGGCATCATGCTCAACCGCATGATTAAAAAGCGTGTCATGAACCGCATCAATACAGACGAAGCCTCATGGCAGGGCATCTTAATCAATGCCCTGCAGGGCGTACCGATTTCCTTTTGCTTGGTCGTTGGCCTCTATTGGATTGTCAACACCATCGACATCATTGAACCTCTGGTAAAGATTTTTTCCTACATTCTCTTTACCGTGATTATCTTCACCATCACCCGGGTTATCGCCCGTACGGTCAGTGGCGTTATCGATATGCAAATCGAGCACTCCCAACAGGCCATGCCCAAGACCACGCTCTTGAATGCCATCGTCAACGGCATCATCTACGCCATGGGCATCCTCGTCGTGCTGCAATACTACGGCATTTCCATCGCTCCGATTCTTACCGCCCTGGGTGTCGGTGGTATGGCCGTGGCACTGGCCCTGCAGGAAACGCTGGCCAATATCTTCTCCGGCCTGCACCTGATTCTCTCCAAACAGCTGCGCCTGGGTGACTACATCCATTTAAGCTCCGGCGAGGAAGGACGCGTAACCGACATCACCTGGCGTTTCACCACCATCGTTCCCGTTGGCGAAGGCAATATGGTTGTCATTCCGAACCAAAAAATCGCCTCCTCCATCATCACCAACTACAGCATGCCCCGCCACGATATCATCATCAAAATCCCCGTGGGCGTGGCCTATGACAGCGATTTACAAAAGGTCGAGGACGTCACACTCGAAGTAGCCCATCAGGTGCTGGAGAGCCTCGGCGAAAAAATTGATGACAACCGCAAGCCGTCTGTCCGTTTCTACAACTTCGGCGAAAGCAGCATCGACTTCAACGTGCTCCTGCACTCCGCCCGCTTTGATGACCAGTTCCGCCTCAAACACGAATTCATCAAAGCCCTGACGGCAAGATTTAGAGAAGAAGGTATCGAAATCCCCTTCCCCATTCGGACAATCGTTCAACAGCCAAACTAACCCCGCTCCGGCGCCCAATTATCCACAAATTACCTTCATGGCAATCTGTGGATAATTTTTTTTGCGCCCTTGCCACGGGCTTCATGCAGCAATTTCCTTGTGGATAACCCCGTGCATAAACAACTATATATAGTATTCCTTGTTGACTAACCACCATACATATTGTATAATTTCCTTACATTCACCACTTATTGTGGTTTGTTTTGAACATCCCCCAACAGGCATTATAAATACTAAAGGATAGGTGATTATCATGATGGTAAATGATGTAGTAGTAACCGTCGATGGTCTCAGCGACATTACGGAAGCCGAAATCGCGCAGTATATCGGTTATGTAGAAGACCAGACCAAGGAAAAAGTCAACGAACTGACCCTGACCCCTGCCGCTGACGGACAGATTCATTTGGACTATGTGCTCCAGCCGCAGAAATTCGAGCGCATCCGCCGCATTACGGGCTACCTCGTCGGCACCATTGACCGCTGGAACGATGCCAAGCGCGCCGAGGAACATGACCGCGTAAAACACACGGTTATGCACTGATATGAAAATACGCATTGCCGGTATCGTTGAGGATTCCATTGTCGACGGCGAAGGCTTTCGTATAACCGTCTTTACCCAGGGCTGTCCCCATAACTGCCCCGGCTGCCATAACCCCAACACCCACCCTGCCACAGGCGGCAGGGATGCCGATACAGCAGAAATCATCACCCTTATTGATAATAATCCCCTGCTCGACGGCATAACCTTCAGTGGCGGAGAACCCTTTCTCCAGCCCTCCCCCCTGACAAAACTAGCCCGCGAGGCCCATGCCCGCGGGCTTGATGTTTGGAGTTATACCGGCTACACCCTGGAAGAACTCAACGCCAAAAAAAATCCCGCCATCGACGCCCTGCTGCAGGAAATCGACGTCCTCGTAGACGGACGCTACGACGAAAAACAACGCGACCTGACCCTGAACTTCCGCGGCTCCGCCAACCAACGCATCATTGATATGAATGCCTATCGCAAAACGGGAAAGATTCGCCTATTGGATATCTAATGCGGTCGTTCGTTCGCAGTACGCCGCCAGCGGCCATACTTGCCACGCTCTGCTCGGCGGCTCGCTAAAAAATCTCCTTTGCCTTTTAATTAAGCATGCCTAAAAGTCAAAACTCGCTACGCTCAAACTGATATGCTCCCTCTATGAGAGACAGTAAAAAATAAAACTGTCATTATAGGGGGAGTTTTTCATGCCACATAAACAGAAAGCAACAGCAGATGAGAA
>CACZIV010000075.1 GCA_902781305.1 Pseudoselenomonas ruminantium
CTTCAGGACGGCAAAAGCGGACGCGGTGAATGAGGAATGGAACATAAAAGTTAACTTTCTACGGAAGGTTTATGGCTTTTTATAAGTTTTCAGTAACGGCGTATGCGATTCATCAGAATGGTTGGCGCTATACCTCTGAAAATATCGACCGGCTGTTGATGGAACGACATATGGCGAAAAAAGCCAGACGGTCAAAGAAAAAGATACATCTGAAAGGACCTGCCAAACGTACTGAGGAAGATGACGATAAATTTGCAGCAGGGCTTATTCGCCTGATTGAACTGGTGAAAAGCAGTGATGAAAGCAGGAAATCTAAACTTTTTGAAATGGAGTTGTAGGAGTTAGACAACATGACCGTCATCAGAACAGAGTTGGGGGATATCACATCAAAGCGCTATGCAGATGCCATTGTCAATGCAGCCAATGAGAGTCTGCTGGGCGGTGGTGGCGTGGATGGAGCTATCCATCACGCCGCGGGGCCAGAACTCTTGGCCGAGTGTCGGACGCTCAACGGCTGCAAAACAGGACAGGCAAAAATCACCAAAGCCTATAGATTGCCATGTGACTATGTGATTCACACAGTAGGGCCGGTATGGCATGGAGGTACTCATAGTGAGGCAGAACTACTGACCAGTTGCTATCGGCATTCGCTGGAGCTGGCCATGGAGTATGGTATCCGCAGTGTGGCTTTTCCATCAATATCCCGTGCAACAGGCAGCGGAAATTGCAGTGCAGACGGTTAGGGCAGTCGTAGAGGAACATCCGGCGGCGTTTGACGAAATTCTGTGGGTGCTGTTCGATGAGAGGACAAAACTGTTTTATGATGGAGCAATGCGCTAATAATTGACTAAGTATTGTTGAATTCTTCCCGGATGATAGAGGTGAGTTAATGCCCTTAGAAATCGTACGCAACGATATAACCAAAATGCAGGTAGATGCTATCGTCAATACAGCCAATCCACGACCAATTGTGGGCAGAGGAGTTGATCGTGCTATCCATCAGGCAGCAGGAAAAAGACTTCTGACGGCGCGGAAGAAAATCGGCGAGATTCCCACAGGGATGGCAGCCATTACACTGGCCTTTAATCTTCAAGCTAAGTTTGTCATTCACACTGTCGGACCCGTTTGGAAAGATGGAAAGCATGAGGAGCGGGAGTTGCTGTCCAATTGTTACAGCAATTCGTTGCAGCTGGCGGCAGATAATGGCTGCACATCCATAGCATTTCCGCTTATCTCGGCAGGTGTATATGGCTGTCCTGTGGAGATTGCTATAGCAACAGCAACACAGGCTATACGTGAATTTCTCCATGACCATGAGATGGAAGTTTATCTGGTGATGTTTGACCATAAGGCGTTTAAGATTTCCAGCAGCCTGTTTAACGATGTACAGAGTTTTATCGATGAGAGATACATTGAAGAACTACTGGATAAAGAGCACCACGGTGACTATCGCGAAAGGCGTAGAATACTGGAAGCGCCTGTTTATCTGGGTGATGAAGCCCCTGTTGCTAAAGCGATAAGTCTGCCGTCTAAGAAAAAACGCTCCTTGGAGGATTTGCTGGCAGAGGTAGATGATACCTTCTCTGAGGCGCTCTTAAGTCTAATTGATGTTAAAGGCAAGACTGACCCGGAGGTATATAAGAAAGCAAATGTCGACCGTAAGCTTTTCTCAAAAATCCGCAATAACCCCGCCTACAAGCCCAGCAAGACCACGGCTTTGGCCTTTGCGGTGGCTTTGGAATTAAACCTGGATGAGACAAAAGACTTTATTGGCCGGGCAGGTTATGCGCTATCCCATAGCAGTAAGGCAGATATAATCGTGGAATATTTCATTCAGCGGGCGCAATACGATATTTTTGCCATAAATGAAATACTGTTTGCTTTTCAACAGCCTCTTTTAGGTTGTTGAAAAGCAACTATTGTAGAAAACTGTTGATGGAATGTTGAGACATAAATGTATAGAAAGAAGGAATATACCATGCATGGCAAAACTATAGAGATATTTTTGTCAAATGGAACTGCTGATGGAATAGTTACGGCCGAAATTTCTAATTGGAATGGTAAAGTTATAAAGATACCAAGAAATGGTATGGAAGAATGTGGAAAAACGTTTGAAGAAACCAAAAATGTAGGAGTATATTTGTTGTTAGTCAATGATGATGTGAGCAACGAATTGGTTGACATATATGTAGGTGAATCCGAAAATGTATTCGAACGATTAAAACAGCATATAAATTCGTACAATAGTGAGAATGGAAAAGAAAATTTTTATTGGCATACAGCATTATCGTTTGTAGGCAAGGATTTGAATAAAGCCAATATAAGGTTTATTGAAAGTGAATTAAGTAAAATCATAAAACAAAATGGCAAATATAAGGTGTTGAATCAATATGGTAATGATATACCATTAAAGAGAGCACATAAGGCAGCTGCTTTGGAATTTATAGATAATATGAAATTGGTGATTAACGCTTTGGGTTATGGTGTGCTTAAAGAGGTAGGGGAAGGTAAAGAGAATGCTGAATTGCTTAGTTGTAATGTTGAAGGAAGAATAGCAACGGGGTTTGTGAGTGCAGGTGGATTTACGGTGTTAAAAGGTTCGATAGTATCGACAGATACTTCTTCAGCCCTGCATAAGGGTTATAAAAAACTACGGGATAATTTACAGCAAAGCAAAATTATTGTTAATAACGAGTTTGTTAAAGACTATGAGTTTAATTCTCCATCAGCGGCAGCGAGTGTAGTCAAGGGATTTGCAGCAAGTGGAAATGTTATTTGGAAAAACAAAGATGGTAAAACATTAAAAGAGTTATAAATGTCGCATGACAAGCGACCTGACCAGCATAGTCTTTTGCTAGAATGAAATCACAAAAGAAAGGAGTGATTGCTATGCTGGGAGCAATCGTTGGCGATATCGCAGGTTCTGTTTATGAATGGAACAATATCAAGACAAAGGATTTCCCGCTGTTTCGAGATGATTGTTTCTTTACGGATGATACGGTTATGACCTGTGCCGTAGCTGAAGCTGTTATGAATGGTGGCGAAAAGGACGATTTTATTGATGCCATGAAGAAATATGGCAGGATGTATCCAGATGCAGGCTATGGTAGCAGGTTTGAA
Organism: Pseudoselenomonas ruminantium; assembly: GCA_902781305.1. Taxonomy (GTDB): domain Bacteria; phylum Bacillota; class Negativicutes; order Selenomonadales; family Selenomonadaceae; genus Selenomonas_A; species Selenomonas_A ruminantium_K. Next base: position 3,121 of record CACZIV010000075.1, read on the forward strand.
GCATGGCTTTTCTCAGATAATCGTGAGCCATACAACAGCTTTGGCAATGGTTCAGCCATGCGTGTTTCTCCCTGTGCATGGGTGATGGATTGCGGTTTCTGTGCCAGAACGGGAATGTGGCCGTCAAATGGCAGAGCCGGAGCAAGACTGTCTGCGGAAGTTACCCATAACCATCCGGAGGGGATAAAAGGCGCCATGGCAACTGCCGATGCAATATTCATGAACCGCTTTAACTTTGGCGGGTATTATATTGATTATGATAAACCAATAAATGATGACCCAGAAGAATGTAAACGGCGTGTCAAGGCACATATCGAGAAGGAGTACGGCTACGATTTATCCCGCACCTTGGATGAAATTCGCACTGACTATAAGTTCAATGAAACCTGTCAGGATACAGTGCCACAAGCTATAATTGCATTCTTAGAAAGCAAGGACTTCGAGGATGCCATACGCAACGCTATGTCCCTTGGCGGTGACAGCGATACGCTAGCGGCCATCACCGGCAGCATTGCTGAAGCTGCCTATGGCATCCCTGACTGGATAAGGGATAAGGCATATTCCTATCTGGATGAGCCGCTGAAGGATGTGCTACGGCGGTGGAGACAGTACATTAAGGCAAAGAATGGCGGCCGTAGGGCATTCCACACAATGTTTACCGGTATGAACGAATATCTCCGCAACAAACATCAAACATGACATCTCGAAATGTCGCATGACAGGCGACCAAACGCTCCTTTATCTTCGGTAGAATAAAACTTTCAAAGATAAGGGAGCGTCTTCAATGAAGAAAGGCTTAATAGAAATCGTGTTCATTTTAGACAGGAGTGGCTCCATGAGCGTTTTGGAGTGACACTATAAGGGGCTTCAACTCGCTCGTCAAAAAGCAGCGGAAGGAGTCGAAAGAAGCTATTGGCACGGGTTAAAGGCTCGTGCCAATTTTCTCTTTTTATGATAGAATTATGATAGGTTTATACAGCAGGAGGTGCTGGCGTGAAAAAGGTACGAATAACTGTTGTCCGGAAGGCTTATTACCCAGATTTGATGGAAAAGTATGAAAATCCCATCGAGCATGCTTGCGATATTGATGAGGGAGCCATGTTCATCGCCAATGGCTGGCAAAGGCCGGAGGGACTGTGCGAGAGTGCCTGGGAGACCATGTCCCCATTTGTCATGGGACTAGCACATGGCGCGGAGAACTTCTATGATGGCTGGATGAAGAATCCTCGATCAGCCATGATTTCCTGCAATGACGGCTTTCGCCCGGTGAGTTTTTTGCTTGAAACAATGGATGAGGACTAGCTGATGAGTTGTAAATTAACTATTCTTGTAGATAATACCGTTAAAAAGGGGAGCGATTTGACTGCTGAACATGGTCTTGCTATCTTCGTGGAAACACCAGACTTAAGTTTCTTGTTTGATTGTGGCCATACAGGAATAGCTTGGAACAACGCTGAGAAACTCTCTGTGGACTTATCTTCCGTAGATTTTGTCGTTCTGAGCCATTCGCATTACGACCATGCCGGAGGATTTCCTTCTTTGTTGAAATATTGCCATCCAAAGGCCGTATATATCGGCAGAAATTTTTGGCAGGAAAAATTTTCCTTTGACAAGGAAAGCAATCAATATCTTCCCAAGGGGTGCGGATTTACAAAGTCGGACTTAGTGGCATGGGATGTTGAAGAACATGAATGCAAAGATAGCTTGAAACTTGATGATTACGCACAGCTGTTCACAAATTTTGATAGACATTATTCCTTTGAACATATTCCACCAAAATTCGTGTGCGGCAGTGCTAAAGAGTCGGATTGCTTTGATGACGAAATCTGCTTGCTGCTCAAAGCAGATGATGGAATTGCCTTAGTAGTGGGCTGTTCCCATCAAGGTATATTAAACATTACCGCTACCGTGATGCGCCGAACGGGACTTCCAGTTCGGCGCATCATTGGCGGCATTCATCTTAATGGCGAAGGGCAGGAACGCATGGACAGGACGCTGAATGAACTGAAGCGGCTAGGTGTCCGTGATTTCAATCTTTGCCACTGTTCTGGCATAAATGTACTGGGCAGAGTTTCTGCAGGGACTGTCATTAAATTAGATTGAGGAGAGGTAGCAAATGAAAGCAGCAATAGTTTTTGATTCGAGGACACATACGACTGAAAAGGCCGCAACCTTTATAGCCGAGGGGCTGAAATCCGTTGATGATATTGAGGCACGGTGCTTCAATATCGATGAGGCTGATTTTGAGTATATCCAGCAGTCCCAGCTGGTGATTTTTGGTTCGCCAACTTATATGGCTTCTGTTACCGCAAAAATGAAAAGCTGGCTGGAGAGCAATGCTGGCAAGCTGAAACTGGCAGGCAAGCTCGGTGGTGCATATGCTACGGAGCAGTATATCCACGGAGGAGCTGAAAATGCTATTCAGGAAATACTGGTATTCATGATGGTCATGGGGATGATGACTTATTCCGGTGGTTCTGCCTGTGGCAAGCCTGTAATCCATCTTGGGCCAGTGGGGATGAGTCAGGACATTGAAAGTTTCAAGGATTTGTTTGTAACCTATGGTCAGCGGATGGGCGAGCAGTTGCTTAAGATACAATAAGAAACTCAGATGGGATAAGGTTTGCAATAGAAGACAAGAATTGATAAGTGATGGTGCATGGAGCTGGTTCATGCACCAATTTTTTTTAGTCATGCTAAAGGTGAAGGCAAAATGGCTACGAAGGCAGGAATTACGGTAGTATTAGCGAAATGGATATTCGTGGAGGTGACTGGACATGAAAAAACTGCTCACAATATTCACGATTATTCTTCTGGTTGCCATGACCATTCCAGCTATGGCAGCATCTGCCATAAATAAGGATGGCTACTACAAAGGTATAAAACTTTGCGGCAGGGTGAAGGTCGTAGAACATTTTGCTGATATCAAGGTCAAAGTGGTGGATTCCTTCCCTGACCTTAAAGTTAAGGTCGCGGAGTCATTTCCGGATGATATTGGTGAGTGGAAGTTCGTGGAAAGCGGCGAAGACTTCACCGTCCAGTTTGTAGACAGCTTTCCGGATATCAAAATTAAGTATGTGAATTCGTTTCCGAGAGTGGAATTGGTGGTGTGGCTCCCAGTATCTACCTGTCACGAATTGAAAAGAAGAAAGTGGAACAGGGAGATTTGCGCGATTTTCTTGCCAGCCATTGGATTGATATGGACGATTGCATGACCGATGATTTTGAGCAGTTTATCGCACATCGGGCAGGTAAAATCCTCGATGCCATTGCTATTGCTACAGGCAAGCCGATTTCCGGCAGGGACAGCGAGGAAGTTATAAAAACATTTGGTGTTAATATTTGATATCAGGATGTGACAATCATGCCATTAGAAATCGTACGCAACGATATAACGAAAATGCAGGTGGATGCCATCGTCAATACGGCGAACTCCAAGCCTATAGTAGGTGGTGGCGTTGACCGGGCAATACATAAGGCAGCAGGAGCAGAGCTGCTGACGGCACGGAAGAAAATCGGTGCCATTGCTACTGGTAAGGCAGAGATTACACCAGCCTATGGCCTGCATGCCAAGTTCGTCATTCACACAGTAGGTCCTGTATGGCAGGGTGGCGAGCATGGGGAGCGGGAGTTATTGGCCAGCTGCTATGAAAATTCCCTGCAGTTGGCGATGGATAACGGTTGCGGTTCTATAGCCTTCCCACTTGTTTCGGCAGGAGTATTCGGCTGCCCCTCGGAGATAGCCATAGCGGTGGCAACTCAGGCAATACGTAATTTCCTCTATGACCATGAGATGGAGGTATACCTTGTGGTGTTTGACCATAAGGCGTTCAAAATCTCTAGCAGCCTGTTTGAGGATGTACAAAGCTATCTGGATGCGAGATATGTAGAGGAACTACTGGAAGATGAATATAGGGATGACTATCGGGAGAGGCGCAGATTTACGGAGGCACCAACTTATTTAGGCGATGAAGCCTGTGCTGCCGAAGTATCAGATTTGCCCAAATTTCTCAAGCCTGAGAGAAAGCGCTCCTTGGAGGATTTGTTAGCCGAAGTGGATGATACCTTCTCAGAGTCGCTGCTGTGGCTTATCGATGTTAAGGGAAAGACTGACCCGGAGGTTTACAAGAAAGCTAATGTAGACCGCAAGCTCTTCTCGAAAATTCGCAATAACCCCGCTTACAAGCCGAGCAAATCTACGGCCTTGGCATTTGCAGTGGCCTTGGAGCTGAATCTTGATGAGACAAAGGATTTTATAGGCCGGGCAGGGTATGCATTGTCCCATAGCAGCAAGTCGGATATTATCGTGGAGTATTTTATTCAGCGGGCGGAGTACGATATTTTTGCCATAAATGAAACACTGTTTGCATTCCAACAGCCTCTTTTAGGCAGCTAGAATATACCAGAAGACATGCTTGATTTTGTTCAGCACCGCTGTAGACAATCTGGAGAGGGAATTAAGATGAAAAAGTACCGTGTTTATCAGGTGGATTCATTCACAAGAGAAAAATTCTCCGGCAATCCCGCCGGGGTGGTATATCATGCTGATGGACTGACCAAGCGTCAGATGCAGCAATTGGCTCGGGAGTTGAACAATTCGGAAACGGCCTTTATCTTTACAGGGAAAAAGCCGGATTATGATGTAGAAGTGCGATATTTTACTCCCACGACAGAGGTGCCAATTTGTGGTCATGCCACAATTGCGGCACATTATGTGAGAGCGATAGAAGAAAATCTATCTACAAGCTGTTGGGTTCAAAAGACAAAAGCGGGGATTTTACCAATTGACATTGAAAAGGATGAGACAGGAGATTACACCATCGTCATGACCCAGGGAAAACCGGAGATTACGGCGCCCTTTGCTCATGAACTGATTGTGCGAATTGTTGAAGCTTTGGGGATTACGTTGGCAGATTTACGGGAAGACTGTCCAGTTGCCATTGCATCAGCAGGCCATTCAAAGGTGATGGTAGGGATAAAGGAACGTTGTCTTTTGGATAGGTTGCAGCCTGATTTGGTGAAGCTTTCTGCCATTAGTGGAGAGATTGGCTGTAACGGTTATTATGTATTTACCTTGCACCCAGAAGAAAAGGTATTGGTGCATGGACGTATGTTTGCGCCTGCTATTGGTATTGCTGAAGATCCCGTTACAGGTAATGCCAATGGTCCGTTGGGAGCCTATTTAGTTCATTTTGGCTTGTGTCAGGAATTGGCAGCAGCAGATGTTTTTGAATTCTACATTATCCAGGGAGAAGCTATTGGCCGGCCTGGTACAATGCGTGTGCGTGTGGAAAAGAAAGGGCAACTTCCAACTAAAATTCAGATTTTTGGACAGGCTGTTATTGTCTTTGCTACAGAGATAAAAATGTGATAAACCGATTAGATATATTTGTCGCATGTCAGGCGACCAAACGCCCCCTTGTCTTAGGTAGAATAAAACTATCAAAGATAAAGGGGCTTTTTCAATGAAGAAAGGTTTAACAGAAATCGTGTTTATTTTGGACAGGAGTGGCTCCATGAGTGGCTTGGAGGCTGATACCATCGGTGGATTCAACTCGCTCATCAAGAAGCAGCGTAAGGAGCCAGGAGAGGCGCTGGTTTCCACGGTGCTGTTTGATGATACCTGCGATGTTATTCACGACAGGGTGCCGATGGAAAAGGTAGCAAAGCTGACGGAGGATACCTACTTTGTCCGTGGTTGCACGGCGCTACTAGATGCTGTAGGGGGTGCTATTCACCACATCGGCAACATTCACAAGTACGCTCGTGATGAAGACAGGCCGGAGAAGACGCTGTTTATCATCACCACAGACGGAATGGAAAATGCCAGTCGGCGGTATACCTACAAGAAGGTCAAGCAGATGGTGGAGCGGCAGAAGGCGAGGTACGGATGGGAGTTTTTGTTTTTTGGTGCCAATATGGATGCTATTGCAGTTGCAGGGAATATAGGCATCCATGCTGACAGGGCGGTTACCTATCAGTGTGATGAGGAAGGGACGGCGCTCAACTATGAAGTTCTGGGGGAGGCTATCCATCATGTACGTAGTAGCGACAAGATGCTGGCACCAAGCTGGAAACGAAAAATTGATGAGGATGTAAAGCGGCGTGGTGGCAGAGGAAATTAAAATTTAGGGATGTGGTTGGCTGTCTGGCAATGTGCTAGACAGCCTTTTTGTTCGGTAATGGTAGAGAACAGCCCTTCTGTGGTGTATAATGATTATTGTAAAATTCTAAGAACGGACAGGAGATTAAGGTTGAAGGTACTGAACTTTTACGGCGGTGCTGGCATCGGCAAGAGCACCATCGCCGCAGATATTTTTTCAAAGCTGAAGCGTAAGGGGCATAAGACGGCGCTGGTGGGCGAGTACGCTAAGTGGCTCTGGTACCAGAATGCCACGGACATTGTGCAAGACCAGCTGGTGATGCATGAGCATGCCAAGTTTGACAATGTGGAA
>CACZIV010000076.1 GCA_902781305.1 Pseudoselenomonas ruminantium
GGTTTCAATCAGCATCTTTTGGATTTCCTGCAGCTGATAAGCCGTCATCTGCCGTTTATACCAGATATGCACCTTGCGTTCATCCACCGTCACCGCAATGATATTGCGGTTGCGGCGGATTTTAGCGGCCAGCTTTGCCCGTTCTTCACGGTTGAGCGCCGCCTGCAGGTGAAAATAACAATTTCCGTACATCATACGGTACGCCATCCTCTCATTAAGGTCACGGCCCACCAGAGCATCTGGGAGCCGGATGGATACTGCTTGGTAAGCATCATCTTTCTAAGACCGCGAAGCAGGAACAATAGCGAAGCCAAAGAGCTCATATCGAACCAACCGCAGGTATGGTCTTTAATCCACTGGCTGAAAGCCCGCGCCGTATTGCGAATGCTGCGCGTGATGCTGCCGGCATGGGCTTCAGAGCTGGCCATAGCCGCCATCTTGCCAAAGCCGCGGCTGATTTTGTCCGCCACGCCACCAAAGAACTTGCGTTCCAGCCACTGCGCCAGCTGTTCCACATCGGCCTCATAGGCTTCATCGAACACCAGCAGAATGCTGCCGCTGACAGGATTTGCCTGCACGCTCTGCACATAGCTGAGCTTAACGAGCTGTTCTTCGAGCAGTTTGGCCAGTTCCGGCGAAAGCTTGCTCACCCGATAACGGCGGCGTCCGGGCAGGCTCGACACCAGCTTAAAGGACGGCGCCGGGCAGACTGCTGCGGCCACTGTGCGCTGTACCTTGCGTAAAGGCATAACAGCTGCGCCCATCTTGGGTGCACCGCCGCCTGCTACCATCTGGCGAATGCTCTTGCCGATAGCCGCCCCCATCATAAATCCAGATACATAAGACATTCGTTATTTCCTCCTTGCATGCGTCATAATATACTCTTCCACCTTGCGCAGTTCTGCGTTGCGGCGGAGTCTTTCCGGCTCATAAAGGATTAATATGGAACCCGATGTGGTGTTGGTCTGCACGCTGTCAATCTCACAAAAAGCCAGCAGCTGGCTTTCGACTTCCGCGGCCAGACTGGCATTGCCAATGAGATTATTGCTATACAAACGCACCCGTCCGGGCAGATAGGACGAGATATCCACAGAACGGATAAATAAATCCAGTTTATTGGTGGGGATTTGGATGTTTCCCAGCAAACTCAAAACAATTTCCTCCCTGCTGACAAGAAAAGACTGCCGCAAAAATCAAGAGCGGCAGTCTCCTTTCTCGTCAAAAACGAATTATATTATTTAGCCTTTTTAGCTTCCTGAGCTGCGATTAAATCTTCGAGCTCTTCCTTCTGGCGCTGCAGTTCAGCAACCGGAAGTTCAGCAGCGGGAGCAACCTGCTGCATAGCAGCCAGCTGAGCTTCACGCTCCTGCATGAAACGATAACCAAAGATACCAGCAACGGCACCTACAGCCAGACCAATCCAAAAATCAGTTTTCTGGAACATCGAATCCATCCTCCTTAACATAAAACAACATATAAACAGGGGCTATCCCCGCCTATTTCTTTATTGGGCATCCTGCTTCCCCATTCTGCCATTGGAGAACAAAATCGATAATGTAGAAATATTATCAATTTCATTCCTAATCTTAGCAAAATCAAGGACTTTTGTCAATGAAAATACCCTATACCAATTAATATTATAGGCAGTCGATTGTTAAATTGTCAATATATTTGGCAAAATCAAGAATAATTATTACTCACAAAAGCAGGTGAATCCTGGCGGTCCCGCGAAATGTAAAATAAATCATTTCACCTGGCTAACACAAAAGAAAGGAACATCTCTATGCGAAAGAAAAATTATTCCGTTTTATGGGGTTGCGCTATGTTTTTTATCGGCTTGCTTCTTTGCTCTGCTCCGGTTGCAGGAGCTAATAATCGCCAGTCTAACATCAACTATCCTTCTTTTATGCAGGGCATTGACTATGGCAAAGGCGTAACCTATGTAGTGGGGCATAATCCTCCTGACTCCGACAGCGTATGCACAGCCATTGCTTATGCCAGCCTAAAACGTCAGTTAGGAGTAAACGCAGAGGCACGGATTGCTGGTTTGCCCAATGCAGAAACGACCTACGCCCTAAACTATTTCGGCCTCAGGGAACCGTTGCTGCTTGACGATGCCTCCGGCAAAAACATTATCCTGGTAGACCATAATAGTTTTGCCCAGGCGGTCAAAGGCATGGAGAAAGCCAATGTACTGGAAATCATCGACCATCACAATCTGATTGGTGATGTAAAAACTTCGGCTCCCGTTTATTACCGCAATATGCCTGTCGGCTGCACCTCTACCATTGTTTGGCTGGAATATCAAGAAGCCCAAGTCCCCATAATCAAGGAAATTGCCGGCATGATGCTTTCCGCGATACTATCCGATACCGATAATCTGCAAAGCTCCACGACCACGGATTTGGACAGACAGGCTGTTGCCGATTTGGAAAAAAAAGCGGGCATTAAGAACAGAAATGCCTATTTCCTCGCTATGGAAGAAGAATTGGCCGCCTATAAGGGTATGTCGGACAAAGAAATTTTCTATTCCGACTACAAAGAGTTCACCATAAACGGCATCTCCTACGGCTGTGCTACGGTCGTTGCCCTGACACCTGAAAAAAGAATTGCCTTGGAAAAACGCCTTGGCGATTGGATAGCGAAAAATTATGCATCGCAAAAAATGGATATGCTTTTCTTAAAAATTCACGACCTGGAAACATACGCAGCAACTATCTCCTGCTATGGTGACGGCGCATTGGAATGTGCCGTCCACGTACTAGGCAAAGCAGATGCAAACAGAATTGCCCTTGACAAGAATATGTCCAGGAAAAAGGTAGTCCGTCTCCTTCAACCACAAATAGCCAATTGGGCAGCCAACAATGCTAAAAACAAAGCCGCATAACCACAAATCAAAACTTACAATGCAAACACTAAGCCCGGCGGCTGATGATACTTTTCCGCAGCTTTTGACAAGCCTGTCTATGGCGAAAGAAAAATATTACCAGTCAGCCGGGCACTTTAGCATATCATTGTAATGCCAACACTAAGCCCGGCGGCTGATGATGCTTTTCCGTAGCTTTTGACAAGCCTGTCTATGGCGAAGGAAAAGTATTATCAGCCGCCGGGCGTCTTAGTACATCTATGAACCTCTGTAATTACTTATTTTCGACCTTATAAGCCACCGCATACATAGTCGGCAGCACCAATAAGGTCAGCACAGTAGCCACCAGCAGCCCGCTGGAAATCGCCACTGCCATCGGCCCCCAGAAGGAGCTGGCCATCAAGGGAATCATGCCCAGGATAGCCGCTGCCGCCGTCAGCATGATGGGACGGAAGCGTAAAATCGCCGAATCCACCACGGCATCATAGGGGCTTTCGCCCTCGGCAATATGCTTCTTTATCTGGTCGATAAGGATGACGGAGTTGCGGATAATCATGCCAAAGAGCGCCAATATCCCCAGTTCCGCCACAAAGCCCATGGCCGAATCGGTAATCAACATGCCCCAGACCACACCGATAAGTCCTAGCGGCGCTGTGAGCAGGGTCAATAACATCTGCTTGCCGCTGTCGAGCTGGAACATCAGCAGGGTCATGATGACAAAAAGCATCGCCGGAATCGGAATCAAGAGATACCCCAGCGAATTATTGCTGTTCTCCAGTGCCCCTGCCGGTTCGATATTACAGCCCAAGGGCAAATCTTCCCGCAGCTGCTTCGTTGCCTCATACGCCTTCTGCGTTGCATCATTGGCCGTACCGCTATGGATATCGGCCTGCACCGTAATGGTGGGCATCAGATTGCGCCGCTTAATCAGGCCATCTTCAGCACCATAGGAAATTTTGGCAATCTGCTCCAAGGGCACATAGCCGGCACTGCCCAGATAAAGGGGCAGGCTGCCGAGCTTGCCTAAATCCTCTCTATCGGCTACCGCCAGACGCAGGGTGATATCGAGCGTCCGGTCGCCGGTGTAGAACTGCGCCGCCGCTGCGCCGGTGACTTCCGTGTAAATCATCTGCTTTACCGCCTGTGCACTAAGCCCCATGGCTCGCAGCTTGTCCTGGTCAAGTTCCAGCTTAACGACCTTGCTCTTTTCATTCCAATCCAGATTCACATTGTAGTTGTTGCTGTCCGCCGCCACAATGTCAGCTACTCTGTGCGCCAGTTCCTTGGTCTGTTCGGTGCTGTACCCCGTCACGCGGAGCATCACCGGATAATCAGCCGGCGGGCCGGTCTGAATGTACTGGAGTTTAGCCCGCACATCGGAAAATTCCTCGTTAAAGGCCGTCTGCAGTTCGGCAGCCAGCTTTTCACGGGCCTGTACATCTTTGGCCACCATCACAAAGTGGGTGACATTGTCCGTCTCGGCCTTCGGGTCAACCGTCAACACAAAACGCGGTGTATAACGGCCTACATAATAGGCATAGTTTTCGAGCAAGTCCTGCCGCTCCTGCAGGAAAGCGGACATCCGTGCAGCCGCTTCTTGAGATGCTGCCTTGGACGAACCTTCCGGCAGCTTCAGTTCCATCAGCACTTCGGGTCTGGTGGACGTGGGGAAAAATTCCTGACGGATATGCGGCATCATCAGAAGCGACACCACAAAGAGCGCGACTGTCCCCACGAGCACCACCTGCCGATGGCTTAGGAACCATTGCAAAACCTTGCGGAACTTCACATAAAAGTGGCTCTGATAGGGATTGATTTCCCCTTGAGCATCGGTTTTCGGTTCCACCTTAATCATATAAGTACCTAAGAGTGGTGCCACCATAACCGACACCACCCACGACAACACCAAAGCAATGCCGATAACCGGGAACAGCGCATTACAGAATTCACTGGCCATCCCCTTGGAAAATGCCACGGGAATAAAGCCCGCACAGGTAATCAGCGTGCCTGTCAGCATGGGCTTAGCCGTCGCCTTAAAGGCAAAGCAGGCCGCCTCAAAACGGTTTAAGCCCGCCTCTAACTTGACGCTCATCATTTCCACGGCGATGATGGCATCATCAACGAGCAGACCCAAAGCAATAATCAGCGCGCCCAAAGAAACTTTGTGCAAATCAATCCCCAACAAATACATGGAGATAAACACACCACAGAGCACCAACGGGATACAGCAGGCCACCACCATACCCGTGCGGACGCCCAAGGACAGGAAGCTGACCGCCAACACAATCACAATCGCTTCCATCAGCGTCTTGATAAACTCGTTGATGGAGGATTTGACCACTTCCGACTGATTGGCCACCTGACGGATTTCTACACCTGCCGGAACTTCGGCCTGTACAGCTGCGACCTGTTTTTTTAAGTTTTCGCCGAGGTCAAGGATATTGCCCCCATCTTCCATGGACACGGCAATTCCCACGGCCGGTTCGCCATCAAAGAACATCTTATTATCAGCCGGGTCGCTGAACTTGCGGCTGACTTTGGCAATATCGCTCAGACGGAAGTTGCGCCCATTCACGCTGATGGGCATTTCCTCCACAGCTTTTACATCGGCGAACTGACCGGACAGGCGCAGGTAGACATTAGAAGAATCCGTATCCACCATCGCCGCTGCCGTCATTTCATTCTGCGTCTTTAAGGCATTAGAAATCACCTGCGGGCTGATACCCAGCTCCGAAAGTTTCATGGTATCGAGTTCCACATAGATTTTTTCCTTCTGCTCCCCGATAAGCTCTACTTTTTGCACACTGGGAACATTGAGGAGCAGGCGGCGGGTCTTTTCCGCATACTGCCGCAGTTCCTCGTAGTTATAACCATCGCCGGTCACGGCATAAATCGTGCCGTATACATCATCAAAGCGGTCATTGTAGTAGGGGCCGTATACGCCCTCCGGCAGATTGCGTTTGATATCCTCGCAGAAATTGCGCACATCACGCCAGGTCGGCCGAATATCTGCCTTGGCAATGGTATCGTCCAGTTCCACATAGATTACAACCTGTCCCGGACGATTTTCGCTTTTGATTGCTTTCAGATGCGGCGTATCCTGCAGGCGCTTTTCCAGCTTGTCCGTGACCTGTTCCTGCATTTCCTCGGCTGTAGCGCCCGGCCAGGCCGCTGTCACGACCATCTGCCGGATGGTGAACTGCGGGTCTTCCATGCGCCCCAACTGGAAGTAAGACAGGATACCGCCAATGGCGGTTATGATGATAAAATACCAGACCAGCGTCCGGTTCTTGAGACTGACTTCTGTAAGATTCCGCATCAGTCCGCCTCCGTCCGTACCGTCTGCCCCTCATGGAGCTTATGAACGCCGGCCGTAACCACCAAGTCGCCCACATTAAGGCCTGTTACCTGCACCTTGTCATCGCCAAGATTTTCCACGGCAACGGCTTTAGCGGTCAACGTGTTATCATCGCCTACAACCCAGACCTGTGGCGTATCGCCGTCCTGGAAAATGGCCGACAACGGCAGCACAACGCCGCCCGCTTCATTGCCATCTCCCTTGATGGCCACACTGGCGGTCATGCCCAGCTGCATACCTGCCGGCGGTTCCGGCAGAGAAACGCGCACCTTATAGGTGCGGGTTGTGCTGTCTGCCATCGGCGAAATCTCCCGGATAGTGCCATCTGCCCGGCCCTTCAACGCCCAGAAATTCACCGATACAGGCATACCCAAAGTAAGTTCGCTAACCTTATTTTCCGGCACAGCGATTTCCACTTCCATTTCGCCGTCCTGTACCAGGGTCAACACCGTTTGTCCGGCAGCGACCACCTGACCTTCTTCCGCCGAAATTGCGGAAACCACGCCATTAGCCCCTGCCACCAGATTGGTGTAGCCCAGAGCATTATGCCCCTGCTTTTGCTGGGCATAAGCGCTGCGATAAGCCGCGAAGGCCGCATCATAATTGGTCTGATACTGGTCAAGGGTTGCACGGGATATTGCATTTTCCTCAAACAGCTGGGTATAGCGTTCGAGGTTCTTTTCAGCCAGTTCCAGCTGCGCCCGGGCCGAGGCCACCTGCGCATCGCCCTGATTGGACTGCTGCAGGACATCGCGGGCATCAATGACCATCAGCACATCGCCCGCCCGCACGCGGCTGCCCGCCTGCACATTGCGGGAGATAATCTGTCCGCCCACCTGAAAGGCCATATTGGTTTCATAACGGCCCTTGACGGTACCGGAATAGGTGCCGCTTTGCTCGCTGCTCCCAATGCCGGCCTGCTGTGTTTTCACCAGCACCGGTTTATCCGTCACCGCCTCCTTATGGCCACAGCCACTGACGAAAACCACACTGGAAAGCAGCAGCACCGCCAAAAACTTAAAGTTTTTCACGCACAGCGCCCCCTGTCGGTAATTTTTTGGCCAGCTCTACCAAATCTGCATCACAAGCCCTGTCCACCAGCTTATGGAAACCATTAAACAGTTCCTTGACCTCATCCTTGTCCATATCTTCGACCAGATAATCAATCCAGCCTTGAATGACATTGCGCAGATAGTCATGCTGCTGACGGCCATACTCGGTGAGATAGATATGACGGATGCGCCGGTCTACCGTATCCGCCTCCCGATAGATAAAGCCCTTCTTGACCAACAGATTGATGGTGCGGGTCACCACCGCTTTATCGAGATAGAGCATAGCCGCCAAATCGTCCTGCTTGGCCCCTTCCTTATCGTAAAGGCGAATCAGCATACTGTATTCGGAAAAAGTCAGCCCAAACTGCTGGCAAGCCTCTACGACAAAGAGCTGTGAACGGCGGTGCAGGATGGAGAACCAACGCCCCCAGTTTACGTATTCATCCATTTATAAATCCCCCTTAAAATACTAAGTTGATACTATCAATTAATTTTACCCCCAAAAATGCTAGAAGTCAACCGCAAACGGCGTTATAATGGAAAGGAAGTCTTTGCATTTAGGAGGAAAAACTATGACCTGTCCCCGCGTTGGGCATATTGATTTTTTGAACGTTCTGCCCCTTTCCTACAGCTATAATCACGGCGCCGCCCAGGGGCTTTCCATAACGCGCGGCGTACCTGCCGTGCTGAATAACGACATCATCAACGGGCGCTTGGACATGAGCAATACCTCGTCCATCGTCTTTGCCCGCCACAGCGAAAAATTAGTGATTCTTCCCGACGTCTGCATCAGCACCGATGGCCCTGTGCAGAGCATTCTGCTGATTTCCAAAAAGCCCATCGAAAGCCTGAAAGACGACAAAATCATCCTTACAGCCAAAAGTGCGACCTCGCACTGCCTCTTAAAAATCATCCTGCGCAGTTACGGCGCCATTCCCAACTACTATGTGCGCCATGTCGGCCCGGATAAGCCCATCCCCGACGATGCCACAGCATCCCTTTTAATCGGCGATGATGCCCTCTGGTGCTATCACCATCGCGAAGAAGGGCTTTACTATTACGACTTGGGGCAGGAATGGCAAGAACTCACCGGCCAGAAAATGGTCTATGCCCTTTGGGTCGTAAACCGTGACTTTGCCGAAAACCATCCGGAAATGCTGCAGCTGATTTACGACCGCGTAACCAAAGCCTTCCGCAAGTATCCGGAACAAAAGGATAAAATCATCGGCTCGGTACTAGGCGACAAGCCCTTCACCTATGAACAGCTTGACAGCTACCTTTATAACACCATCAAATGGGATTTAACCGAGGAATACAAAAAAGGGCTGGAGACATTCTATGCTCTAGCCCATAATATGAATTTAATTGAACATATCCCAAAACTGCATTTTGCCAAGGTCAGAAGAAATTAAGCCTTTATTGCCCACCTGAGTTTCGTGGAATGTGCCCGGCTGTTGCGGTAGCATTCCTCCTGGGACGGACGGACAACCTCCTGCGAAATCTCGCGGTAGATGCCCTGTTGGAAAAAATTCTTAAAGGCTTTCTTCACAATCCTGTCCTCACCGGAGTGGAAGGTCAGGATGGCGGCGCGGCCGCCTGGTCTTAATGCTTCCGGCAGTTTTTCCATAAATTCATAGAGAACTTCATACTCGTGATTGATGTCGATGCGCAGTGCCTGGAATACCCGGGCGCTGCTTTTTTTGATGAGTTCTTCCCGCGCCAGTGCCTGTTTCTTCGTGCTGTAACCTGCCCGCTCCTTCATCTCAGGGGGCAGTTCCACCTTCGCCAAAGCCTTGGCTACTTCGTCATAAAGCTCCCGCGTGGTCTTAATCGGCCAGCGGCGGCGGGTAATCTGCCGGGCAATCTCAGCCGCATAAGGTTCATCCGCATTTTCCTGCAGCATGCCCGTAAGTTCTTCCTTAGAAATAGCCGCTAGTCTCTGCGCCGCCGTAATCCCCGCTTCAGGATTCAGCCGCAAATCGAGCGGCCCATCACTCTTGAACGTAAAGCCTCGCTCCGGGTTATCAATCTGCATGGAGGACACGCCGAGGTCCGCCAGCACGAAATCAAAACCGCCGACTTCCTGCGCCAGTTCATCAATCTGACAAAAATTCATATTCCTGAGCTGCCAGATTTCCTCGCCAAAGCCCTTTTCGCGAATGCGGGCTTCCGTTTTCTTCGACTCAATTGGGTCAATATCCCC